>JAHYIT010000117.1 GCA_019429205.1 Mariniphaga sp. | reverse complement strand
TATAATCTGGAGGTGGGGTTGCTTATAAATTTTGGGGAACGAAGTTTGAAGTTTAAGCGGCTGTTGAATAAAAAATACAAGGAATCCTAACCGGGGAAAAAAGTCGGAACCGGGATTTTGCCTGATTGAAGGATTACCGGGATTAGAAGAAGAGAAAAATCAGGGTAATCCGGGGAATCCCCAAAATCCAGGTTAAGACAATTGAAGGAAAAGTATAAAATACGATTTAAGTTGAATTTTAACTTTGAATATCGACATCCGAGAGCCTGTTTTTGCCACTTCAGGGCTTTTTCGTCCCATCTAAACTGTACTATTCGTATCTTTGAATGCTATGAATAAAAGCATCCCGGCAAACTATATCAGAACTGCCCTTGTCCTCTCTCTGGTTATCAGCCTGACCATCCATTTTTCACTGATGACCACCGTGCTGTTTGAACAGGGGCACAGGCACCGTGACGACTACTTCACGCTCCCGTTTTTTGTTTATGAATTTTTCACCACGTTTGTTGTTGCAACCGTCGTTTTTTTCATGAACTACTTTTTGATACCGCCTTTTGATGTTCGAAAGAAAATCAATCTGAAAAAAACGGTTATTTCACTGATTGTCACTTTTGTTGCTGTAACTATGCTGTTGTTTGCTTTTCTGGGCTTGAGAAACGTTTTTCATTTTAACATTAACCTGCACAGGCATACCGAAGAACTTTTTTCGCGCAACTACTTTGGAGCCGCAATTGCTTATGTTTCGTTGATTATTATTCATTTACTCCGCCTGAAAAAACACATGGAGCTGGAAAATGAGAAGTTACGCAACGAAAGTCTCCAAAGCCAGTTCGAGTCACTAAAAAACCAGTTGAGCCCTCATTTTCTGTTCAATTCGCTAACCGCATTGAAAACATTAATCGACGATTCACCGGTTCAGGCCAAACAATATGTAAATCACTTGTCGCAGGTATTACGATACACTTTGCAAAGAAATCGCAAACAATTGGTAACACTGGCTGAAGAACTGGAATTCACCGAATCGTATATTTTCCTGTTAAAAATACGGTACGATGAAAACCTTCGGGTATCCATGAAAATTAAAGAAGGAACTAAAAACCTGCTATTGCCGCCACTAACCATTCAAACCCTGGTTGAAAATGCAGTGAAACACAACGAAATCAGCAAGGATTTTCCACTTACCATTCACATTGAAACCACAGAAACCGAACTGCTGGTGAAAAACAAAATTCAGCAAAAAATGACACCTGAGGAAGGCACCGGCATTGGATTGACCAACTTGTCGAAACTGTTGCGTATTATAGGAGAAAAAAACATTATAATCAGCCGAAATGAAGATGTGTTTTCGGTGGAAGTGCCCTTTTTAAAACCTGAAAAATGAAAGCACTGATTGTAGAAGACGAAAAGCCGGCCGCCCGGCAATTGGTAAATATTTTAAATGAAACCCGGAAAATTAATGTGCTGGAAATTACTGACAGCATTAAATCAACCGTAAAATGGCTGGAGGCAAATCCTCAGCCCGACCTTGTTTTTATGGATATTCATATTGCCGACGGCAGTGCGTTTAAAATTTTTGAACACGTGAATATTCTGTGCCCGGTAATTTTCACCACTGCTTACGACGAATACGCCCTGGAAGCGTTTAAGGTAAACAGCATCGATTACCTGCTGAAACCCATCACAAAAGAGGCGGTTGAGAAAGCGCTGTCAAAACTCAGCCGGCTAACTTCGCCCGGACAGTTTCCGGACCAGATTCAGCAACTGCTGGAATCGATGAAGGCAAAAAAAACCTACCAAACCCATTTTTTAATTCCGCTGAAAGGCAGCAAAATGGTTCCGGTGCTGGCAAGTGATATCGCCTGTTTTTATATCGATTCAGGAAAAGTTATCGCTAAAACATTAGATGAGAAAAATTATCCGCTCGATTTTACGTTGGATGAAATTACAACCCGGCTTAACCCGGATGACTTCTACCGCGCCAACCGGCAGTTTATCGTTGCAAAGGATGCCATAAAAGATGTGGATTTCTGGTTTGGCAGTCGGCTGTCAGTCAACCTGAAAATTCCGGTTCACGAAAAAATTCTGGTGAGCCGAACCAAAGTTTCGGAGTTTACAGAATGGTTCTCAGGAAAATAGTTTAATTCCTTTCAGCGCTCTGCAATTCAATCCTTTTTCCAGACATTTCACCTCCCGTTTTGTCGGTTTCAACTCCAAAACAGAACTTTCAGAAATAGAATCCATCAAAAAAAACAAAAACAACGAAAGTTCAACCTTTAAAAAAAGATAAAATGAAAACGGAAAAAAGGAATAAAAACGGGAAAAACAGACTTACCCGAATCATGCGCTCGCTGCACCGCGATATCGGATTTATTTTGATTGGCCTGACAATTATTTACAGCCTCAGCGGGATTTTGCTGATTTACCGCGACACCGGATTTTTGAAAAAGGAAAGGGAAATTACCCAAACCATTGCACCTAATCTGGAAGCTGAAGAGCTTGCCAGCATATTGCATATGCGAAATTTCAAAGTCGTACGCACCGATGGGAACATGCTTTTTTTTAATAACGGACAATACAACAGAGAAAACGGTTTAGTGGAATATACCAGTCGCGAACTTCCGGCATGGCTGAATAAAATGAACAGTTTGCACAAAACATCCACCCGTAGTCCGTTGCACTGGCTTGGAATAATTTATGGCATTCTGCTGTTTTTTATGGCCATTTCCTCTTTATGGATGTTCAAATCAGGAACCGGTTTGTTTCGCCGTGGAATTATTTTAACAGCCTCAGGTGCAGCAGTGGTTCTGGTTATTATATTTGTTTAAAAACCAATACCTTTTGAAAAAATAAAAAATCAATTTAGCATTTCCGTCAACCTGAAATTTTTAAAACATGAAACGACGAATCAACTACCTTATAATCTGTGTTTTACCAGTAATTTTTTGCGCCTTAGCGGGTTTCGCCCAAACCGAAATAAAAATTGAACCCAGGAAATCGGAAATTGAATTTGACGGGATACCGGCAGAACCGGCATGGAAGCTTGGCAACACATTCCCGCTGACTATGCACTTCCCGGTATTTGGAAATTCACCATCGGGAAAAAGTGAAGTTTTTATCACCTTCGACGATACTTACCTTTGGATTGGCGCAAGTTTGTATTACAACGACATTTCGGACGTGGTATCAACCAGCAAAAAGCGGGATGAAGAGTCTGAAAATTCTGACTCATTCGGAATTTTGCTCGATACTTACGATGACAACGAAAATGCACTGGGATTTTTTACCATGCCCTCAGGATTAAAAATTGATTACGCTGTATCAAACGACGGGCAGAATGGAGGCCCCGGTCCCGGTGGAAGTAAAAATTATACCTGGAACTCCTACTGGGATGTTGAAACAGTGATTAATGAAGATGCCTGGCATGTAGAAATGCGCATCCCATTTTCAAGTTTACGGTTTCAAAGTGCAAACGATATTACACGAATGGGGCTGATAATCAACAGGAACATCAGCCATGTCAACGAGATTGATACCTGGCCGGCCATCGACACCAAATATGGCCGGGGCGCCAATTTGCGACCGTCGCTGGCCGGAGCAATTGTTTTTGAAGGGATTGAGTCAAAAAATCCGGTCTATATTTCACCTTACATTCTTGGAGGCACCTCCAAAAACTACAATTTGAATGAAGCAGGCGATGAATATGTGAGTACTGGTGAACCGGAGTTTTCCGGCGGACTCGATGTGAAATACAATTTAAACAACAACCTTACGCTCGATTTTACGGTAAATACCGATTTTGCACAAGTTGAAGCCGATAATGAGCAGGTGAATTTAACCCGCTATTCCCTTTTTTTCCCGGAAAAACGTTTATTTTTTCAGGAGCGTTCCGGAATTTTCAGTTATGAACTGGGAGGCCCGCAAAACCTGTTTTACAGCCGGAACATTGGTATTGCGCGCGGAGAGCCAGTGGATATACTTGGCGGAGTCCGGTTAGTGGGGCGGCTCGGGAAATGGGATGTTGGGGTTCTGAATATGAATACCACAAAATTTAATGGAAATCCGGCTGAAAATTTTGGCGTGGCCCGCCTCAGAAAGCAGGTCATCAATGAAAATTCTTATTTGGGTGGTATGGTAACTTCTCGCGTTGATTTTGAAGGAAATTACAATGTGGCTTATGGTTTGGACGGAATTTTCAAGCTGACGGATGTGGATTACCTGGATGTAAAACTGGCCCAATCGCAGGACAATTCAATAGATAAGGAACTGTTTTCTACCGACCCGGTTTTTTTCTCCATTGAGTTACAGCGCAGGGCAGAACGAGGATTTTTATACGAGGGGAAATATGCATATTGGGGTAATAATTTCAAACCAGGTTCAGGTTTTATTTTCATTAATAATATTCATGAAGTCAGAGGAACGCTGGGGTACGGCTGGTTTCCAGGCGAAAATTCTCCCATTTTTAAATATTCTTTTGAAAACGATTTTGAAATGACAAAACGAATTTTGGATGGAAAAATTGAAGTTATGGAAATTGCCACTCAGTTTAAAATGGATTTAAAAAATGGCATTGGCATGTTCCTGTCACTCGGATATAACCAGGAAGGGCTGTTTCATGATTTTCGTTTGCCAAATAACATTGTTGTTGCAGCAGATGATTACTCTTTTTGGAACCTGAGCACGCATTTTAATACCCCGAAAACAAAAAAAATTGTAGCGGATTTCAGTATCGACGGAGGTGGTTTTTTCGATGGCAAAAAATTTTCTGCAGAACTGGAACCTGAGTTTAACCTTTCATCGAGCCTGCAATTATCAGCTACATATAAATTTGACAAGGTTAGTTTCCCCAACCAGAATCAAAGTTTTACCAATAACATCGCACGGGTAAAAGCAACTTACATGCTAAACACGAAATTTTCGATGAGTTCTTTTATTCAGTATAATGAACTTGACAATATTATGCTGACCAATTTCAGGCTCAGGTACAGTCCGCGCGATGGAAATGATTTCTACCTGGTGCTGAATGACCTCAGAAATGCTACCAAATCAGACTCATCTCCGGAATTACCTGCTTTTTTAAACCGGACAATTCTGTTGAAATATACACACACCTTCCGGTTGTAAGAAACATTTATCTGATATACGCTTAATAAAACCAGTTGCCATCAGGCCCGGTTTCTTTATTTTTGCTGAAACATCTTCTAAAATGGTTAATTCACATTTTTTGTACATTTGCGATTAAACCGATTCAAAACCAATTTTTTTCAAAAAAATGGATTACGACGAAAGACGACAAAGGGTGGAGGACCTTCCCATTTACAAGAAGGGGGAAGAGATTTATCAATTGACCCGCAAAATTTGCGATTTAATTCCCGATGATAACGAACATCTGCAGCATATAAAAGGACAAATGTTTTCTGATGCTGCTATGCTCACCGTAAAAATTTCCGGCGCCGAGGGAGGCGATTTGTACGATTTGCGCATGGAAGCGGCAGCCATTATTCGCAAAGCCGCCCGCGACCTGATGGTTTCCAACCATTCGCTGGAAATGTTCGGGTTTGAAGAGGTAGAATATTTCGACATGGTGCGCGATTTGATTGAAGAGTACCGCCTGCTGTTTATCGAATGGGTGGCCGGTTTCGACCAGTGGAATTACATCATCGATCGCTGGGGATTGTTCAACCCGCCCGGTGTGGGTCCGTTCGACAAAGACCCCGACGATGACATTCCATTTAATCCCGATGAGTTTTTTGGTGGTGATGAAGATGAAGATTAATCCATGAAAAAGTCTGTTTTTCATATCAGCCAAATGGATTGCCCTTCCGAAGAAAATTTAATCCGTATGAAAATAGACGGCCTTGAAGGGATTAAAAAACTGGATTTCGATTTGGAAAAAAGAAACCTGACTGTTTTTCATACGGGTGAAATTTCTGAAATTGCATCAGGGCTTTCGGAGTTAAAACTTGGTTCTGAACTGAGAGAAACCACAGAAGCAGAACCGGAAGGTTCGGTCGAAAATACCGGGATGCAATCCAGATTGCTTTGGACGGTGCTGATCATTAACTTTTCCTTTTTCCTCATCGAAATCATTACCGGGTTTATTTCCAACTCTATGGGACTGGTTGCCGATTCGCTCGACATGCTGGCCGATTCGCTGGTTTACGGGCTCAGCCTGTGGGCGGTGGGAGCGGTAGTTTCGCGAAAAAAGAAAGTGGCCACATTAAGCGGCTATTTTCAGCTCACTTTGGCCGGATTTGGATTAATCGAAGTCATTCGCCGGTTCATCGACGTTGAGGAAATTCCCGATTTCCGGGTAATGATAGTGGTTTCATTTCTGGCCTTAATCGCCAATTCGTTTTGTCTTTACCTGCTACAAAAATCAAAAAGTAAAGAGGCGCACATGCGGGCCAGCATGATTTTTACCTCAAACGATGTTATAATTAACGCCGGAGTTATTGCAGCCGGTGTGCTGGTGTTGCTCACCCAATCTAAATACCCCGATTTAATAGTGGGAACACTTGTTTTTCTGATTGTTGTCCGCGGAGCTTTTCGTATTCTGAAACTGGGAAAATAAAATCATACTTTTCGTCTTTTGAGGAAACCGGCCCTGGCCAGGGTCATCACCAAAACACCGGCCACGGTTAAAAACCCTCCCACAAGCTGGTGTGGCAGCGGTAGGGTGCCAAAAAACAGATACGCACCAATCAGCACAAAAATCCCTTTGGTACTTTGTACCACCGACGACTTGGAAGCTTCCAGGTAGCGGAACGAATAGTAAATGGTAAGAATGGCCAGAAAAGGCCCCAGTGTTGCCCCAACTGCAATATTTTTCAATGCTGACACAGGAATGGCAAACGACTGTTTGTACACAAAAAACATGATAAACGAAAATGTCAGCAGCCAAACAGAACGATTTAGATTCAGCAATTCGGGACTTAATTTTTTAACATGCACTTTTACCACCAGCGAGGCCACTGTGGCAAAAAAAGCATTCACCAAAACCACGCCGGTCCCGGGAATAAACAGTTTCTTCAAATCGGTTTCGCCGGTGTACCCAATAATAAATGCTCCGGCCAGCGCCAGAAAACCACCTACAATTTCAATAGGGCCAAACTTTTCGCCAAGTACAACAATGCCGCCCATTACCAGCATTACCGGGTACATGTTTCCCAAAAAGGATGTAACCGCCGGATCGGGAATGATGTTTATGGACAGGTAAAAGGAAGTTGTGGTTAGTATTTCCAGAAATCCCAGGGTAATTAAAATACGAACCTGTCTTTTTGTAAGTACCCGCAATTGCGCCAGGCTCCTTTTTCTTAAAGCGTACAGCAAAATCAGCAGGGAGCTAATAGCAAACCAGTAAACTCCGAACTGAGCCATGTGCACTTCGTTCATCGCAGCTTTGCTGAAAATATATTCGTTGGAAAATGCAAGCGTTCCGATTATGGCAAAAAAATATCCCTTAAATCTGTCTGATCTCATGCTACCGCTAAAAATTGGGAAGCAAAAGTAAAAAAAAAGAGCTATTCCAAAACAAACCGGGCTTCTTTCACTTCATCGCTGCTGGTGCCAATAAAAACTACAAATTCGCCGGGTTCGGCCACAAAATCCAAATCGTAGTTGTAAAATTTCAAATCTTCTTCGGAAAGGGTGAAGCTGACCTCTTTTGATTCGCCGGCTTTCAGTGAAATTTTCTGAAATCCTTTCAATTCTTTCACCGGCCGTGTAATGCTGGTCACCACATCGCGGATGTACAACTGCACCACTTCTTCCCCGTCGTATTCTCCCGTATTGGTTACCGTTACTTTAGCTTCCAGTGTTTCATTTGCAGAAATGGTTGTTTTACTCAATGAAACATCGCTGTACTCAAATGTGGTGTAACTCAGTCCGTAACCAAACGAAAACAGCGGCGAATTGGGCGAGTCGAGGTAATTGGTTTTGAACTTCTCGAATTCATCGCCTGCCTGTGGTCGCCCGGTGTTGCGGTGGGCATAATATATGGGAATCTGCCCCACATTTCTGGGGAAAGTCATCGTCAGTTTTCCTGATGGATTATAGTTTCCGAATAGCACATCGGCAATGGCGTTTCCGGCTTCCACGCCCGGGTGCCAGGTCAGCAGAATGGCATCGGCCAGTTCAACTTCTTCTTCAATGGTTAAAGGACGACCCGCCATGAGCACCAGCACCAGTGGTTTCCCGGTTTCGGCCAGTGCACGGATAAGTTTTTTCTGGCTTTCAGGCACATCCAGGTTTGTCCGGTTGCCCGATTCTCCGCTCATTTCGGTAGCTTCTCCTACTACTGCGACCACCACATCGGCACGGCGGGCGGTATTAACCGCTTCGCGCAACATCACTTCGGGTGAGCGTTCATCGATATCGATGCGCGTTCCGAAAACATTCACCTTTGCAGCGAAAACCGGGTCATCCGAAATATTTGCTCCTTTGGCATACAAAACACTAACTGCATCACCGGCCACATTTTTAATTCCATCCAGCACCGGAACCGAAAGCTGCGGATCACCGGTGGGCGCCCAGGTTCCCAGCATATTGTTTTTATTGTCGGCCAGTGGCCCGATTAAGGCCACCGTACCCGACTTTTTCAGCGGCAAAAACTTATTGTCGTTCTTCAGCAAAACAAACGAACGGGCTGCTACTTCCCTTGCTGCCTGCCGGTTTTCAGCAGTTAAAATTTTCTTTTCAGGGCGCAATGCATCAAAATACCTGTACGGATCTTCAAACAATCCCAGTTTGTATTTTGCCTCCAAAACCCGGCGGCAGGCCAGGTCGATTTCCGCTTCGGTAACTTTTCCTTCCTCCAGCGATTTTTCCAGGGTCGTCAAAAATCCTTCGCCCACCATGTCCATATCGAGGCCGGCTTTGAGAGCAAGCGCCGAAACAGTTTGCAAATCACCCATTCCGTGGGCAATCATTTCGTTAATTGATGTATAGTCTGACACCACAAAACCTTCGAATCCCCAATCATCGCGCAGCAGTTCGGTAAGCAGCCAGCGGTTTCCTGAGGCAGGAATCCCATCCACATCGTTAAACGAAGTCATCACACACCCCACACCGGCATCCACAGCCGCCTTATATGGAGGCATATAATCGTTGAACATCCGGTTGCGGCTCATGTCCACCGTATTGTAATCGCGCCCGGCTTCCGAAGCGCCATATAATGCCATGTGTTTCACGGTGGACATCATGGTATTTTCCCGTGTCAGGTCGTCCTGCTGATAGCCGCGCACCATTGCTTCTGAAACTCGTGAACCGAGGAACGGATCTTCTCCGGCGCCTTCAGCCACACGGCCCCAGCGCGGATCGCGGGCAATGTCAACCATGGGCGAAAAGTTCCAGAAAATGCCGTCGGCAGTGGCTTCCTGCGCCGCAATGCGGGCTGTTTTTTCAATGAGTTCCATGTCCCAGCTTGCCGATATTCCCAACGGAATAGGGAACGTGGTTTTATAGCCGTGAATCACATCCGCCCCAAAAATCATCGGAATTCCAAGCCGGCTTTCTTCCACGGCCATTTGTTGTGCCTGGCGAAGGTTTTCGGGTCCGTAAATACCAAAAATGCCACCGACCCTGCCTGTTTTGATTTTATTTTCCACATCGGTACTCACTACCGAACCGGTTAAAATTCCACCGCCCGGGGTTACTAAGTTCAGTTGCCCGATTTTCTCCTGAACAGTCATTTGCGACATTAAATCGCTGATGAATGTATCCATTTCGGATTTCTGTTCCTGCTGTCCGCACGAAATGAGCAATGCGAAAGCAACTGCAAAAAACATTAATTTCTTCATAATTAGATATTATTGCAAATTAAAGACTGACCCTGCGAACCTGGTCAGTCTTTAATTTTTATTTTATCGGGCAGCAATTTTGAATAATTCTACTGCAACGCGATTTTTGTGCTTCCTTTGGTTGTGTTTACAATGTAAATTCCTGTTTTCAGATTAACCCTGAAATTTCCATCGTAAGCTGGTCCTTCAGCCACTTTTCTTCCAACCAAATCAAATACCCTGACATTTCCCGAGTAATTCGAAATTCTAATTTCCCCGTTGGAGTAATAAGCATGAATTTCTGAATTTTTAACCGGTCTTTTAATTCCGGTAGCAGTACTTACAAATTTAAAATCGTCCATGTACAAGGTATGTTCAACGTTGTCAGCCGTATTTTGCTCAAAGAAAATTCCTTTAACAACGTCTTTTGCAGTAAATGTTTCGTCAGCTGCCCATACATCGGCAAGAGAAATATTTACTTCAGTCCAGGTGTCGGCTACCAGGTCGGCATCAACATAATCGGCAAGCAACAGTTTCCCCGATTTATTCGGATTCCCGCTGTGCGATTCGAGGAAGAATTTTGGCAAAGCTGTTTTGGCCAAATCAACCGGTGAATTAATCCAGAATTTCAGAGTTTTCATGTCGGTTAAATCAAACGATTTCCAACCGATAGATGCAACCATTGCCATCCATGAACCACCTTCTGCCGATTTCCATTGCATTTTTAGTGCGTTTGGACCGCTTCTTACAGGAGAAGTAACAACGGGAAGTTTATCTCCATCGGGTAATCCGGCTTCCTGCCAATGTTCCTGTACCAATGTACTTGGCTCAGTTTTGTTTGACCAACTTTGGTCGTAAAAACGGTCGCTTTCGCTGTTTTCGAATAAAATTAATTCATCAATAACCGGAGGAACTTCATCGGATATAAAATAAAATTCATCTAAATAAAGTGTGTGCTCAATATTGTCGGCTGCATTTTGTTCGAAGAAAATACCTTTAATAACGTCTTTTGCAGTAAATGTTTCATCGGCTGCCCAAACATCAGCAAGAATAATATTTACTTCAGTCCAGGTGTTGGCAGCCAAATCGGTTGCAACATAGTCTGCCAGCATTAATTTCCCTGTTTTATTAGGATCACCGCTGTGAGACTCTAAAAAGAATTTTGGCAAAGCTGATTTTGGCAGCGCTTCAGGCGAATAAATCCAGAATTTAAAGTTTTTCATTGTTGTTAAATCGAATGATTTCCAGTCAAGGGCAGCTACCATAGCCATCCATGAGCCACCTTCCACCGACTTCCATTGCAGTTTCAGTGCATTTGCGCCTGCTTTAACCGGTTCAGTTACAACGGGAAGTTTATCGCCATCAGGCAAGCCTGGGCCTTCCCAATGTTCCTGGACCAATGTGCTGGGTGCAGTTTTGGTTGACCAGCTTTGATCGTGGAAACGGTTGTCGGCGCTGTTGTCGAAAAACAAAACCGAAGTAACAACCGGAATTTCTTTAGCTTTGAAAATAAATTCGTCTAAGTACAACGTATGTTCTACATTGTCGGCTGCATTTTGTTCGAAGAAAATACCTTTAATAATGTCTTTTGCAATAAAGGTTTCATCGGCAGCCCAAACATCGCTTAAAAGTATATTTACTTCAGTCCAGGTATTGGCAACCAGGTCTGCTTCAATATAATCCGCAAGCAATAGTTTCCCGGTTTTGTTTGGGTCTCCGCTTCCCGCCTCGAAAAAGAATTTAGGCAATGCAGCTTTTGATAAATCAACCGGAGAGTTAATCCAGAATTTTAAGGTATCCATTGTTGTTAAATCGAACATTTTCCAACCAATGGAAGCAACCAAAGCCATCCAAGAGCCACCTTCGGCTGATTTCCATTGCAGTTTTAGTGCATTTGTGCCTGCTTTTACCGGTTCAGTTACAACGGGAAGTTTATCGCCATCGGGCAAGCCGGCTTCTTGCCAATGTTCCTGAACCAATGTGCTTGGAGCAGTTGTGGTTGACCAGCTTTGATCGTAAAAACGGTCGCTTTCGCTGTTGTCGAACAAAACAAGCGATGTTGGACCCGGAGGTGGAGTTACCGATTCATCGTAAATAATTTTAATATCGTCGATATAAGTTACTGCAGTCGGGTCAATTGGTTCATAGAAATCGGGAAACATTCCGAAAACTTTTATGTTTTTAATCTCATTTTCAGTAAGGTCGAAAACCAGTGTTTCCCATTCGTTTGTTTTTGTAGCCGGTGTAACAGAACTTATCTCTTTGGTAACCGCTCCTTCACATTTAATTTTTAGTTGCGAAGTTTCATTTGTACGCAAATACTTTACTTCAATGCGATGGTAACCATTGGGAATCTCATTTTTCAGCGTTGCATAAAATCCTGCCCAGATTACATTGGCACTTTCAGCGTCATAGCGTTTCCATTCCCAAACTTTATTGCTGGTGTTAATCCCTGCTTTTACCGGATTATCAACAACAGCAACATCCATGTGCGCGGGCGGGTTTACATTTACCTCTTCGGTAAAACTTACCTCGCCACTTTCAAAGTCATCCAGCAGGATGTCTTCCAAACCCTGTGCAAATAAATTTGCAAAGGAAAATAATACAATACATAAAGTAAAAATCTTTTTCATGGTCCTTAGTTTTAAAATTATTAATACTGCGAATTATCTTAATCTTGTTAAAATTGAATATTCTTTACTATCGGGAGTTATCATTTTTATTACATATTGTTTCCCATTTAAAATATCCTTGCTGTCAAATTCAAGTATATTTTCTCCGGCAACTGCGGAAACAGATTTTTCAAAAACAATTTTGTCTCCGGCTTTATTTGTAATTGAAAACTGGGTATTTCCGGCGCTTTCCAAAAAGTAATGCAGTTCAAACTGTTTGCGGTCCGGATGTCGCATCATGTCATATTCTTCGGTGGCCGTGTTTATCATTGCCAGGTGGAATCCCTGTTTATACCCGGGTTTTTCTTTTACGCCGGCAAGGCTTAATCCTCTTTGAACGTGTTCACTTTTCATCATCAGGTTCCAGATTAGTCCTGAACGGTAATTTTCCATCATCACAACAATTGGCCCCTGGTCGATGGCAAGATGCTTTTTTTCAGAGGTGTTTGTTGCAGGACTGTAAGAATCGGCAAATCCATAGGTTCCGTGAACCAATGGTAATTCGGCCAGATTGAGCAAAACCTGTGTGCTGTAAAACGGGGTGTACGGATATGAAGCTAACGCGGCAGTTGGCGCAATAACTCCATCGTCGTTTAAGGGTGAACGTGCTTTGTATTCCCATGGCGGTTTTCCGCCGTAACAAGCAGTTAATCCCCAGTTTTTTTCATCATATTTATTTGCTTTTGGTGCGTCGGTAACACAGTAATGCCGGTTAATCATGGTGTGCGCCACATTTTGTTTCCAGTAATTGGCGTAATTGTCTTCCAGCAATTGCGGGTTTAGGCCCAGAAACGAATAATGGGCAAAAAACATCGGGCCACCCTTATCTTCGCCCAAAGGAAGTTCGTATCCATAAAATGACCGGTTCGGGTGATAAAAATCTCCGTTCTTTTGCCATCCCTGTTGATATACCGATTCTGAAATTGCATTATTTCCAGGAGCCCCCAAGGCCAGAATATAGGCAATCCATCCTTCGTGCCAACCGTTGATATTCAATTCCAAACGATTTTCGAGCGAATACCAGAGCCATTTCAGTTCTGTACCTGACTGAGCATAAAACTTCCAGTCCATGGTATTCCAAAATGAGGCGACAGAATCACGTATTTCAGCTTCAACAGGTGAATTTGAAGTGTAGTATTCAGCAGCAGTGAGCAGTCCGGCCATCATGAACGAACTTTCAATCACATCGCCGGTTTTCACCTGGTTTCCAAATGGGTGGGCTGTTCCGTCGGTGTTGTACCAGTGAGACCACATTCCTTTGAAACGTTCGGCTTTTCCTAAAAAACGCACTATTTTTT
>JAHYIT010000297.1 GCA_019429205.1 Mariniphaga sp. | reverse complement strand
AGTAAAAATTCAAATTTCCCCCGGATTTGCAGAATGATTTTTGTTTTACCCACTTTCTTTTGTTCAATACAAAATTAACAGTTAATGAACATTGGCATAAATAGTTCAAATAATTGTGAAATTAAGTTAATTCTTTAATTTTTTTTTATATTCGCCACCTTAAAGAGTGAGTAATTAATTATTAAAATTTGATTTATGAAGAAAATTGCGCTAATGCTATTTGGCATTGCTTTAATTGGCATGCTTACAGTTGAAGCACAGGTTCGGCGTATTACGGGTACTGTAACCAGTGCCGATGACGGAACTCCGATACCAGGTGTTTCTGTTATGGTAGAAGGTACTACGCTGGGAACAATCACCAATATTGATGGTGTTTACCAGCTTGATGTTCCGAATGATGCTCAAAGGTTAATTTTTTCTTTTGTTGGGATGACAGCCCAGCAGGTGGAAATTACCGGAAACACGTTGAATGTTGTAATGGAACAGGCTTATGTAGGCCTGGATGAAGTGATGGTTGTAGCCTATGGTACACAGACTAAAAAGTCGTTAACCGGTTCTCAGGCGGCCATAAAGGGTGAAGAGCTTCAGAAAATTCAGGTATCCAATATTTCGAGAGCGTTGGAAGGTTCCGTGGCAGGAGTTCAAACTACCAGCAGCACAGGGCAACCCGGTACAGGGGCAAGTGTTCGCATCAGGGGTATGGGCTCATTATCTGCAAGTAGTTCTCCGTTATACGTGGTTGATGGAATTCCTTACGAAGGCAACATCAACAATATCAGCCAGGTTGACATTGAATCGATGACTGTGTTGAAAGATGCTTCTGCGACCGCTATATACGGAGCGCGTGCCGCCAACGGTGTTATTCTTATTACTACAAAACGGGGAACTTCAAGCGCACCGCGTATTTCTGTCGACAGCAGAATTGGTATCAACTCAAAAGCCTATAAAGGTTATGATGTAATGACTGACCCCTCCGAATATTATGAAACATTCTGGGAAGGTTTACGAAATGACAGGTACTACAGAAATAACTATTCGTTTGTTGATGCCGGTTATTATGCAAGCAACAGGTTAATTAAATTCACCAATCCTACCGGCGCCACAGAATGGATGCTTGGGTACAACAATTATGATGTGCCGGACAATCAGGTTATTGATCCTCTTACAGGGCGATTGAACCCTAATGCCAGGTTACTTTACCAGGAAAACTGGGAAGATGAAGTTTTTGAAAACGGAATCCGTCAGGAACATTCAGTTAGTATGAGCGGCGTATCGTCAGGCACCAACTACTTTATGTCATTCAACTACCTCGACGATGAAGGATACAGCCCCAACAGTGGTTTTGAACGTTACACCACTCGTTTAAAACTGGCTCAGGATGTAACCAAATGGCTGAAAATTAACGGAAATGTTTCTTACGTTCGCACCAATACGCTTAATCCGACTTCAACCGGGAGCAGTTCAGCAAACATTTTTTATGTGGCTCAGGTTGTAGCTCCAATTTATCCGATTTATCAGCACAACCCCGATGGTTCGCTCGATTTGGATAAAAACGGAAACAAACAATACGATTTTGGTGACCGTGATGATATGAAAAGGCCGGTTATGCCTATTGCAAACCCTGCCGGAACACAGGTTTTGAATACTGAAAATACCGCACTTGACCGCATTAACTTTACCGGTGGTGCTACTGTTTCAATTACCAGCTATTTGGATTTGATCCTTAACCTTGGTGTTGACAACGCACAAACCAACCGTTCAAGAATTGACAATAACCAGATTGGACAGTTTGCTGAACAAGGGGGGTATATTTACAAAAGCAGTGGCGTAACACGTACCATTAATTCGAACCAGATTCTGGCTTTCGATAAAAAATTAAATGATGAACAGACCATTTCTG
>JAHYIT010000296.1 GCA_019429205.1 Mariniphaga sp. | reverse complement strand
TACCGAAATTCAGGCAAAATCGTATGACGATTCCATGGATGTGGACGATTTGATTGATTTTTCAGAATCATCTTTGTTCCAGGTGGCTGAACGGAACATTAAAAAGGAAACTGTTCCCATTAAACCGGTGCTGAACGAAGCCATTCTTTTAATTGAAAAAGCAAGGCAACGAAAAGACGGGTTGAGCGGAGTTCCATCAGGTTTTACTGCACTCGACCGAATCACATCCGGCTGGCAAAAAACCGACCTTATTATTATTGCCGCCCGTCCGTCTATGGGAAAAACAGCTTTTGTACTGAGTATGGCCCGAAATATGGCAGTGGAACACAACCGCGCAACAGCCATTTTTTCGCTCGAGATGTCCTCTATCCAGTTGGTAAACCGGCTTATTGCCGCCGAAACCGAGCTTGGTAACGACAAGCTAAAAACCGGCCGGCTCGAAAATTACGAATGGGAACACCTGAACCGGAAAATATCGGCACTGGAAAAAGCACCCATTTTTATTGACGACACACCTGCCCTTTCCATTTTCGAATTCAGGGCAAAATGCCGCCGACTGAAAATGCAGCACGACATTCAGGTGGTTATTGTGGATTACCTGCAGTTGATGACAGCCGGCTCTGATAACCGCGGAAGCCGCGAACAGGAAGTGAGTGCCATTTCGCGTTCGCTGAAAGCCATTGCCAAAGAGTTGAACATCCCCATTCTTGCCCTCTCGCAGTTAAACCGTTCGGTGGAATCGCGCGAAGGAAAACGCCCGCAACTTTCCGACCTTCGTGAATCGGGTGCTATTGAGCAGGATGCCGACATTGTAACTTTCATTCACCGGCCCGAATACTACGGAATTACTGAGGACGATTCGGGCAATTCACTGATTGGCGTTGCAGAAATTATTATTGCAAAACACCGAAACGGAGCTACCGGCGATGTGCACCTGGCATTCAAAAAAGAACTGGCCAAGTTCAGCGATATGGAAACCAATTTTGGCGCATTTGGAAGTGCAAAAACATTCAGTTCAAAAATGAACCAGGACAACGAAGAATCAGTTGGGGCAGGAATCTCTCACAACAATAATTTTGACAGGTCAGGAGCGTCGGATAATCCTCCATTCTAAATTTTCATACTATTAAAATTGTTTACTTTCAAAGGTATAGTATGGAACTCGCATGTATTCTAATCATCCTCATGGGCGTAAATATTTTACATGCTCGTTTCATAAACTTATTACCTTTGTTGTTTGTATTTATCCAATAAAGGAAAACAGAAATGAAAAACAGAATCATACTATGCATCGGGTTTTGGCTCTTTTTTATACAGGCGCAAGCCATCCAGTTGCTCATTCCCATGGACGATACCCAGCGAAACCACCTGAAATCCTATGGAATAGCTTATTGGGTACTTCAGCGCGATGTGGAGGTAAAATGGCTGCTTAATTACCGGGGCGGCAGTTTTCTCATGCAACATCACCCTGAAATTGAAAATGAATGTGTGGTACGAGGGGTTACTTTCGAAACAATTGCAGATGCCCAGGCTTCGGCTATTTTAAATGAAATTGCACAACCGGAGGTTAACCAGGATGCCGTGAGTATGAACAAAGCCCCAAAAATTGCCGTTTATACGCCACCAAACAAACTACCATGGGACGATGCTGTAACGCTGGTTCTTACTTATGCTGAAATTGAATACGACGAGATTTACGATGAAGAAATTCTGGAAGGAAAACTTTCGGAATACGACTGGCTTCACCTGCATCACGAAGACTTTACCGGACAGTTTGGAAAATTCTGGAGAACTTACCAGCACATGCCTTGGTACCAGCAGGATGTAGCTATTAATAAAGCGCTTGCCGAAAAACTGGGCTTTTTAAAAGTTTCAGAAATGAAATCGTTTGT
>JAHYIT010000011.1 GCA_019429205.1 Mariniphaga sp. | reverse complement strand
CGATCATTCCATTTCACTTGATCCGCTGGCAGCCAGCCGTGTGGAGGTAATACGGGGGCCCGCCAGTCTGCTTTACGGATCCAGCGCATTGGGTGGGGTTATCAATCTGATGACCACCGACATTCCTGACCAGTGGGATAAAGGGCTTTCCGGAGTGGTTTCGGCGCAGGCCGCTACGATGAACGATATGGGCGCCGGTTTTGGCAGACTGACTTATGGCGGTGAGAAAAACGCATTCTCAGGTCGTATGGCCATGCGTCAGGCAGGTGACATTACAACTCCGGAGGGGAAAATACCCGGCACTTCCATGCGAAATTACGATGGCTCACTGGGGTGGGGTATGAACCGCGACAGAATTAACGGCGGGTTGAGTTTTTCCATCTCCGACCAGGCATTTGAAATTCCCGAATCGATTGATGTTCCTGAAGAAAGTGTTGAAATACGTGCCAACCGGATGGCATTGCAGGGACGTTTGGGTAGCAAGCTGTATGGTGAATTGTTTGATCAGGCACAGGTGAGATTCAATGCCACCCGATTTTTTCAGCAAGAGGTGGAGATAGACCATCTTCCGGGCGGTATTTCCGGGGAAGAGATTTAACTGGAATACAAGCAGAACGCCCTCAGCTCAACATTGACTCTGCAACATAAGCCAATTGGCATACTTGCCAGAGGTGCTTTGGGATTTAGCTTCAATGGTCAAAAGCTCGATATATCCGGAGATGAGGCATATACTCCCGGAGAGCAGCGTTTTACACTCGGAGCCTTCACCTTTCAGGAAGTACCGCTTTCTTATGCCATGCGTCTGCAATTCGGGGTGAGGCTTGATTTTCAAAACTCCCGGGCTTTAAGAAACGAGGTATTCCCCGATGTTGATTTGCAGCGCAACTCTTTCAATTATTCAGGTTCTATCGGGCTTAACATCAGGCCAATGGAAGGAATGGAGATAGGAGGTCAGCTGGCGCGGTCGCACCGGAATCCCCTCGTGGAGGAATTGTTTGCCGATGGTACCCACCTGGGGGCAGGAGTGTATGAAATGGGCAATCCAAACCTAAAGGATGAAATAGGCCATGGAGCCGACCTGTTTGTGAATTACAAAAAAGACAACTTTGAAATTGAAGTAACCGGGTTTGTTAACGAATTTTCCAACTACATCATTTTTCAACCCACCGGACTGGTTCATGAGCCTTCGGGCTATTCTGTTTTTACCTACATGGAAGGAGAAGCTGTGCTTTTCGGCAGTGAGATTAGCCTGGGGTGGGAGATAGCAAAAGGACTAAGGTTTCAGTCTGGTACCGATTGGGTGCGAGGCATTCGGAAAATTGGAGGCGCTCCCAACGAAAATCTGCCGTTTATACCACCATTTCGGTTCAACAACGAGCTGGAGTATGATTTTACCCGCGGATGGATTGGTGCCAATTTTATGGCAGTCAGCCGTCAGGGGAAAGTGGCTCCCGAAGAGGAGACAACCGATGGTTATACGCTTTTAAACCTTCAGGCCGGAGTGAGAATGAGCGGAGCCGGACGTCATGTAGTGATACTGAAAGTACAGAATGCATTGGATACCAAATACCGCGATCACTTGTCAAGAATCGAAGATCGTAATTTTGTGATGCCGGGACGAAATTTCAATCTGGCCTATCGCTGGTTCTTTTGACGATGCTTGAATTCATGAATGACTATAACACGAAGGTAATTGCAGCTTATTTGAAAGCCAAAGGCACTGTCCACCCCACACTCGACGGGCGCGCTGTAGCAACCGACTTAGGCCCCATGGCATTCTCGCAAATGAAAGAAGGTGAGTATCAGTTCAGGTAATGGTACATTCCGGGTCGGGCAAAAATTTTACATATTTCCTTTTAAAATTACAAAATTCACACATCAGGTAATCGTTGCACTGTTCATTTTATCTGGTTTTTATATACAAAAAATTAGTCAAACTTATATTTTAGGGTTTTTATTGCATATATTTGAGTTTATTAGCACGATTGTGGTAATAAAACGGGCAGGACAAATTTTTGACACGAACGACAGTAATTCAAATTATACGAGTTCCACCTTAGAAGGGGTGAAAATTAAAATTTTAATAAGATGAAAAAGTATTTATCGCTGATTCTGATTGTTTTTTGTCTTGGCTTGAATACATTAACTGCCCAAACAACGTATAATATAGACACAAAACAAATTGAGCACCAGATAGACATTAATGTTTACGGCCAGTTTCTGGAGCACATTTATAATTCAACAAACGGAGGATTATGGGGAGATTTGGTGTGGAACCGCAGTTTTGAAAGAATAGTCGGTTCAGGAGGTGAATGGAACATTGAGGGCGATGCGATTGTCCAAAGTTCATTAAACGAAAACATTCGGTTGCTTTTTGGAGAAACCAACTGGCAGAATTATGAAATTACCCTGCAAGCCCAAAAGCTGGGAGGAGATGAAGGCTTTCTTGTATTGTTCAGAGCTGATGGAGATAATTTCTACTGGCTGAATATTGGCGGTTGGGGAAACAGTCAGCATGCCATTGAAAAAGGAGCTGCCGGTGAGGGACGCTGGGGAGTTTTTAACGGACTTACCAGCTCCGGTAGCATTGCAACAGCCGTTTGGTACGACATAAAAATTCGTTGCGAAGGAAATCGTTTCCAAATATGGTTTGACGGGGACCTGCTTTTTGATTTCACCGATAATGACACACACTTTAGCGGTCAGGCTGGAATTGGAACCTGGATTACCAGAGCAACTTTCCGAAACATTGTAGTCACCGATATTTCAAGCGGCGATACCCTTTATAACCAGTTGCCGGAAGTGGGCGAGCTTACAGAAGCTGAGTTCGCCAACTGGAAAAAATCAAACAATGCCCGGCTTTACAGAAAAGGTGATGCTTTTAACAGTGATTTCTGCGCACTACTGGTGAACCCGGAAAGTAACACAGCCTATATTCAGCAACAAAATATAAATATCATTCCGCAAAAATATTACGGCTCGTTTTGGGCAAAAGCAGAACCGGGAAAAGTATTGGCAATTCAACTTTTTGGCGGAGGAGCTGTTTTGGGACAGGATGAATTCACTGTTTCGGGCGCCGACTGGGAAGAATTCACTTTTGAGTTTGATCCGCAGGCAACAACAACTGAGGGTATTTTAAGAATTTCCACACCCGATTCCGGCCAGATATTAATAGACCAGGTAAGCTTGATGAGCCAAAATTCAATTGACAGCAACGGTTTCAGACCGGATTTGCTTCAGGCGGTTAAAGATTTGCAGCCACCCATTATCAGATGGCCGGGAGGCTGTTTTGTTTCGGCTTATTTCTGGAAAGATGGCATTGGACCGCAAGAGGACCGCATCGCTTATCCCATCGAATTGTGGAACGACATCGATGTGAACTCATACGGTACTGATGAATTCATACAAATGTGCAGGATGGTTGGTGCCGAACCGTTAATAGTGGTAAACACCGGAGTACTTGACAGAACCTGCGGAGCCGTAATTACCAAAAAACTTGAGCCTGCACAGTATTTGCAGGACGCGTTGGACTGGATGGAGTATTGCAATGGTGATATCACAACAACCTGGGGCGCAATAAGGGCTGCCAACGGGCACCCCGAACCTTACCATGTGAAATACTGGGAAATTGATAATGAAACCTGGAGTGCCGGAATTAATGCCTATGTGGATAAAGTGAAAACATTTGCCCCGGCTATGCGCGAAAAATACCCCGATGTGAAAATTATCGCATGTGGAAGTGGCAGTTACGATTACAACTGGAACCAGACTTTGCTTAATGAATGTGCCGGTTTAATCGATTATATCAGCACACATCATTATGAAAATCCAGGTAAATTTAAAACCGGTGTGGCCGAATACGAGGCGTTTGTTAAAGATTTGTCGGCAAGAATAAAGAATTCCTCCAATCCCGATGTGGAAATTTATATGTCGGAGTGGAATCTTTGGGACCCCATCGACTGGCGTATAGGTCTTTACGCAGGGGGTATGCTTAACATGTTTGAAAGGCAGGGCGAAAGATTTACACTGGGTGGCCCGGCTTTGTGGTTGAGACATTCTTCGGCCGGTGCCTGGAACAATGCTTTTATAAACTTCAATAATTCTGACTGGTTTCCTGCACCAAACTATGTAGTAATGAAGTTGTGGCGGGAACACTTTGCACCAAATTTCTTAAAAACCACAGGTTCGAATAGTTCGTTGGATGTTGTTTCCACCTTGTCTGCTGATAGCAGTACAGTGTATTTTAAAGTTGTAAATACCTCAACGAATAACATCAACATCACACTAAACCTGGACGACTCGTTTGTTCCCGAAACAGCTGTTATAAAAAGAGTTTCTTCTCCCTCACTCTATGATGAGAATACTTTTTCGCATCCGGATAAAATAAGGGTAACAGAAAACTCCGTATCGGTCAGCGGGCAGAACGTTTCATTTGTTTCTTCGGCCTATTCGGCATGTGTAATAACCATCAAAAAGGATATTTCAGTTGGAGTAAATGATGTAAAACGAGATCGGTCTTCAGGATTGTTTCAAAATGTTCCAAATCCTTTTAAGAGATCAACCAAAATAAGATTCGAGTTAAGTGAAAGTACGGATGCTAAACTTCAGGTGCTGGATTTAACCGGGAGGGTGGTTAAAGTTCTTACAGATGGTTTTTTGAATGGAGGGTTACATGAAATCCAGTGGGAGGGTAAATGCAGTGATAATGAGGTTGTAACGAATGGAGTCTATTTTTGTGAGCTGATTACCCCAGAACAGAAATCGAGCATAAAGATGGTTTTATCGCGGTAAACAGAATAGGCTGGTACTAATTATTCAGACCATTTTATATACAGACTTTGACTAATATGTATTCGATGGTTGAAGCCGGTAAATTATAATTTTGATTACTAATTTATTTTTTAAGGGAGGGGTTAAAAATGTATAGAAAATTTGTATTGGTAGCATGTTCAATCCTTTTAATCTGGTCGGCAATAAAAGCACAAGACATTGACTCCCAATTAACTGAGATTAAATTCTTAATGATGGATGGCAATTACGAAGAAGGGTTAAAATCCTGCAAAAGTATAATTGAATCCAATGCGGGAGACTCTGCTCAGCTTGCCTTTGTTTACAGCTATGCCGGCATATCAAGCGAGGCACTTGGAAATACGGAAGATGCGATAAATTATTACAGAAAAGCGGTTGAACTGGAAGTACCTCAACTCGACATTTACGACAAGCTTATAAGCCTTTCAAAAAAAGAAAAAAATGATTCGGTATATGAATTTGCACTGCTGGAAAAGTTAAAGGCCTTCCCGGATTTTGATGATCCTTTAACAAAAAGTCTTGCAAATCACTATGCAAATACCAGTCAATATGAAAAATTACTGAATACAGTCAATAAACTTTTAGAGATGTATCCGGATGAGATAGGATACCTGTTTTTTAAGGGGGTGGCACTTCAAAACCTGGATCAGATTGAAGAAGCTAAGGTTTATTACAACAAGGTTTTGGTGGCAGATCCCAATCATTCAGGTGCCAATATGGGTATTGGCATGATGTTGTACAACGATGGCACTGAAATATTCGCATTTAGAAAAGAAGAATACGAGTCTAAAACAAACCCCGACAGGGTTGACTATTCCATTTACACCAAAGGCATTGAAGAAGGTAAAGCGATATACCGGAAGGCATTGCCCTATTTATTAAAGGCATATGAAAGCGGATCTTATCCCGGATTAAAACAGGTGCTTTTTAACACATATATACGATTGGAACAAAAGGAAAAGGCTATGCCTTACAGGCAGTAATATTCATTTCCGTTAAATAGACAGTCTGGATAAACAGGATTGTGAAATTCTGACGGTTTTTGACGGATTTCAGATTCTCAAATTATTTCCGTCAAACTACATTCGTAATATGAATAGAGTGAACTAAAACTAAATACTTGCTAAATCAATGAAAGAAGAATTTTGGAATCACAATAACAGACTGGCCCTGCTCACTATTTTTCTGGTTGGAACATTACTTTTAGGATCCTGCAGAGACGATTATTTGTACGACAACCAGGAACCCGATTGGCTTGGTGAGAGCATCTATGATTATTTAAAAACGAGCGGAAATTTTAGTTATTTCATTAAATTAATTGATGATGTTGGTTATACCTCAGTGCTACAAAAAACAGGAAGTAAAACGCTCTTTGTTTCAGATGATGCAACCTTCGACCGCTTTTTTCAGGATAATCCGTGGAATGTAAACAGTTATGACGAGCTTTCGCTGACACAGAAAAAACTGATCATTAAGTTTGCGATGATCGACAATGCCTACCTGATAGAAACTTTGCCAAATTATTTCGACGGCACGCTGCAGGAAGGAACGGCTTTGCGACGTTCCACATCTGTCTCAGTTCTCGATTCAATTCAGTTCGAATCGGGGGACTTGTTGCCCAAAGGTCGTTTTTGGGATGGTCGCCGTAACAAAGGGATTCACCTGATGAAAGATGCTACTTCGTGGCCGATGGTTCATTTCCTGGAGAAATCACTTAAAAACGCCGGTATTGACAATAATGATTTTAGCCTTATCACGGGTGTTGACCGGACCACTAACGATGCCCATATTTTCAGTGTAAAAGTCATCGAAAGAGATATTACCTGCAAGAACGGATACATCCACGTGCTGGAGGAAGTACTTATCCCGCCGGTGAATGTTGCCGAAAACCTGAAAACCAATCCCAATTTAAAAATATTTTCGGATTTGCTCGATCGCTTTTGCGCACCTTACTACAATGCGAATCAGACCAGTGCGTACAATCTGATCAATCCGCAAAATCCAATCGATTCAATTTTTGAGAAAATATATTTTTCAGATTACGACGGACAAATTCGTTATCCCAATGGAAGTCTGATAAGTACTGACTTACTGTTGCCTTTAAATCCGGGCAGAAACGAGTATGTTTCGTCTGCTGCCGGCAGTTCAATGCAGTCGGATATGGCAGCAATTTTTGCACCAACCAATGCGGCCATGACAAGCTATTTTGAAACCGGAGCAGGAGTTATCTTAAAGAACCGTTTTGGTACCTGGGAAAACACCCCTGATTACATAATCATGAAGCTTCTGAGAAGGCATCTTCGGGAATCGTTTCTCGAAACAGTACCCGGGCGTTTCGATAAATTAGTGGATGCCAACAACTCTCCCATCCCCATCGGGCCGGGCGATATTACCAGTTCGTATGTGGGATTGAACGGCGTGGTTTACAACACCAACAAAGTATATCCTCCTGATGATTATATTTCGGTTTACGCTCCGGTTCTTTTAAGCAATGAAACTAGTGTTTTCAACTGGGCGGTGAATGAAAACGAATTTTATCTTTATTTAAACGCACTCAGAAGCACATACAGTTTTTTTGTGCCTACCGATGCTTATTTTAAGAATTATATCGATCCTGTTGCCTATGCAAAAGAAGTAAAAGGTGTCATGAAATACTGGTATAACACAGAAACCAACTCAGTGAATGCAACTGTTTATACCTACAATCCGCTAACCGGAGAGGTTGGCGACTCCGTTAGTACAATCACCAACAGGAATTTTATTTCAAGACGATTACTGGATCTTCTGGACACCCACGTTGTGGTTGGCGATGTGGAATCGGGAGGCAAATACTTTTTTACCAAAGACGGGAACATATTGCTGGTTGAGGGAAAAGGAGCTGAACTGAAAGTGCAGGCAGGACATGACATTGAATCGGGTACCGTGGTTAATGTTTTGAACAATGGCGTTTACAGGCAACAAAACGGCACAACATATTTTATTGATAAACCACTCCAGACACCTTTGCAATCCGTTTACAAAGTATTAAGCGAAACGCCGGAGTTTAGCGAGTTTTTTGCTTTGCTAAACGGGTTTCCCGCAACAAGAGAAATATTTGTAAAAAGAACCAACTACTATGGTATCGATTTTAACATCAGGTTTTTTAACACGTTTAATTATTCGGTGTATGTTCCCACCAACCAGTCCATCCGGCAAGCCATTAACGATGGTTTAATCATGAGCTGGGATCAGATAAATGGAATCACTGATAATCAGCAAAAAACAAATGCAATGGATAAACTTGAGCGTTTTCTGCGTTACCATTTCCAGGATAACTCGGTATTCCTTGACGGTGAGACATTTGTCAGGCTTTATCAAACAGCAACTATTAAGCAGAACGATGAGGAAACACAATTCAGGACATACGAAGACAAATATTACAGGTTGAGGATTATCAGCGAAGGGGATAACATAAAATTGGAAACTGAGAATTGGGGGACAGCCAATCTTATAAAGGACAACGGATTGTATAACATTCTGACACGCGATTACATTTTCAGCGGTAATCCACCGGCTTATCGGGAAATTGACGGTACCGGTACGGGTTCTGAATTTTCGAATTCATCCATTACTACTTCTTCTACAGCGGTTATTCATCAGATTGATAATGTTTTAAGGTTTGAATAAAATGACAACAGATATGAAATTTAAGATTGTTGGTACAATTCTGTTTATTTATCTACTCATACCTTTTTTTTCCTTCGGGCAGAATCCCGGAACTGAACGAGTGGTGAGGGGAACGGTTCGATCGGCAACCGATGGCGAAACCCTTGTAGGAGCCAATATTATTGAAGCTGACGAAATGAAAAGAATTATAAGTGCAACTGTTACCGATATAAACGGGCAGTATGTGCTAAAAATAAAGAACCCCGAAAACAACATCGTTTTCAGCTTTATAGGATTTATAACTCAGGGCCGGAAAATCGGAGACCAAACAGTGATCGATGTTTCAATGGAGGAAGATTTACAAATGATACAAGATGTTGTAATAACTGCAGAAAAGAAAATATCTGACGGGAGTTTTGAAATTCCGCAACGGGAAATATCAACTGCAGTTCAAACCCTTAGTTCAAAAGAATTTGAAGGCATACAGGTAACTTCAATTGATGAAGCGATGCAGGGTCGCATTGCAGGCCTCGACATTGTAGCCAACTCCGGTGACCTGGGTTCCGGAGCAACAATGAGAATCAGGGGAACTTCTTCGATTAATGCAAATACACAACCTTTAATAGTGGTAAACGGCATTCCATACGAAATTAATATTGATCCGTCATTTGATTTTGCTGCGGCAAACCAGGAACAATATGCAAATATGTTAAGCATCAATCCCGATGATATTGAAGAAATTACGGTATTAAAAGATGCAGCTTCAACTGCCGTGTGGGGATCGAAAGGAGCTAACGGTGTTTTGGTAATTAAAACCAAAAAAGGTGCCCAGGGACCAACCCGGGTTCAGTATTCCTATCGTTTTACTGCTGCAAAGCAACCAAGAGGCCTGAATATGCTGAACGGCGATGATTACACAATGATGATCAAACAGGCCTACTTTAATCCGCAGCAGGACGAAAACGCAGCGAATGTCCGCGAATTCCTGTACGATCCAACATTTTCAGAATACGAGAATTTTAACAACAACACCGACTGGGTAAATGAAGTGACCCAAATCGGGTTCAAAAACGACCACTACTTAAATGTTTCGGGAGGTGGTGAGCGGGCAAGGTACAGGGTTTCCAGCGGATTCCTGACTCAAACAGGAACTGTCATCGGGCAGAAAATGGACAGAATTACCTCAACGGCATACCTCGATTATTCTGTTTCTGAACGAATCAAGTTTATTTCTGAAATAACCTTCTTTTACACTGATAACGATAGAAACTGGACAGATGATGGTACGTACCGAAGTATTTTGGGTGTTGCTTATCGGAAAATGCCCAATGTTAGTGTTTACCAGCAGGATTCCAAAGGCAATAAAACGGATGTTTATTATAATATTTCGCGTTCATCCAGTCTCCACAGCTCTCAGCGTGATCTGCGAAACCCGGTTGCACTGGCCAAACTGGCTACCAACAACCTGACAAACTACCGGATTCGTCCGATATTCAGGTTGCAGTACGACCTGTTTGATCCGGAGATACAGACACTTAGGTACAACCTGGATGTTTCGTTCGATGTAAACAACGATAAAGTAAGCAGGTTCCTGCCTGCCGAAGTTTCCAACGCTCCCTGGAACGATGGAGCGATCAACCTGGCTGAAAGTTTCGACTCGGAAAGTGTAACCGTTTTGGCTGAAAACAAAGTTTCATGGCAGCCGCAAATATTCAATCCCGATCACTCCGTATTGGTTCAGGGTTCATTCCAGTTCATTACAGGAAACAGTACTTCACAGGGTATGGGTGTTGCCAATCTTCCTTCAGGAGATATTGTTGACGCTTCAGCTTACGGATATTCGACCGGCATTTCCTCCAGCCGGTTTGCTTTTCGATCCAATGCGATAACATTCAGAGGGCATTATGTTTTCAAAGACAGATATATTCTTGGGGCAACCTTCCGCAGGGATGGAAGTACAAAATTCGGTGAAAAATACAAATACGGCAACTTCCCGGGCATTTCTGCCAAATGGATTATTACGGATGAACAATTTATGCATTCTACCCGTAAATGGCTAAGCATGTTGGCAATTCGGCCCAGTTGGGGAATCACCGGTAACCAGCCTAAAGCAGAATACCTGCATTTCAGCCGTTACTCGCCTTACGGGAGTTATATTGATATGCCGGCAACCCGTCCCACCACACTTCGTCTGGCTGACCTGAGGTGGGAAAAATCAACTTCGTTCAACTTTGGTTTTGACTTTGGATTTTTTGACGACCGTTTAATTTTTGATGTCAACTTTTATAATAAACGTACAGAAGATTTATTGTTCGAAAATTTACAGGTCCCGAGTTCGTCAGGTTTCTACGACGTTCCTGTGCAGAATGTGGGAACTATGGACAACAATGGTTGGGAATTGAACTTCTATTCCAGTCAGGCAATCCGCAGGAAAGACTTTTCAGTTGATTTTAACTTCAACCTGTCGAATTTTGTAAACACAATCGTTGAGTTGAGAGACGATATACTGGCCAACTATAATGCTGACTATGACTTTACTAACGGAACCTATTTGTCGCGAATTCAGGAAGGTAACTCTTATGGGTCGATTTACGGATTCCGCTACAAGGGCGTTTATCAGTACAACGAATACGCTGAAGGTGTGCAGGAAAATGCTCCGGTAGCCCGGGATGAAAACGGAAACGTTTTTACCGATGAAGAGGGTAATCCGCTGCCCATGTATTTTGCCTATGGCAGAAGCAACGCTTATCAGTTCAGAGGCGGCGATGCGATTTATGAGGACATCAATCACGATGGTTCGATTGATGAACTGGACATTGTTTATCTGGGAAACTCGAATCCTAAGGTAAACGGAGGTTTTGGCTCAACCATCCGATATAAAAACCTCTCAGTAACGGCATTTTTCAATTTCCGCTACGGGAACAAGATTGTTAACATGGCCCGAATGAATGCTGAAAGCATGTATTTCCTGGACAACCAGAGTGTTTCGGTGAACTGGCGCTGGAGGAAAGACGGGGATGTAACCGAAATGCCGCGCGCACTGTATAATTATGGATACAACTGGCTGGGCAGTGATCGTTATGTGGAGGACGGCTCGTTTTTGCGAATGAAGTACCTAACATTTAACTATTCAATTCCAAAAGCTAAATTGGATAAATACAAAGTACATCAGGTAAATTTTTATCTCACTATCAACAACTTGTGGGTTTTAACAAATTATACGGGTGTGGATCCGGAGGTAGGATACGGAAGGCTTGGTGTGAGTACGGACAACTCCCCGACACCACGATCGAAAGATGCAACTTTTGGAGTTTCAGTAACATTTTAAAGGAAGATGAAGATGAAAAAATTAATTTCCATATTATCAATTGTAAGTCTCATAATGGTATCGTCGGGTTGTAAGGACTGGCTCGACATAAGGCCCGAGAGTGAGGTTGTACTGGATGATTACTGGCAGAACGAAAGCCAGGTAACACAGGTTCTTGCTGCATGTTACCGCTCGGTTACAGAAGTTGGTGTGATGAGCAGGATGTTGGTTTGGGGGGAACTGAGATCGGACAATGTAACTTTTGGGAGAAATATGCCTGCGGATATGTATAAAATGCTGAATGTGGATATTTCTGCTGATAACGGATTTTGCCATTGGGGATCGTTTTATGCCGTTATAAACAACTGTAATAATTTTTTGCATTATGCACCGGGAGTTGTCGATGCAGACGCCAACTTTACCGAGTCAAAACTCCGTGCAATGGAGGCCGAGGTACTTACCATCCGTGCACTTATGTATTTTTACCTGGTGCGAACATTCGGGGAAGTTCCGTGGGTTAATGAACCAAGTATCGACGATGCCCAGGATTATCATATCCCCCAATCGTCTGAAGATTTTATCCTTGACAACCTGGAAAGTGACCTGCAAACGGCTTTAAGATATTCACGTGATAAATATGAAACTATCGCATACACCAAAGGAAGAGTCACTACAAATGCAGTAAGAGCACTTCTGGCTGATATTTACCTCTGGAGAGAGAAATATGATAAATGTATTGAAATGTGCGATCAGATTTTAAACGATTCTGATTTGGAACTCGAAACAGGTAAAAATGTAATTCCCAGGGTTTTTTATCAGGGAAATTCGAAAGAAAGTATTTTTGAGTTGCAATTCGACGATGATCAGATGTTTAACTGGGTGGTACGAGACTACTTTGGAGACATTGGCAATACGGCCGGGCAGTGGAGTTTCCCGGGCGTTTTGGTTACCGGGAGGTTTAGTCCGTTCAATTATATTGTTGGAAACAGCAAAGAGAGCAATAAAGACCTGCGCGAAAAGGATTTTCTGCGACAGGAACCCGGTGGTGACAAATATTATGTGTTTAAATATGCCGGTGCCAGCCGCAGAGAAGACCCCACCACTGAGGTCAGCTCTTATTTTTATCGAAATGTAACAGCCAACTGGATTGTTTACCGTCTTTCAGAAATTTACCTCATGAAAGCCGAAGCGATGATTCAACTCGATACCAACATTGCAGAAGCTGTTGAACTGATTAACACCATCTATATGAGATCAAATACAGATGAGGATGAAAAAGGTTTGATGGCCGAAAATTACACGACAAAACTCAGACTCGATGAACTTTATATGAGAGAACGCCAGCGTGAACTGATGTTCGAAGGGAAGCGCTGGTTTGACCTGATGCGTATGGCGCGTCGCGTTAATTCGCCGGCACCACTGCTTAGCTATGTAACAAAAAAATTCTCTGGAGGAACTTCCCTTCAGTCAACAAAAATGTCGGTTATGGATGCCTTGTACTTGCCTGTACATACGGATGAATTAAAAGCGAACAGTGCGCTGGTGCAGAATGAATTTTATAAGGTTACCGGAGAAGGGAAAAATTAACAGTAAAAATGATTAGCATGAAAGTTCATAAAATAAATTTTTCAGTCTTCACCAGCATGGTTGCAAAAGTGCGATTTAAAAGAGCATTTCTGTTAACTAGCGTGTTTATGGCAATAATATTCCTGTGGCCTGCCTGCAACAGCGATGATATCGGCGAAAATTACTATACTTTCACCGGAGAAACTGTCGGACAGTATATTAAAAATCGTCCTGAATCTTACTCTGAATTCACACATATCCTGGACACAACAGGAGTAATGGGACTGCTTAACGCATACGGCGATTATACCTGTTTTCTGCCTGATAATGAGGCTATGATCCGGTTTTACCAAAGCGAAGGAAAAAACAATTTGGGTGATTTTTCAGTTGATGCACTTCAGAAAATTGCTTTTGATCATATCATCAAGAATTTTGTTATAACCACTGATGATTTTGTGGAAGGCTTTTTAACAAAACAAACCATGAGTGGCCGATATGTAGATGTTGGAATTTCTTCTGATGAATCAGGTCTTGTTTACACCATAAATACGCATTCGGAAATTACAGAAAGGGATATTGAAGTTCATAATGGTGTTATTCATTCAATTAATGAGGTTTTATCTCCTACCGACAATACATTGGTCGAAGCCATTTCCCGGGATGAAAATTTTTCACTCTTTTTTGAAGCACTGGTGGCAACCGGCCTCGATCAGGAAATCAGTCTGATTAAAGACGAGAGTTATGTGCCTGATCCGGAATATGTGGCGATGGAAAACGCAAATACGATTTATAACTACGCAAGAGTACGCGTTCCACGGGAAAGAAAGTATGGTTTTACCGCTTTGATGGAGAGTAATGCGACTTATGCGAAAAACGACATCCATAATCTGGACGACCTGAAAGCCTATGCGAAAAACGTATATGATACGATGTATCCCGGAGATGCATCGATTACCGATGTGACAAACAGAAAGAACAGCCTGAACCGGTTTGTGGCTTATCACCTGATAAACAAAAAACTCCCAATGAGGCTGTTTATCGAGAAATATGACAATACAGGGATGAATTACGCATCAACAGGCGAAACCCACTCTGTAAAAGTGGTGGATATGTTCGAGTACATAGAAACCTTGTGCCCGAATACTTTGCTGGAAGTTCGTACGCTTCGGACTACCAATGAATACAATATTTTTAATATGATTTCAGAATCAGGCCCAGCGATTCGTCTGACTGATAATTTCGATAATGATGCGTTGAACGGGGTTTACCACGAAATTGACAATATACTGGTTTATGACGCTAATGTGGAACGCATGCTTTCTACCAAACGCCTGAGAATGGATGTTGCCAGTTTTTTCCCCGAATTGGTCAATAATAATATCCGTATAGGGAATTCTTTAATCGGTGGTGGATTATTTTCAGAAAGGTGGTTTCTTCCCAATGGATATGTTGACCGGATTAATGCCTCTGCAACAACAGAGGTTCATTACTTTAATGCCGACGACCGATTCATGGATTATCAGGGAGATGAATTGTTTCTTTTAGGGTTGTATGATTTTGAAATTACAACACTGCCCATTCCTCCCGGAACCTATGAAGTGCGTTTTGGTTACCAGCCAACCCATTTACGCGGTGTGGCACAATTGTACTGGGACGGAGTGCCAACCGGGATTCCTCTTGACCTGCGGCTGTATGCCAACGACCCGGATATTGGGTATGAATATCCGGGCACAGATGCACGAGACCCGGACGGTTTCGAAAACGATAAAGCGATGCGTAACCGTGGTTACATGAAAGGCCCTGCCAGTTATACTGTTATAGAAGAATGGTGGTACAGCGGAGCAAGTGCACGAATGAGCGAGGATGTTCTCCGCCGGATTTTGGGTATTTATACTTTTAATGAATACAGTACGCACACCTTTTCAGTAAAAGCGGTGAAATCGGGTGAATTTATGTTCGACTACCTGGAGTTTGTTCCTCTTGAGGTATTGGAGTACGAAGACATTTATTAAAAATTGAAATGAGGACCGTATTTTCGGGACGAGTACCATGAGTACCGCAGAGATTTGAAATTTTAACGAATGAAATGCAATTGAAAATGAATTATAAACATTTTACAGGCTTTGTCTCCCTCCCGGCTCTGGTTTTTATGTTGCTGGCTACTGGTTGTGCAAAGGAATGGGACGATCATTATGATGAAAGTTCATTCGATTTGCCCGGGAAAACGGTGATGGAGTATCTACAGGATCAACCGGATCTGAGTACCTATGTTAGTATGCTGGAGATAGCAGGTTTCGAAGATATTCTTAACGCTTCGCAGTCATATACCGTTTGGGCTCCAACAAACGATGCGCTGACTGGTTTCGATATTTCCAACACCGAACTGGTGGCTAAAACAGTGAAGAACCACATAACCCGCAGCAGGATAACAACTTCAGGAATCGATGATTCATTCATTCGAATGCTGAACAACAAATATGTTAGTTTTACCAAAGACCAGTCAGGATATATTTTTGGAGAGAATAATGTTATCCGGGCGAATCAGCCTGCAAAAAACGGGTTAATCCATGTAATTGACGGTTATGCACCCTACGTGTACAATCTTTGGGAATACCTTGGGCATACTGAAGGTGTGGACTCGTTGCGCGAATATATTTACGGTCAGTCGAAAAGGGTATTTGATGCGGAAAACAGTATCGAGATTGGTGCTAATGAAGACGGACAGGTAATTTACGACAGTGCGTTTGTTATCTGGAATCCGGTATTGGACCAGCTTGGAACCATTGACGTGGAAGACAGCAGCTATACTGCAATCATACCGGATAATACTGCCTGGGATGAATCCTATTCAAGGATCGTAAGTTATTTCAATTTTCCGAGGGATGCCGGCAGCTCTGAACGCCAAAGAGACTTGACCCGCTTTACCATTATTCAGGATATGCTTTACCGCGGCAGGATCAGAGAACCCGAAAAACTCAACTCGCTAACATCGACATACGGAAACAGGTTCTACAATCCCGGTGAAATGTTTAAAGGGCTTGAATATGAATCGCTCAGTAATGGTCTCGCTTATATTACCAGTAAAATGCCTTTTGCAGATACTGCCTCATTTTTTAAGGAAATCAGGGTTGAGGCAGAAAACTCAATTGGCAGAACCAACAGAGGCAGCAATATTTTCATAAGGTCCAGTTATGGAACAGAATTTACGGCCTCCGACAATTATTATATTTTAGTCGATCCTGCATCGACTGAACCGAGCGTTGAATTTTCCATCCCAAATACGCTTTCGGCGAAATACAACATATACTGTGTGTTCGTACCTGCCAAAATAGTGGATTCCAATAATCTCACACCAACAAAGGCAAAGTTTCAGCTAACATACATCAGAAGAGAGACCGGCAGTACATTTATCAGCCGGTTTACACCCGAGAATAATGTGACTGATCCGGAAGCACTTACAAAAATGTTTGTTGGTCAGTTCGATTTTGAATTTGCCAACATAGTCGATCCGGATTACGACAGAGTTGCTGTTAAACTGCAAGTTAGCAGCGATGTAACAACACAGGAAGAACAGTCGGGTGATTTTAGCCGAACCATGCGTATCGATTGTATCATTTTGGAACCTGTTCTGGAATAGGTTCAAAAAACAGTGAAAATGAAAATGAACAGAGATATCAAATTAAAAAGTACAATGAGGAATCATTTCTTGCGAAAATTTCTGCGTTCGGTTTTTCTGCCCGGAATTTTGGCTTTCAGTACGATGGTGTATGGTCAAACCGATACAACAAGGGTTGGTGAGCCAATGGTTGCTGAAACGAAACAGGTGATCGATACAGAGGCTTATATAGTTAAGGGTGTTGTTCGGGATGCAAAAACCCGGCAACCAATTGTTGCTGCTCAGATTCGTTCCCGGAGCCACAAGTCGGCTGCCACTACAGATAAAGATGGAAATTTCGAGATTGCAGTCAGTTCTCCGGGAGAAATATTAGTCGTCATTGCTTTTTATTATAACCAGCGCGAAGTACCCGTACGGGGAAGAGAAAGCCTTGAAATCGACTTGTATTCAGATGTTTACCGCGATTTTTACAAAGAAATTGAAAATGTAACCGGCCCGGTCCGCTCCTCATATACTGTTAATTCATCAAAAGGCTTGCACAAAATTGGTTATCCAACTTATCTTTCGGTTGACAATGCTATCCAATACGGAATGGGAGCTGATATACGTGCCATGAGCCGGTCAGGCAACAGTGGGATGGGTGCCAGTTTGTTTATCCGGGGATTAAATTCGGTAAACATGAACGCGCAACCTCTTTTTGTTGTCGATGGAGTTATTTGGAATAACCATTTCGATATCCAGTCTGTTCACGACGGATTTTTTACCAATCCGCTGAACGATATCGACATGAGCGATATTGAGAGTGTTACTGTTATTAAAGACGGAACCTCCATCTACGGCTCAAAAGGATCCAACGGGGTGATCATGATCAAAACCAAACGTGGGGTGGATCTTGCCACCAAAATCGTTTTTAATGCCTTTGGCGGCCTGACCGAAAAACAAACATCACTGCCCATGATGAATGGTGATCAGTTTCGGATTTACACCACCGACCTTTTGGGAACAACCGGTTTGACTTTAATGGAGATCGATGAAATGCCTTTTTTGAATGACGATCCAAACGCGATAACTTATAACACTTACCACAATAACACAAACTGGGACAATGAAGTTTATCAACAGGGGTTAACCCAGAGTTACAACATCGGTGTAAGCGGTGGTGACGACAAAGCCCTTTACTATTTTTCACTGGGTTATTCCGGGAACAGAGGCATTGTTAAAACAACCAGTTTGCAACGCCTGAACACCCGGATTAATTCCGATTTTTTTCTAACACCTGGCATAACATTAGGCATGAATGTTGGCTATACGAGTATCGATCGCAATTTGCTCGATGATGGAATAAACTTTTACACCTCACCCACTTTCCTGGCCATGATAAAAGCTCCTTTTTTAACGCCCTATACTTACACCCCTACGGGAACACTAACCCAGGATTTTGAAGATGCTGACATGTTCGAAGTGGGCAATCCTGCCGCAATTATTGAAAATGCACTGAATACAAATAAGCATTACCGCCTTTCTGTTGGATTTAAACCGGAATTTCAACTTTCCCCTGTATTGACGTTGAGTACTCAGTTCGACTATGCCATCGACAAGTTTAAGGAAACCTATTACAGTCCGATGATTGGCGTGGCCGATCGCGAGCTTCCCGGCATCGGAATTTCGGAAAATGTTTTTAAAAGTCAGCAAATGCGAAACATTTCAATTTTTGATGAAACACGTTTGCAGTTCGACAAACAAATTGACAAAGTTCACAACCTTAAAGCAATTGCCGGAATCAGATACATATCCAACTATTTTGAAGCGGATTACGGCGAAGGTCACAACTCAGGGTCCGACCAGAAAAGAAATCTGCTGAACCAAATCATAAGAAGCACAAGTGGTATCAACAACCGCATAAAATCAATTTCGAATTACCTGCTGGTTGATTACAGTTTCGACAATCGCTACTTTCTGTCCGCTTCTACGGCAGTCGATGCATCCTCCCGTTTTGGGCGCGAAACCCGGGGTGGTTTCCAGCTTTTCGACAGAAGTTGGGCTGTTTTTCCATCGGTCAATGCAGCCTGGCTAATCTCTTCCGAAGAATTCATGGCTAACGTGAAATCCATCGACTGGTTGAAACTGCGAGTCGGTTACGGCTATTCGGGAAACGATGATATTGATCCTTATGCCTGGAGTGCTTATTTCCAGTCATCACGGTATATGGACCGGGCCAATGCCTTAATTATAGCAAATATAGGTAATACCGAAATTCAATGGGAAACTACAGCAAAAGCAAGCCTTGGAATAGATGCAGTTCTTTTCAACGACCGTTTGGCCTTTTCGGCTGATATTTACAGCAATAAAACCAAAGACCTGCTGTTCCTGAAATCGTTACCCGAAGTTGCGGGTAACGGATATTACTGGGGCAACGGCGGCGAATTGTTAAATAAAGGATTTGAGCTATCAACCGATATAAAGCTGTTTAATCTCAACGGTTTTAAATGGGAATTGGGAGCCAGTATCGGACATTATACAAACAAGATTGAATCTTTACCCGATGGTGATTACATTACATCGATATATGGCGCCGACATTCTGACATCGGCAGGAAATCCGTCAGGTGTATTTTACGGCTATAAAACCCTGGGAGTTTTTACCGGTGAAGAGGCTGCTGCTGCTGCAAACCTGAGGGTGATTGACGACAACGGAGCTTCGCATTACTTCAAAGCCGGCGACATGCATTTTGACGATTTGAACAACGATGGTATTATCGATGATAACGACCGCCAGGTAATCGGCAATCCAAATCCCGACTTTTTTGGCTCTTTCAACAGCAAAATCAATTTCATGAATTTTACAGTAGATATGCTGTTTACCTATTCATACGGAAATGACGTGTACAATGCCCTGCGATCCGAGCTTGAGTCGGGAAGTTTAGTTGCAAACCAGACTACAGCGATGCTGAACCGTTGGTTTTACGAAGGCCAGGAAACCAGCCAGCCCAGGGTAGCTTACATGGATCCTTTGGGTAATTCGGGTTTTTCTGACCGATGGATAGAGGACGGTTCGTACCTGCGTTTCAAAACGTTGTCGCTGGGCTACACTGTCCCTGTTAAAAGCACTATGATTGAGGGCCTTAAGGTGTGGGTCTCGGCCAACAACCTGGTTAACTTTACGAATTATTTGGGACGTGATCCGGAAGTATCGTTGAAAAACAACGTTCTGTACCAGGGAATCGACGCGGGCCTGCTGCCCCTTTCCAGAACTTATTTTGTTGGAATAACAATGAACCTTTAATCGGCAAATGAAATGTGTTTGAAAAATGTGGAATTTAGTAATCGGATTAAAGAGAAAAAGATGAAGAAGCTTAATCAAATAGTATTCGGACTGATAGTTGTTACAGTGATTGCCACCAGCTGCAACACGCTTCTGGATGCCGATTCTGACCGTTTAATGTTTCCTGAAAACCATCAGATAGATTCGCCAAATGATTCGATTTATACGATGATTGGTATTTTTACTCAATTACAGAAACTGGCTGATCGCTATGTGTTGTTCGGCGAGTTGCGTGGCGACCTGATGGATATCACTGAAAATGCACGACTCGATCTGCACGAAATTTACAACTTTGAAATCTCGGCCGATAATTCGTATAACATAATTGAAGATTACTACTCAGTGATTAACCACTGCAATTACCTCATCAACAACATCGACACGGCTTTTACTGTCAGGGGTGAAAAGTCTTTGTTCAAAGAGTACGCAGCTGCTAAAGCGATTCGTGCCTGGACCTATATGCAAATCGCTTTAAACTATGGTAAAGCCAAATATTACGTCGAACCACTGTTAACAGTGCAGGCTGCACAAGGAGATTTTCCTGAGTATTCGATCCATGAACTGGTTCCTGTTTTAATCCAGGATCTTGAGCCTGTAAAATACGCAAAAACTCCGGGCGCAGTTTCACTGGGAGTGGATATGTCCAGTGAAAAGCTGTTCTTTCCCATTCCTCTTTTACTGGGTGACCTTTACCTTTGGAACGGGCAATTCGAGAATGCAGCCCGCGAATATTATGCTTTGATCGTAGATGAACGTTATGTAATCGACGACAGGTACAGTTCAACATGGACAGTGGATAACAGTGTTTTTGTCTCAAGAGATCTGTTTTATCAGAATTACCTGGATATTTTTGAAATTACAACAAGCGAGCAAATTACACTGATTGCCGGATCGACCGAATTGGGAGAAGAAGATGAAATGTACAGACTGACTATCGATAATTACGAGCTAATGCCTTCGCATGTTGCGATCGATAATTGGAATGCACAAACATATTATTACAACAGAAACGCCACAAATCCAGGCGATTTAAGAGGCTTCATAGGATCCTATCTGTCAACCAAAAATACAGGAGCTATCTTTGACGTCTCCACCAGCGATGGTAATGCAATTTTAAAATATTATTTGATGTGGATTGAAGCTGAGGCCTCGAAAGCAGTTATGGTTTACAGGGTTGCCACGCTCTACCTGCGCTATGCTGAGGCGGTGAACCGTGCAGGTAAGCCCAATCTGGCTTTTGCGGTATTGAAAAACGGCATGAACTCTGATGCCCTTGCATTGGATTCCATCGTTCCTCGCCATGAAAAATACAGTGTTTACACCGAATCGACGGGTACTTTTATTGATTACGTGAATTTCAACAACATTGTGTTCGACGAGAATGTTGGCGTACATTCCCGCGGTTGCGGCAATGTAGAGCTGGCTACAGATTTTATTATCCCGCATCTGAACTCTCTTCAGGATTCAATTCTTTATGTGGAGGACAAAATCATTGAAGAACTGGCCCTTGAAACTGCCTTTGAAGGAAACCGGTTTCACGACCTGATGCGTGTTGCCATACGACGAAATGACCCATCTTATCTGGCCAATCTTGTTTCAGCCAAATACGTTAACAGGGATGAAATTCGTTCAAAATTAATGGATGAAAATAACTGGTACATAAAACCGTAAAATTCAATTGGTGAGTGAATTGAACCATAGAAATTGGAAAGCCGGCTATATATTAGTTTTTAATCAGTTTCTTTACAAGTGTTCCATTGTTGGAAAGAATATGGAAAAAATACATTCCGCTGTTTAACGATTTAATTTCAAAATTATTCATCCCTGCCTGCAGATTGAACTCCTGAACTTTTTGTCCGAATTGATTGTAAACAGTCAGGTATCCTTTGTTTTTCATTATAAGATGTACCATATCATTTGCGGGATTGGGATAAAGAACAGCCATGCTGGTATCTGTTATTTTTTCGGTTGCGTTTGGTTTTCCAAGTTGCGTCAAGGTTATAAGCAAACCTTTTCCTCCATTTGATCTGACGGATATCCGGTTTTTTCTATCTTCCGAATCCGGGTTTTCTGTAAAAGTTAAAAGAAGCGTGTCATTTTTTACACCGGAAGCTTCAATAGTTAACCAGGAATCATTCAAAGCCGAGGCGCTCCACAAGCCATTACTTTCTACCACAATGGTTTTATTTGTTCCGGAAGTATGTTCAACCGTGAGTTTGTTTTCTGAAACTGCCAGTGATTCTTCAAAGGGTATGGTATACCAGCGCAGAAAATCATGATTGATGGCAGATCTCAAGGAAATTTTAATATCATTGCCTGTAGCTGCCGGAAGACCCCAGACTATATCTTTGGTTGACGGGTAAAAAATGGATTTTCCGTTGGGCGAGGTCAATGTCCTGAATTTTTGATTTTCGAAACCATTGTATTCCGAAGTAACAGACAGAGTAGTTGCATTATTCGTTCCGCCTGCCTCTACAAACATCGCAGGCTTGGCATAATTCTGAATGGTGTATTCACCAGTGCCAAGCGATGTAAATACCCATTTTTGGATATCAGACAAGGTGTCGGCCTGGTACTGGAATAATTCTGCCCCGTCCATCAATGCATGAGATGAAATGTCAACCACTTTATTGCTGAACACATTTTGAATGGTATAAATACCCTCATCCACAAAATCCAGGGAAATGGAGGGCCATCCATTTCCCTGCCACACCAGTTTGGCTATTCCGAGCGTTGGACGTCCCTGGTTATTTACATCCGGATTTGGATAATATCCGTTGGCATCGTAATAATGAAACGTTACATAATCCACTCCGTTTTCACTGAATAAGCCAAAATGCCCCGGTCCAAAGTAACGGTCGTCTGTTCCCCGGGAACTGTCATGGCGGAATACAACCGTTCCGCCACTGGGCTGACCGGTAATGCGCATCGCTTTTCCTGACTTATCCAAAAACGGTCCCCGGGGATTTGTTGATCTACCCACAACGATATAATAGGTGCTTGCGATTCCGGCACAACATCCGCCCTTATTGTAAAAAAGGTAATAATATCCATCGCGATAAATCATGGAGGCTCCTTCCCCTTCGCCATAATTGTGGCTTTGCGGGCCGGTCCATGAATTGGCAATACTGGTACCCGGAAGATTTCCACTGTAGGTTTTTGGTTTTCCCGATATGGAATCAATCTCGGTGATAACAATTCCACGTTCATTAAACGAGCCATAGACCATCCATATTTTTCCGTCGGGGCCTCGCATAAGCGATGGATCAATGGCATTCAGTGCCAAACCGGGCTGATACGACCATATTCCCAAAAAACCAGCATCCACCCACTCATAGTCCGGATTTTCCGGATTGAGTGTTTTGTTTGTGACACATCCGATGGTGGAGGTCATGGTGCCCCATTCGGAGCAGGAGTAGTACAGATAATATTGATTGTTCATGAAAATAATATCCGGAGCCCAGAAATTTCCTTCGAATGCACCAACGTAGGTGTTGATCCATTTCGGATATTCAGTTTTTGTAAAAGGAGTGGGACCTGGTCGCCAGGTAATCAGGTCTTTGGAATAGATGCTGTATATGCCATCTCCTGTGCCAAAAATCCAGTAGGTGTCATCGCATTTAATAATGCTCGACGGATCGTGAATCCCCGCCGGCCAGGTTTGTGCAGTAAGGCTGCTGGCTGAGAGGTATAAACTTGCAAATAAAATCAATATCCTGATGTTCTTGTTAATAATCATAGTTTTTATGAATGACTGATGTGAAATAAATGGGCTGCCGAAAATGAATTTCAACAGCCCATTGTATCACTTTTTCCCTTCCTTGTTAATGCTTGTCACATGTTATAATTATCTTGTTTTAAAGATTTTAAATGATTTGGATGCACCTTCGCTATCAACCTTCATTATGTACATTCCTCTTTCACTAACAGTGACAGCCTCCAGGTTACTCTCAATTTTTTTCTGAAGAACCAGTTTGCCTGTCAGGTTATACACGGTAATCATACCGCTGCTTCCGTTGGTTTCCACATTGAAGTGACCTGTTGAGTAAGTCGGATAAACCTTGATGTTAGCTTTATCCAATTCAATGTCTGGCACCGCAGTCACAAAATTATTATATCGTTCTGCGACGGTAATTGCATCCATTGCTCCTTCGTAGATGTTGAATTCATGAATATCTCCTATCCAAGACGGGTCTGGATAACCACCCCTGCAGAGGAGAGCGACATCAGTCGTAATTCCTGCAATCGTGGTATTTTCAGGAGTAGTTGCACTACTCACCATAACACCGTCGATATACCAGAAAATAGCAGAATCGGTTAGTACACTAACGTAATGATGGGTCTCTCCTGCAGCCGGTTCTGGTCCACTGGTACCAAAAGCTCCATGCCCTGCATCAACGGTAGTCATACTAACATCGTCTGCCCGGGCAATTGACATCCAGTACGACGGCCAACCTCCCATTGATCCGAAATAAGCCAGCATAGTCCATCCATTGTTTACTCCAGGGGTAACGTAAGCTTCCAGAGTAATTGCAGAGTATGTATTGATCGCGATAGTTGCGGCAGGCAATTCGATGTAATCTCCGTCAGCTGCTGAGGTGTAGGTGCCGTTCGCAATTGTTCCATTTCCCATGAGTGTTCCGTGGGCATCGCCAACAACGTCGGCCGCTGTTCCATCTTCGAAAGTGTAGGAATGCATTTTTGTTAATTCTCCCGGTGTACTGAATTCAATGTTGTATGTTATCACCGTAGTTCCATCTTCTGCAGTTACTACAACAGCAACACTTCCGCTACCTGAGGAAACATCAACGGCACCACCACCAACAACACTTGCATTGGCATCGGTTGAAGTAGCTGTAACAATCATGGAAGTTGTACCTTCAGGAACAGTAACGTAATATGTTGTTACTTCCGGATTAAACTGAGGCCCCATAACACCAACATCAACAGTTAATGCAGACAAGCTTGCATCGCGTGATTCTTCTCCCAGGAATTGTTTAGCATGTTCCAAGACGGTAGCTGCATCCATTGCTCCTTCATAAATATTAAATTCATGAATGGTACCCATCCAGGTTGGGTCAGCGTCGTAACCCCCTTTGCATAACCAGGCATTTGCAGTACTTAAGTTAGCAATTGAATTATCGCCTGACACTTCAGCTTCTCCAACCAATTCACCATCGATGTACCATGTGATTGAAGAGTCTGTTAATACACTGACGACATGGTGTTTGGCGCCCACGCTAACTGGAGGACCGGTAACACCTTGCTCTGCAGTCCAGGGTTCTGTAATGTTACCGCAGGAAATTGCAGTTCGGCTCTCGTTCCAGCGATCGGGTGTTAAGAAGTATCCATTCCCGCCAACTCCATTTTCATTTCCACCAAAATAGGCCATCATAACAGCAGCGGTGTTATCTACATCTGCAAAAATGTAGCCTTCCAGAGTGATTGCGGAGTATGTATTGATTGCGATATCTGCAGCAGGTAATTCGATGTAATCTCCATTAGCCGCAGCAGTATATGCTCCGTCTGCGATTGTGCCATTCCCCATAAGGACTCCATCTGCATTTCCAACAACATCAGTAGCAGTTCCATCTTCAAAAGTATAGGAATGCATTTTGGTTAAACCTCCCAGGAATTTGTTTGCATGTTGTGAAATAGTAGCTGCATCCATTGCACCAGCATAAATGTTAAATTCATGAATGGTACCCATCCAGGTTGGGTCAGCGTCATAACCCCCTTTGCATAACCAGGCATTTGCATTACTTAGGCCGGCAATTGAATTATTACCTGATACTACAGCTTCTCCAATCAATAAACCATCTATGTACCATTTGATAGAAGAGTCTGTCAGCACGCTGACAACATGATGTTTTTCACCCACACTGACCGGAGGACCGGTAACACCTTGCTCTGCGTTCCATGGTTCTGTAATGTTGCCACATGAAATCGCAGTTCGGCTCTCTGACCAGCGATCGGGTGTTAAGAAGTATCCATTCCCGCCAACTCCATTCTCATTTCCACCAAAATAGGCCAGCATAACAGCAGCGGTGTTATCTACATCTGCAAAAATGTAGCCTTCCAGAGTGATAGCGGAGTATGTATTGATCGCTATATTTGCAGCAGGTAATTCGATGTAATCTCCATTAGCCGCAGCAGTATATGCTCCGTTTGCGATTGTTCCATTTCCAATCAGGGTTCCATCCGCACCTCCAACAACATCAGCAGCAGTTCCGTCGTCAAAAGTGTAAGAATGCATTAAAGTAAATTCTTCAGGTGTGCTGAATCCAATGTTATATGTTATAGTTGAGCCATTTTCTGCAGTAACCACCACAGCAGCACTCCCGCTACCTGATGAAACATCAATGGCGCCAGTACCTTCCACTGTTGACTTTTGATCATTTGGAACAGCAGAAACATTTACAGTGGTTGTACCCTCAGGAACAATCACGGAGTAGTTTTTTACATCCGGGTTGAATGCGGGAATCAATTCACCAACATCAACAGTTAACGAAGCCAGGGTTGCATCAATGGATATACCTCCAAAATATTGTTGAGCACGTGCTGCCACAGTTGCTGCATCCATCTGGCCGGAATAAATGTTGAACTCATAAATAGTACCCAACCAGGTTGGATCGCTGTACCCACCATAGCCTATCCAGGCGCCAGCTGTACTGATATTGCTAATCATACTGTGTGAAGCAGTTGCTGTTTTTGCGGCTAAACTACCATCTATATACCAAAAAATGGTATCATTTGAAAGTACGCTTACATAATGGTGAATTTCTCCTACACCGGGTTCAACTCCGTTCGCAAAAACAGAGCCCCCAGTATTGATTTCGGTTCTGCTAATGTTATCATTCCGGGCAATTGACATCCAGTAAGAATTTGTTCCCGATGAACCTCCAAAATAAGCCAGCATAGTCCAGCCTGGATTTGCACCAGTCAATACATGAGCTTCGAGCGTAACGGAAGGATACGTATTTATAGCTATTTCTCCTGCCGGAAGAATGATATAATCGCCTTCTTTGCCTGCAATAAACGATGAATCGGCAAAAGTGCCTCCATGGACCGTTCCGTGAGCATTTCCAATCTGATCCAGAGCTGTTCCGTCATCAAAAGTGTAAGAATGTGCTAGCGTAAGTTCAGTATCAGAAATGTAATGAATGGTATATACACGTGTATATTGCGGATCGGCGGCAGCAGTAACTGTGACTGTTATTGTTCCTTCATCATCCGAAACATCGACTGTGCCTGTTCCTGTTATGGTTGGTGGTGTTATCGTATCCCGGGGAGTAGCAGTAACTTCAACAGAAGTCACATTAGGGGGAATAGTTGCATAATAGGTTATGTATGCCGGATTGAATGCAGGTTTAAAAGTAACTCCGTTAATGGTAAGGTCTGCCAGGTGAAGATCATATTCAGACACCACATCTTCCGGGAATTTTAGGTTAAAAACAGTCAGCGGATCATTTGCTGCGCTGCGCCATTTGTCGTTAAACAATGCTGAATTCAACTCACCATTATTCGGTCCCAGTATGTTATTTGTTGCGCTTACCTGCTGTCTTGCTACTGAAATGATCCTGAACCTGCCGGGTTCGAATTCATTAACCATAAAACGGGCGCTGTCGAGGCCTATTTCGGGAAGATCGGGATAAACCTCCAGGTCCCAGATGTTGGCCGAAGTACGTGAAAGGCACATGTAATTTCCGGCCTTGTTTTGAATGTAATACTGGTCGTCAACTCCACTTTCCACAAACTGCCAGATTTGTGCATTGTCCTGGTAAACCGCATCGGCAAGAATTGCCTGGTTGAATGATGCCCCGCTTTCGGCTGCAACCAAATTACTCAATTCGTGTACGAGATAATAATCGGTTCCTGATTCAAAAATTGAAGCATGTACTTCAACAGTATAGGTCATAGCAGTTGTGCCATCTTCTGAAGTAACGGTAATGGTAGCTGATCCCACTCCATCTGCCAGGGTAATTGTGCCATCACCCTCAACGGTTGCCATATCCCAGTTTGGCACTGCTGTAACATCTACAGAAGTAGTTCCGGGAGGAACAATTGCAACGTAGGAAGTTTCGTCCATATGGAAATTGGTGGTTAAATTACCAGCCGACAAATCGATACTTGCAAGGGTTGCTGCTGCAGCTCCGTCGGTGGGATAGATATCAACATAATATGACATTTCAGACACCTGATCGATTGCTGTAACTACGATTTCGATAAAATTGCCGTCATCCTTGTCGATCGTAACTACGCCATCAGTAATCTCGGTACCCAAACCGTCAATAATTGTTACACCGGCACCTCCCACTTCAGGGGTTGCGGATACAGTAACAGATGTTGTTCCGTAAGGTACAGTAAGTTCATAAATATCTGTTTCGAAATCGAACGTGGGATCGAGTGAGCCTACACTGAACGAAACAGTATCCAGTAAGGCATTCGTCATGTCGAGTCCCAGATAATTACCGGCACGCGTGGCTATTGTAGACTGGTCAAGTACTCCATCGTAGATATTAAATTCTTCCAGCCAGCAGTTATAGTTTGGATCAGCCCATCCATCCGGGCCTTTAAAAAGCTGGGCAATGTCAGTACCGAGTGTGCTGATATAATCCGCGCCCTCAGTGGAAGCCCTGGCAATCACAATACCATCAAGGTAGTAAATAAGTGCTTCGGGTGAAAGAATGGCCACAAGGTGGTGCTTTTCTCCGTCATCCACTTCATAGCCGTTCAATAAGGCGGTAATGGTAGTGGAACCATTATTTGCCTCGATTCTTGTTTCAGTTGCCGCCCGTGTAGGCTGAATCCAAAAGCAATTTTGCCCCTGGGTTGTACTCCCAAAGTATGCAAGCATGGTGTACGAGGTGTTGAGTACTTCGCCGGTTTCTATAAATGCTTCCAGCGAAACAGCGTTGTAAGACGCGAGGTTCAGTGCAACACCATCGAAAACAACATACCCATCTGTATTGGAAGTTGCACCGGAGACAACACATTTGCCATCAGCAATGGAAATTGCACTTCCGACCATGGTTCCGTCCAATGATCCCGACTGATCAAAAATGGTAGTCCCCTCATAGGTACCTTCTTCAAAAGTGTAGGAATGTTTTAAAGTTGCCTGACCAAAACTTGCGCTTGAGAGCAGGATGCCCGTAAACGTTAGAATGGTCCAGAATCCATAAAGTAAATTTTTATGCATAACGTTTAAATTTAAGTGTTTTATTAGTAAATACTAAGTTGCAATTTAGTTTTAGGTGAGTTCTCCTAAAAGCTCAATTTCACCTTTTTTGGTCACAAATTCATCATTTTAAGTGTAACTATAACTTTTATAAGGCAAATGCTTGATTTTTTAGTTTCCTTTTTAAAATTCTTTCACTAACTAAAATTTTAGAATTTTTTATTCTGATTTGAGTAATATACTCGTCAATCCCTCCTCCGACTTCAGAATATATGTTCCGGCCTTGAGTGAACTGATATTCATCGAGTAGGATACGAATGACTTAAGTAAAGAGTTACCTGCCAGGTCATAAATTTCTACAAGAGTCGGTTTGTCGAAATAAAAATATAAGGTTCCCTGCGCCGGATTGGGATAAAAATTCAGCGTCTTTTCAATAATCATTTTGTTGACGCCAGTCCCCACGCCGGGCTGATCAGCAGCCATGTCCATCATCATCCAGCCAAAATCATCAGCTTTTATTTCAGATTCACCACCCGACAATTCACGCTGTTTACTTATTTCAATCCTGGAGTCTCCCGTTTTTGAATAGCGCAGTGACGACGCAAAGTTGTTTTCGGAGGTTAGCAAGCCTGCAAAAACAGCAGGTTCGGTGTAGGTGGAATCATATTTTATTTGAACAGGGTTAGAAGAGATGCGACTGTCGTTGTAATTCTTCCCCACTGTAATTCGCTTACCATCGATTGCACCTTTTCCCGGTTCAATGGCAAAATAAATGATTGTTTCCCCGGTTAAGTTTGCTGTGATATTCTCTTCACTTTTCAGTCTCATTTCAAATCCACTTGTGTTCACGTTTCGGACTGCAACCGTAAAGGGATAAAAATTTCCACTGGAGGCAACTGTGCAAAATACTACAGGAGCCTGATCAAATGTCTGACTGAAAGGAATAAATGTCCATTCGCGGGTTACTCCGGATACAGATTTGGTCTCTGCTTTTAGTCCGCTAAAATCATAAGCGCCGGCAGGTAAAGCCATGGCTGCAAGCATTTCGGGATTGGAAAGCTGCGAATTTCCCAAATAAGACCAGGGATAAAAATGAAACCGGAACTGGGTGGTTGAAATTCCGGTGATTCGCTGGGTCATCGGAACATCGTTGTTAAAGGTTGGAATACCAAGCAGGACCAATGGTGCCGCAGAATATTTCACAGGATACAACGTGGTATTTATATCCGTGCTGGTTACTGCAAAATTCCCTGTTTGAAAATCATCTTCTCCTGAAGTCTGGAAGTAGGAAACTTCGTTTGATTCCAGAGTTTCTCCTGATGCAGTTTTTACTGTTAACCGGTAAGAAATTGCACCTCCGCTTTTGGGATCCATCGGATCGAGATAAAAGGTTTTGGAAACATCATTGCTGGAATAGACTGTTTCAAAACCTCCGCTGTTTACTTTTTTTTGCAAAACATACTCTCTGGAGAGTTCTCCGTTACTGTCGGTCCAGCTTACTCGTATGGAGTTGGTCAGAGAAAAATACCGGTAATCGAGTTCCGGTTTTTGATAATTCCACCGGGGAATCACTTCTTTTTCACTGTTGTAGGCTATTGCTGATTTGTTTTCAGCATAATATTCTCCTGCCAGGGTCAATCCGCCATTCAAGACAATGGCCCTGCAGTCTTGCACCCAGTTGTAAATAAAATATCGTTCAACAAAGCTGGCTGTATCCAGCACCTGAAGAATTCCTTTCAGGTCATTGAGTTGTTTCCGGGCATTGGCATCGGTGTATGCCCGGTTTGCATCGGGCCACCACTCATTGGTCCAGTTGGCTCCGTTGTTCCATTCGGTAATCCATAAGGGCCGCCCGGTTTGTTCGTGAATGTTTTTCAGGTCGTTGTACCAGTTTTGGGGCGATTTACCACCCCAATAACAATGAAGTGCCACAAAATCGACCCGGTAATTCAGTTCGTCGCATTTGTTGATAAAATCGAACAGATTGCCGCCGTTTCCACCCCAGGGATTCGACCAGGCTGGAGAACCCACCCGAAGACCCGATTTCATCATTTCGGGCCAGAGGTCAATCATTTGATTGAATGTCATATTTGCCTGATCCGGACGATCGGGTTCGTTAAATCCGAGCAGATGGGTAACATTTTGTTTTTCATTGATTTCGGTCCACGAAGGCCATCCTCCATTTTGACGAATTGGTGAGTACTCGTAATTTGAGGTAGTGTTTCCCCCTGCACTCCAATTGTAATAGCAGGTAACATTCGCTTTTTCAATTTCATCTGCATTCCATCCACACCAGCCTTTCTTACTCACCCATTCGTGTTTAAATACCCTGATGAACGAAACGGTACCATACAATTCTTCGGGCATTACACTGAATTCCAGGTCTTCTTCGTCGGCAATGAAAACCCTGCTGTAACCACCTCCATCAGCGCCGTTGATAAAAGTTGCCATGTATCCGCGTTTCAGTTTAAACGACTTAACCGCATTGTCGAATTCGCCGAGGTTATTGTGGTAAGTATGAACTTCCAGTTGCTGTTCATCTCCTCCAAAATCTTCTTCGGAATAAACAGTCAATGGCTTAAAGTCATTGCCAAACGGCATTACAACCGTTCCGTTGCCGTAGATGGCAACACGTCCGTTACCACCAACAAGTAATGGTTCTCCGTTAATTAAAATGCCCGACTTATGATTGGCAATAACATTTTGTGGCCGGATGTTGTCGAAAAACAGCCATGCATCTTCATGGTTCAGGCTCACTGTACTGTTTACCAAAGGAGAATCAGCCGATGTGAGATGCAACTCAATGGCAGACGAAAGCTCCCGGTTTTCATTCACCAGGCTTTCAATGGTCTCCTTTTCAATAGCATGCGATGAAAAAGTGAACACAGTTAAAATTCCGGTAAAAATATTCTGAATGTTTTTTAATCTGGCTCCGGTTAGGCTCATTTTTCCCTTTTTATTGATGTTTGACAATAACTTTTTTAGTTGCAAATTCCTGTCCAACAGAAAGTTTGAGTAAGTAAATCCCTCCCGGAATATTTGAAACATTGATTTCTCCTTCCTTCTGATTTCCCATGTTTTGTTGTACCACCAAATTTCCGTAAACATTAAATAGCTCTATCTTTATATCGCCAGGTTGATTATGAAAATTGTAAATAAATTTTACCACATCGGTTGCAGGAACAGGATAGACATGCAACCTTAATTCCTGATTGAATTTTAAAAGTGATGCATCGGTTTGAATATCGTTATACAAACTAAAGACTTCTTCACCCGATAATTCGTAGTTGTAGATTCTGAAATCATCTATCCTGCCGTTAAACAGAGGAACCTGGAATATTCCGCGACCGATGTAATTTAAAACCGGTTTGAAATCAACAGGCCGTGTATCGATAGCTGTTGATTCATCCACCAATTCTCCGTTCAGGTAAAGGCGTGCACCCGATTCGCCCAGCATAACAGCCACATGGGCCCACTCTCCTTGAGGCAGGGCAGGGGCATTCAGGCGTTGCTCGGCACCTCCGTTTTTAATGGAAAAGCGCAATTTCGGTGTCAGGTTCATGTACTCCGTTTCGTTGTTTCCGAACTCAAAAATACGCTGCCACGGTGTGCCGCCATTCCAGTAAACCCAGGTTGTAACCGTAATTTCTTCCTGGTTGACCACGGTAGCCGGCAATTGGACAAAGGCATCCTGGCCATTCAAATCAATAGAAATGCTGTCGGCTTTTCCTTCTGCATAAGTAATTGCACCCAGTGTTGCTCCATGGTTCAGGTTGATGCTGCTGTCGCGTGTATTGTTGTTGAATCTGAAATGAGCTACCAGGTCGGGTTCACCTGTGGTTGTTGCTTCGGCTTCCTCTGAAAAAGCCGAACTGTTCAATGATTTATCGACAGCCTTAACAACATAGAAATGCTGCCCTGTTTCTGTACGGGTGTTGTCAACAAAAACAGTCGATTTCACATTTCGTGCAATGGTATGATAGGGTCCACCGGCTGATGCTGAACGAAAAATAGTATATCCCGCAACATCCTCTTCCGGACTGGCAGTCCAGTCTAGCCGGATTGATTCAGCATTTGCTGTGGCAATCAGGTTTGCTGGCGGGGTTGGGGCTGTAAATTCTACTGCGGCATCGATGGGGAGAAAGCGCCATTGTTGATTGAAACCGCTATCAACATCAAACTGATTGATGTTGCCGCCATTTGAAGTGCTGTTGTTTGCCACTTCCAAACACTTTGCACTAAACTGGTTTCGGATGTAAAACCAGCTATCTTCAGCATAATCGAGGTACCAAACCTGGTTGAGCGATTGTCTTCCGTCCCACCACGTACCTTTTTCCCAAAGGATTACATTGCCGCCATTGTCGAGCGAGGCATTGATAACATCCAATGGTTTACCGCTATGCACCCCGGTAATTGTGAAGTAACTGAAATCTCCACCATTGTGCGGATGAATTGGATTTACATTCCACTGCTGGTATGTTGCACCATTGAAGGCGTTTTGTTGAATATTTGTACCATTGGCAGAAGAACCGTTGGCTGCTTCCAGCACTTTTCCGCTGTGGCGGTTAACCAAAATATATTTGCCATCGATTACCGGCTGGATATCGTCGCCCCAGGTGATATTGATTACCTTTTCTGCGTTGGTATGCTTTTCCGTCCAATAGGTGTCGGGGTCGCCGGCTGGCAACTCCATTATGTATTCACGTTGCGGGCCGTAGCCATCATAAAATACATCCCTGTCTTCAGATATAAACCGGTAGGAGGTGGTTACTCCCTGACGTTCTGATCCGCCTATAAAGGCTTGTACCTTCCCATCAGGAGCACGGTACACCGATGCTGCCGTCCAGTTGTCGCGATGTTCGGCATACCCCAGCCTTTTTCCGTCGCTGGCTTTTACAAATTCTCCCCGGGCCAGCTCTGAAGTTCCCCACCAGATTCCGGTTTGCAGGCCATATTCAACCCCAACCATGGCTTCCATTACATTGTGTAACTCATCGTTTGTTGCGTGATCGCCGTTTGCTCTTACTTCCTGAAAGAAGTTGGCATAGGTATCGAAGCTTCCTGCAAGCTGGTGTGTGTTTCCTTCGTCCAAACCGGCAGAATTTAGAAAGTTGTACCAGTATAATGCCTGGTCGTTGTTCAATGTGTTTCCACCCGAAATTCGAATACTGTCGAAACGGGAATTCTTTTTCAGTTCTATGATGATATTGTAAAAATCCTGTATGGTTCCCTGGCCTGTTTGTGTGTAATCCGGTTCATTGAAGGGAGATACTGTAATAACTTCGCGTCCGGCTTCCTGGTGCATTTTTGTGGTAATATCGATTAGTGCTGCCCACCGCGGGGCGTTTCCTTTAAAATAAGAATCCACAGACGGATGGTCGGAATTGAGCGCCACATCAGTAGTTGGATCTAAAAAGGTATTTATAATATTTATTCGTTTCCGGGTATTAATCAATGCATCGCCCTGCAATGCGGTGTCGCCAACTAATGAATTGGTAGGCATGAACGATGATCTGACAACATCAACCCGTTCTTTCCCCATATAAGCTATCCCCCTGATAATATTTACCTGGTCGAGCCAGGCCAAATCCAGACCCCAGATAATGGGTTTGTATTTACCACTGTCTGAAAGATTGTATGATACAGTGCGATCAGCAAAAGGAAATGCTTGTAAATTGTTACTCGCGCTTTCAATTTTGTCAGTTTCATTTAGGTTTTGTGCAGAAACTGTTGCAATTGCCAGTTGAAAAAGTAATAATGGTATAGTTAGAAATTTACAATTCATCTGCTTTTTACTTTATAATTTTGACTAAGCTACTGGAATGGCCATTTAAACTTTGTTTGAAATACCCGTGAAATTCTCTCAGAATTTTTACCGACCACAATTCCCAAACCTCACAGTTTCCTTCAATTCCAGCGTCTGCAAAGTTTACATCAACATTAACCGTTAAGACCAGGCGATTTTTAAGCAATGTTTTGAAATGCTTGTATCTGTTGCAAATTAAGACATTCAACAAAAGTAAATCGAATTAAAAATCCCCTTCAATACAAACTCGTCAAACAATGTTAATAAATTCAGCGACAAAAATTGGGGTATGCGTAAAAATATAGCTGATTTTTTAATGGTATTTTGTACCTTTTTTATATATTAGTACGCTGAGATTTTCATAACTGTAATCCGTTTTGAATGCAGACTGTTTTTAAATATTTGGTTATCATTCATCTGCTTTTTTTTGTTTCGCATAAAAACCAGGCAGGTGATTTACCGGCTGCGCATAGCCCCATTCGAATCAATTACCTGACAACTAATGAAGGCCTGCCTCAAAATACTATCGATTGTATATTAAAAGACAGCAAAGGTTTTATGTGGTTTGGAACATGGAACGGACTTTGCCGGTTTGACGGATATACTTTTAAAATATTTCAAAAACAGGACGAAAAGAAGCTCCCGGGCAATTTTATTCATTCACTTTCAGAAGATCAATCAGGAAACATCTGGGTGGGTACCGAAAATGGGCTTGCGCTTTTTCATTATAAACAAATGAAATTTGTTTCACTGGAAGAGCTGGGGATTGGATTTGGCAATTACGACATTACAAGTTTGCTAAATGACGAAAATGGGATTTTATGGGTAGCGACCTCGGGTAACGGGCTTTGGAAAATTCAAAAGATTAAGGATGGGAATTATACAAGCAATAAGGTTTTTGAGAATTTTCTTCCGTCAGAAAGCATTAATGATCTCATTTTGGATGAAAATAATAATTTGATGGTTGCTACCGCTGAGGGACTTTCTGTCATTCCACTAAAAAATGAATCCGTTGTTCCCGGGTGGAAGGAGCTGGAAAATGAGCTTAGCGGAATCAATATCCAGACTTTGTTTCCGGATTCAAAAAATGAACTCTGGCTGGGCACGGCAGATGCCGGACTGTATCATTTTGATCCAACAACCGGTCAGCTAAATTTCTTTGGCAACGATCCGGATGTTGAAAATGATTTAAACCACCTTTATGTCAGGGATATTATCGAAGACTTCAATGGAAATATCATTGTCGGTACATTGGGAGGACTTAATTATTATGACCGTTCTACCCGCTCATTTTCCCATTTAACTGACCAAATGAATTCAGCAGAATCACTAAATAGTCCGTTTGTAAACTCACTTTTTTCCGATGAATTTGGAAATGTTTGGATAGGCACCGAAAAAGGAGGAGTTAATTATTACAACACATTTCAGAAACCTTTTTATTCTCTCCAAAGTGATCCGTCAAGTCCGAACACACTCAGTCATAATATCATCAACTCTGTTTACAGTGAAAATAATAGCTTATGGGTTGGTACCGCCGGAGGAGGATTGAATAAACTGACGAATAATCTTAGTGAAATTACCTATTTTTTGAATAACCCACAAAACTCCGGCAGCCTTATCAGTAATTTTGTTACCACCATACACCGAGATGCTCAAAACCAATTGTGGGTAGGTACCTGGGGTGGGGGAATAAACCGGATGAGAAATGAAAGCAGCAACGATTTTGAGCGATTTACAAATGATCCGGCAAACCATTCCAGCCTGAGCAATAATTTTGTGTCTTCCATAATTGCTCTGGATGATTATAACTTACTGGTGGGAACAAACGGCGGATTCGATTTATTTTCCCCGGCCACAAATACCTTTCTGCATGTACACGAAAAGATGAACGAAAAGACTGCTCCTGCAGTTGGTTGTTTGCTCATCGATTCACAAAACAGGGTTTGGATGGGCACAGAGAATGGATTGTTTTGCTTTAAAAAAAATGAATTACTTGATCTTTCTGGTAATTCAGAATCGGTTATGTATGAAAAATTCCTGAACAATCCCAACGATTCAACTTCTGTTCCGGGAAATTACATCATTTCAATTTTTGAGTCGGATGACGGAACCATCTGGTTTGGTACTTATGGAAACGGTATTTGTAAACTGGCTGGACAGGATGACTCTGCTGCATTTATAACTTACAGTGAACAAGAAGGACTGGGCAACAATATGGCTTATGCCATCGAGGAAGATGCAAATGGAAATTTGTGGATAAGCACTGACAACGGATTATCGAAATTTAATCCGGAAAATGAAACCTTTCAGAATTTTTACAGGAGCGATGGACTACTGAGTAATCAATTTTATTGGTCTGCTTCGGCAAAAGACAGCAATGAGAATTTATATTTCGGTGGAGTTGAGGGACTTAACTTTTTTAATCCTTCAACGATTAATGCTTATCCGTTAAAACCGCAACCGGTATTTACTGAATTTTCTATTTACAGCCAACCGGTTGCCATCGGTGAAAAGTATCATTCAAAAATTATTCTTGAAAAACCTGTTTGTGAAACCTCCGAAATAGAATTATCTTATAAAGACGCAGTGTTTTCAATCGAGTTTTCAGCGTTGGATTACTTCCTTCCCGAAAAAGTGAAGTATGCATACAAAATGGAGGGAGTGGACCAAAACTGGGTGGAAGTTTCTTCAGACCGCAGGTTTGCCAACTATACCAATCTTTCGGGTGGCGAATATGTTTTTACACTAAAAGCGGCCAACAGCGATGGCATATGGAACGAATCACCCACCACTCTTACCATTAACATTAAACCACCAATCTGGCAAACAACCTGGTTTCAGATTTTAGCCGTACTTTTTGCAGCTGGTTTAGTATTGGCCTATGTACACTACAGAATACGGTTCTTAAAGGTGCAAAAACGAAAACTTGAGCTATTGGTGCATAAACGGACTCAGCAAATAGAAGAACATAAACAGAAACTGGAAAAACAAAATGAAAAAATAGCCCGGCAACGCGATGAAGTATTAGAGTTGAATAAAAAAGTGAATTTGGTTAACCAGCATCGCCTAAGGTTTTTTACCAATATTTCACATGAATTCCGAACACCGCTGACACTTATAATCGATCCGCTCGAAAGTCTGAAGGGAAAATATAAAAACGATAAAACCACAATTGAAACATTAAGCATTATTAACCGCAATGCCCAAAGATTACTTCATCTTATTAATCAATTACTCTATTTTAGAAAAATTGAAACCGGAAAGCTGAAACTTAATGTGAATAAAGGGGATTTCATTCATTATTTACATGGTGTTTTCGAGTCATTTAAAGACTTAGCTGAACACCGAAAAATAAATTATCAGTTTCAGTGTGATGTTATCAACGAAGAGATATGGTTTGATGCCGAAAAATTGGAAGATGTATTTTATAATCTGTTGTCGAATGCATTTAAAAACACACCTGTATGTGGTTCGATATCTTTAGAAGCTAAGCTGGTGACCAATGTGCAGGAGAATCGTATTCAGCCACCCTTTTTAGCCATCAGTGTGTCAGACTCAGGCCATGGAATTTCAAAAGAACATTTACCTCATATTTTTGAACGATTTTACAGGGGTGAAAAAAACATCAATGATACTGATTTTTCCGGGTCCGGAATTGGCCTGGCTTTAACCAGTGAAATCGTAAAGGCGCTGCACGGAGAAATAAAAGTGGAAAGTGAACCAGACAATGGTAGTAAATTTACAGTATGCATTCCTTTCACAAAAGACCGTTTTAATGCCGGGGATATTAATCAAACTGCTTTATCATCCGAAATTAATATTATGGACCGTGTAAATGCATTGTCTGAGCATATCATCGCTAAAGAATCGAAATATGAAGAGGAAGAAATGGTTGATGACAAAACGAAACCCACAGTACTAATTGTGGATGATAATTTTGATTTACGTAACTTTTTACATCAGGCACTTCAACCTGACTACCATGTTTTTGAGGCTGAAAATGGTCAAATTGGTTTTGAAATTGCATGCAAAGAAAATCCCGATGTGATTGTTAGTGACATTATGATGCCTGTTATGGATGGTATTGAAATGTGTAAACTCATTAAACAGGATTTAAGAACCAGTCATATTCCGGTTGTCTTGTTAACTGCCAAAGGTTCATTTCACGATCAGGAGATTGGTTACGATGTTGGCGCCGATTCGTACCTGACAAAACCATTTAGCAGTGTTCTGTTGAAAAGCAGACTCAGGAATATTCTTGTTGCCAGAAGTAAATCGTTGTCTGGTTTTTTAAAATTCAAACAAAAACAACAGTTACTGAATGAATCAATCGGTGAGTTAGACAAAGATTTTCTGGAAAAATTAACCAAAATAGTCGAAGAAAATCTTGAAGACGAACATCTTAATATCTCTCAGGTAGCAACTCAACTAAATATGAGTCATTCAACATTATATCGCAAAATTAAAGCATTGACCAATTTAACAGCAAATGAATTTATCAGGAAAATACGAATACATTATGCTGAACAACTTTTACTTACAGGTCAGTACAATATATCAGAAATTATGTTTAAAATAGGCATCAACAGCAGCAGTTATTTCAGACAATGTTTTAAAGAAGAATTTGGTTTAAATCCGAGCGAATACCTGCAAAAACTGAAAAACGAATAACTTTTTGTTATCCACAGATAGTTTAATAAATTCCGAACCACTATTTTAATCACTGTTATTTATTTTATGAAATTCTGGTAAGCGACGATTTTGTGATACCTATTGTCTTAAAATCAGTCCGTAATTTTTCATTTAAATAAGCATCTTGTATCGTCCTTTTATATAGATAAGTAAAAAGTAATTTAAACAAAATTAAACCAATACATTGCCATGGCTGGACAAATAGTGAACAAAAGCACATCATTTTTTACCGCATTATTCGTATTGATTTTTCTTACCGGAAGAGTCGTTTCGCAGAACATTTCGGTGCACGATCCTGTGATGATTCAGGAAAATGACACCTATCATCTTTTCTGCACCGGCAGGGGAATCAGTGTGTGGTCATCAACAGATATGGAAAACTGGACTCGCCAAAAGCCAGTATTTTCACAACCACCCCAATGGGCACTGGAAGCCGTGAAAGGTTTCAGAGGCCACATTTGGGCACCCGATATTGCTTTTTTTAACGGACAGTATTACCTCTACTATTCGGTTTCTTCGTTCGGGGAAAATACATCTTGCATTGGCCTTGCAACAAATAAAACACTCAATTCTGATGATCCGGATTTCGAATGGATCGACCACGGGAAAGTGATACAGTCGTTTCCCGGAGTTACCAACTGGAATGCAATTGATCCAAACCTGATTGTAGCTGAAGACGGTACGCCCTATCTTACGTTCGGTTCGTTCTGGGATGGGCTGAAAATGGTAAAAATGAACCCTGATGCCACAGCTCCCGCTGAAGACATCAATCAAATTCCCACCATTGCATCGCGTAAAAAATCATCTTCCGAACCAAATCCTCCATCCATTGATAATAATCCTGCAGATGCCGGCGGCAATGCCATTGAGGCTCCGTTCATGTTTAAAAAAGGAAATTATTACTATCTGTTTGCTTCCATCGATTACTGCTGCAAAGGTGTTGAAAGCACATATAAAATAATTGTAGGCAGATCGGAAAACATCACAGGCCCATTTCTGGATAAGGAGGGAAACTATATGGCCACAGGGGGAGGCACCATTCTGCTGCAAGGAGATAAAAACTGGCATGGAGTAGGACATAATTCAACCTATACTTTTGATAACGTGGACTATATTGTTTTTCATGGTTACGATGCGCATGATGAAGGGAAGCCAAAACTTCTGATAAAAAAAATGGAGTGGGATAATGAAGGTTGGCCAATTGTGAAAATCTAAAAATATTCAAACCAAAATCAAAAAATAAAATGAAGAAACTAAACGTGTTACTGATTGCGGGAGTATTTATTTCAGGCAATTTATTTGCACAGAATAATGCCCGCATAAAAATTGACATCGATCGTCAAATAGGCGAAGTGAATGAAAACCTCTACGGAAACTTTGTTGAGCATCTCGGTAGATGTGTTTACGGTGGTATTTACGACGAAGATTCTCCTCTTTCGGATGAGAATGGTTTCCGCCAGGATGTGCTGGAAGCAGCCAAAGGATTGAATGTTTCGCTTACCCGTTACCCGGGAGGAAACTTTGTTTCAAACTATCACTGGAAAGATGGTGTGGGGCCAAAAGATGAACGTCCGGCAAGGATGGAGCTCGCGTGGGCCCGGCTCGAAAGTAATCGGTTTGGAACAAACGAATTTATTGAATACGCGCGGCTCATGAATACCGAACCCTATTTTGCCGTTAACCTGGGTACGGGAACAATAAAAGAAGCCCAGGAATGGGTGGAATACTGCAATGTTAAAGAAGGCCCTTACTATGCAGAACTTCGCAAAAAACACGGATATCCTGAACCACACAACATTAAATACTGGAGCCTGGGAAACGAAATGGACGGATTCTGGCAAATGGGACATTTGAATGCCGAAGATTATAGTAAAAAAGCCCGCGAGGCAGCCAAACTCATGCGATTAACCGACCCGACAATAAAACTCGTGGCAGCCGGGGCATCCAATTTCAGGCCAGATAGCGATCCGCACGAATGGAATGCAACAATTCTTGCTGAATTGAAAGATGTGGTAGATTACATTGCTTTACACATGTATGTTGGCAACCACGAAGATAATTATTACAATTTTGTTTCTTCTCCTCTTGTTCTTGAAGAACGCACGCAGGTTGTGAAAGGAATGATTCAACGCGAAATGGGAAAAGCCAATCGTGGCAACCGGGACCCGATTTACATTGCCTGGGACGAATACAACATTTGGTACCGCTGGCGCCAGAGCGAAACAATGAGCGGGGAAAGGGCCCTTGAAGAACGCTACAACCTTGAAGATGCTTTGGTGATTGCAGGCTTTTTAAATGCATTTGTCCGCAATGCCGATATTGTAAAAATGGCAAATATGGCGCAGTTGGTAAACGTGATTGCCCCCATTTTTGCTGAAAAAGACGGCATGTTTAAACAAACCATTTATTATCCGCTGCAACTTTTCGCTCAAAATATGTATGGTACCTCTCTGGATGTTTTTGTGGATTGCGATACGTATAACACTGACGAATTTTATCTTGGATTGGCAGAACAGGCCACCCAGCAAACAGACGTGCCTTACCTTGATGTTTCGGCAGCTTACAATAATGGAGAGCTGGTTATTGCCGTAGTTAACCGCCACAAAGATAAAGCCATTGCAACCGACCTGATATCACAGGAAGGATTGTTTGATGGTGAATTCGAAATATACGAAGTTAACGGTCCGGATATAAAAGCTGAAAACGATTTTGACAAAACCAGTGTTGAAACAATTCAAAAAGAATCTGTTAAGGTAAGTCAGGCAGAATCGTTCACTTACGAATTTCCTGCACATTCATTTACTCTTTTAAAAGGAAAAGTTTCAGCTACTTTTTGAGCGGATGGATTAGAATCCAACGCAATCAAAACTTTCAGGCAACATCCTTGAAAATTTTTCTGTAATGGTAACCCTGAATGCTGTAAGTTACTGCAAGGGGAAAAACTTTTGGTTTTTTGAAAATGCTCCAGAGCAGCAACTCCCAGTAATATTTCCGGTTTTTTCCCAGGATTCCGATAATTACTACCGATTTTATGAGGGCCATAATTTTGTCGAAGGATAAATGGTTTCCACCCAAAAGCGGAGGATTATACGATTTCAGAAACAACAATACCCTTTTATAATACATTTCACTGGAATATATCTCGCTGATGATTTTCTGATATCCGGTCATCAGTTCATGAAGATCCATTTTAGGGACGAAATTGATGGCATAACCTGTCGGATCACCCGAAAAATCCGAAACAATCCTTCCTTCCTTTTCAAGCCGTTTATAAAGCTGGGTTTTCCGGGGTGCATTGAGTAGTCCTACCATTGCTGTAATAATGCCGCTTTTCTGAATGAAATCAATCTGCCGCTGGAAAATGGATGGTTTATCATTATCAAAGCCAATGATAAATCCGGCAGCAACCTCCATCCCTGCCGCCTGAATAGTTTTCACCAAACTTAAAAGATCACGCCGGTTATTCTGAGTCTTATTGCATTCAGCAAGGCTGAGTTCATCGGGTGTTTCAATGCCCACAAATACTTTGATAAAACCTGCCCTGACCATCATTTGCATCAGTTTTTCATCATCGGCCAGATTGATTGATGCTTCTGTAATAAAAGTAAACGGGTATTTATTTTTTTCCATCCAGCTGATAACAGCGGGCAACAGCTCCTGCTTCAGTATTTTTTTATTCCCGATGAAATTGTCATCCACAAAGAATACTCCCCCTTTCCAACCGGTTTCCATAACTTTAGCCAATTCAGCCAGTATTTGCTGCGTAGTTTTTGTCCTGACTTTATGGCCAAGCAGGGCTGTAATATCACAGAACTCGCAATTGAAGGGACATCCTCTCGAAAATTGAATACTATGTGAAGCGTAATGGGAATAGTTGATCAATGAATAATCGGGCACGGGAGACTTTGACAAATCGGCAAATTCATCCGTTTGATAAACATGTTTTGTCACTCCTTTTTCAAGATCAGCCAAAAACAGCGGGAAAGTTATTTCTGCTTCATTGAGAACCAAATAGTCCACATCATCGAATTTTTCGGGTTCTTCGGTAAATAAGGGACCCCCGGCGACTATTTTTTTATTTAAAGATTTGCATTTTGCAATGATTTCAAAAACCGACGCAGATTGAACCGACATCGCACTAATAAATACGATTTCTGCCCACATAATTTGTTCATCTTTGAGATGTGAAGCATTCAAGTCAACCAATTTTTTTGTCCAGTCAACAGGAGTCATGGCAGAAACGGTCATTAATCATAGGGGAGGATATACTGCCTTTTTGGAAATAAATTTTAAGGCGTGTTTTAAACTCCAAAATGTATCCGGGTAACCGGGTTGAATAAATAATGCTTTCATAAAATTGAATTATTGAAGACAATTCCAAGTAAAGGTACGCACCATGTCAAGCAGAATTTTTACATATTTCCTTTAAAAAATTACATAATTCACACATCAATCGTTGCGCCGTAAGCTTATACAACTTAAAAATACATTTAAATCCAGACTGGCTATGAGGCAATTACATGTACTACAATAGAAGCGAAAGCGGAACTAAACCAATTTCTTGACAATTTATGACCTACACTCTGTATTTTACTGAGGAAGCTAAAAAAGACCTTGCCGGACTAAAGAAAAACGAACCAGCAGCATTCAAAAAAGCAACAGCACTTTTAAAAGAGCTGCAGGCACATCCCAGGACAGGAACCGGAAAACCGAAACCGTTGGGCTATGGATATAAAGATCTCTTTTCCCGAAGAATCACCCTAAAACACCGGCTTGTATATTCCCTTAACGATGAAAAAATAACGGTACTGGTTGTTACAGCATCCGGTAACTATCACGACAAATAACCTTTTACTAAGGCAGTGAAAAAAACGTTTGGGAAATTGTGATTTATGTGCCTGGCAAAATAGGAAAAAAAAGTACTTAATTTTGTACGAAAATAAAGAAGTTAAGATGAAAGCAGTTAATTATTCAGAATTACGGGCAAATTTAAAGACCAACCTCGATGCTGTAACCGATAGCCAGGAATTACTTTTGGTGCACCGGCCAAAGAACCGAAGCATAGTTATGATGTCGCTTAATGAATACAACTCTTTGCAGGAAACCTTGCATCTTACCAAAAACAAAGCCAACCGCGAGCGGCTGGACAAAGCCATTGAAAACATCAACAAAAGTGGAAGATAATGTACTTTACATTGCTCAATGCCAGTACCATTACTAATATGGAATATTGATGGCTATCATACCGTACAAAAGTGTTTTAAGGAACTTCTGGTGAGTTATTTTGGTATTTCAAAAAATACTCCTGAATTACACACCTTGATATCGGGAATTACGGTAAATTTCAGGGTAGGCATAAAACAAAAAATGCCTGAAATTCATTGATTTCAAGCATTTTCGTAAATTTTACTTTTCCCCAATGGTGTTAAGAATGATTTAGTTGTCGGGAGATTTAATACAAAGACTATTTGGTATATGTTCCCTTACTGCTGGTAAATAATTTCCTGTGTTGCATGGGTTGAGCCATTATACAGTAAAACTATTTCAAATAAGCTGGTGATTTTACCTGCCAAATCTTCCAGGCTTAATCAACAGAATACAAATATTCCGGATTAATATGTAGTTTTACTTTTTCAACATTAATTATTGTTTTCGATTTTTTACCAGATAATGAAAAAACATAAGACTTTTTTGCTTCTCCCGGCAATTCTTTTATTTCTGGTTACGGGTTGTGAGATGTGGCCTGAACATGAGAAATATGAAAGACCCGAGTGGCTTCCGGGGAAATTATATACCACTTTGTTGGTTCAGGAGAACATTACCATGTTTGCCGAGTGTTTGCGACTTGCCGGCCTTGACAAGATCATTGATGTTTCGGGAAGTTGGAGTGTTTTTGCCCCAACCGACGAAGCCATGAAACAGTTTTTGGCCGAAAACCAATATGCCGGCATTTCTGATATACCATCAGATGAACTGGAAAAAATCACCGAATTTCATATTATTCAGAATCCATGGACGCTGGAGCAATTGCAAAGCCTTGGTGTTAACGGATGGAAAACAGGGAATGATAATATATCAAATCCCTATGCATTTAAGCGGGAAACCATGTTGCGAAATCCTGTTGAAAAATACTGGATTAAAAGAGATAGAAAGAAAGACATGGTTTTATTGGATTCAGTAATATCTGACGGATATAAAAGAGTCTATGTTTCCTCAAGAAAATATGCCCCCATTTTTTACGATGATTATTTAAAATTAAGTGGACTTACACCAGGAGATTATCGTTTTTATTTTGACAGAGAATATGAACCGGGAAATATTTATTTTGCCGGCGCCAAGATTCTTAAGGCTGATATTTTAGCTGAGAATGGATTTATTCATATCATCGATAAGGTTGTGAATCCCATGCTGAATGCAAAGGAACTGCTTGAAAAAGAAAGGCCAGGTGAAACCTACAAACTTTTTTTGGAAATGGTTTACTGGTATTATCCGGATTTTGAGCCAAACAACACTGCTACATTTAATCAACCGGAAGTGAGACTTGGAGGATTGGTTGATACATTATGGGATTTAAACTACGCGAATCTGGCTTTTAACCTTCATAGCGAGGTTATCTATAATTTAAATCAAACACTGATTCGGCACAATGGTTTGTTTGTTCCTACCGATGATGCTTTCAGGGAATTTATTGATGGTACTTTAACTGCAAAATCAGGATTCCCTCACTGGACCGATCAGAAATCACTGCCACCGGATATTGTTCAGATTATTATAGCACAAAATTTCAGGTCTGTTCCAATATTTCCCTCAACCAATTCATATCAGGGGATTTTTAAGGGTGGCAGCAGGTATCGTCAGGACGAAAAAAGTATCATCAGAAAAGAATTTGGCAGCAATTGTACCTTTATCGGGCTGGACACCTATATCCCCGACCGGGTATTTACGAGTGTTACAGGGCCGGTATTTTGCCGGCCAAATTATTCCATCTTCAGACGGGCTTTGTTGTATTCCGGGGCGATCGATGCCATTGCTAACCATAATGGGCCATTGTATTTTTTTCCAATCCCCGATTACGCGTTGATGTCTGATTCTTCGTTAATAATTAATTGGATTAACAGAGATGAAAATATTTATAACTTCCAGGTATTAAATAAATTAACGCGACAGGTTGAGAGCGTGGGAAGCAATACCCTCAGAAGCTGGATTCTGAACCAGGTTGGAACTTCTTTGACATACGATAGCGCCGGCAGGCAAATCATTCGAACCCTGGGGGGCAGAAATATTACCTGGGATCATGACAATAATACCATTCGGGGTACTTTGCCCTGCACCGAAGGGTATAGATCGAGGATTGCAGCAACCTGCACGCCTGTTCTTCTGGAAGAACCCACTGATAACGGCAGTACCTGGAGTGTCAGGTACTGGTTTAATTTTTGAGAATGAAGGGGTTCAATAAGAAATCTTTATGTTTATAAATTGAATGAGAATTTTTTCTTCATTTATTAGTGAAAGGTTCGTAAAACATCAAATCCGAAATAGAATGAATTGCACCTGTGGTTGTCATTATATTACTGTTTTCCCAAAGCGGACGGATGTAGTCGATCAAAGTTGAGTCTCCGGTATTGGAAACTCTGTATCCGTAATTATCAATACCCTGATTGATTTTTATCACCACCCCAACATATATAGGCAATGATATATTTGCCAGGGTAGTATATTTTCTGTTTCCCCAATTAAAATCGTTTAAGTAATACTCCCCACCTACAAAATGATATGCAGCAAACAGATGGAAAGCATTATTTCTGTTCGAAAGCGACATGCCTGGAGTTGCAATACGGGCTATCAGGTCTTCCACATTATGAATTCCGCTCCTGCGAAAAATACTGTCAGGTTCAGCAAGTATGGTATATTTATTCCACCACAATCTGCTGCGTAATCCCGAACGCCTGACAGCTTCTGCCAATATTGAATAATCATCCTGTTGCTGAAGCCAGTCGTAACCCGAAACTTCTGTTTTTTGCAACACCCCGGAAATAACATGAATATAGCCATTGGTCATTTTTAGGTTTGATTTAATGATTGGAACTGAATTGTTTACCTTAATGAGCTGATCATCCCCGTCAGAGAAAAAACTGGTCACCAACCTGTCTCCGGTAAGTGTAGTGTCATTCAATGCCCCGTCAGGAAACGCATCGGTATGTATTTTTTGGTTTACAGTATGGTACCGCGTGATTTTTTTAACGAAGCCTGTGTCTTTTAGTAATTCATCAAAATTCCCGTAATCCTGACTTTGCAGAATGTAATAATCAATAGCTTCATTGGTTGGTAAAAAAAGTGTATAATCATTTCCTCCCGGATTGTAAGCATAAAGAGTGCTCAACATCTTTCCTTCGTCCAATAGCTTATAGAATTTTGAATATTCATTCCGGTTTTTATCAAGGTACTGACTTATGGATAAAGAGTTCTCTTCTTTCCAATTCGATCCATATGGATCAGATTCACACGATGATATGAGAGCGATCAGAATAATCCACTGAGTTAAAAACCTCTTTATTAAAGGTTTTCGATTACCAAATAGTTGTTTTTCCCAACATCTGAATTTCAATAACATAAACTTATTCTGTTTGTTTTTCATTTACTCTAATTGTTTAGCTGACAGATCAAAGCTATTATCTTTTGTAATATTTTACTCAAATTTCGGATTAAAATTTGAAAATAGCCATCGAATCAGGAATTTAAGAGGGAAATAAACGTTTATTTTATTTCGCAAACATGCTGCAAATGGTTAAACCCTGTTTCTGCTTCCCACAGGTATTCATTCGCCAGCCGGATACTGAAATCGGGATTATTTTTCAAAGAATGTTCAGGATCCGGTAAGTTCAGCAATATTTCATAGTTACCCTTTGGCATATCTGCCGGTATTTGAATCTTTCCACTTAACTCGAAACTGCCGACAAACCAAAACCTGGGATCAGCCTTAAGTTCAAATGAATAAATTACACCACTTTTTACATCCCTCATAATCAGTTCTGTCAGGCGCGAATTAAAGGGAGAAGCAAATCCAACATTTTCCATTTCCAATAAAATATGAAAGATTCCACCTGCCACTGTCCGATTGTCAAAAACAGCTTTCCTTAAGACAAAACGATAACCAAGTCGCCTTTTAATCTCATCCATACAGCCACCCGAAACCCAATGGTTGTTAACTGCTTTATTATTGTAATGCGCATTGAGATAAGAAAAATGCATCCGTTCCATTTCGTTAACGGCATGGCCTTCGCATTTATTAAAAGGACTCCAGTCATCTCTGCATGTTTCACCTCCAACAGCTGTAAACTTTGAATCCCGGGCCAAATACGGTTTCAGGTTTGTTGTATCTATTCTGCTTTCAGTCAGGTCGTTGCCATAATCACTGTAAGTGCCCACATCTGAATAACTCGAAAGGAAGCAGTCATTGTAAAGGCCAATTCTGGCTGCATCACTCCCGTTATAAGCTTCAGACTCCTTCAGCGCTGGCGAGTCGGTTGGAGCATAAGGTCCGTATAAATACCGTTGTTTCTGCTGGGGATATCTGACCTGTACCATCCGGGTTTCAGGAAGGCTGTTTAACAGTGCCTGCAAAACTTCATTCCGGTCACGCCAGTTTTCATTCAATAACTTCCCCTGGCCATTGTAAGATGAAGCATCGCCAAAATAGTCAGTATAGTATTGTTCTCCCCATGTACCGATAAACCCTTTCTGTAAAACTGCAATTACATCACTGTATTCCTGCAACAAAGGCTTAAGTTGTTCAATATGCCTGATTACAATCTCTTTGGAAGCATCACCGTAAGGCGCACAAATCCAGTTACCACAATCACCCCTTCGGACAGTAGTTGTATATACAAAACGGGGAATCAGTTTAACACCACCTTCCCTTGCTGCACGAAAATCAATAGAAACACTGTCGAGAAATGCCTCAGACAAATCTGTTTCCACAAAATCACTCATCACAAAATACCGGAAAACAAGTGTGCTGTGAACACTGTAATTTGCCCCCTTAATTCTGTTTTCACTTCGAAAGGCTCTAAGTTCCTCTGGTTTTAGTGTTATATAATTACTGCTTTTTGTTTCTGAATACCTGTAAAAACCCCGTTCCGGATTTGGAAAATCCTCCATCGATTCAGTGTAAATATATTTGGATTGGCCACCATTCCATATCTGCGAGTACAGGAGGTTATTTGTACCGGTTATAAAAATCAGGTAAATTGGTATCAGATAAAACTTAGATGAGGATAGTTGCTTTCTCATTTTTATCTTTTTCAAATTGAATTATAAATTACAAGAATAATGCTTATTGTTTAAATTCCAAATTAGGTGCTCTGTTGATGTAACCTTTTTCTGATTATCAAGTATAAAATTTTTTAAGTAAAATTCAAAAATTTTTATGTTGCACCTTTAAATACATCAACAATGAACGAAAATGTAAAAGTATTCAATTTGATTATTCTTGACGAAAGTGGTTCGATGCAGAGCATTAAAAGAGCAACCATTAGCGGATTTAATGAAGTGGTTCAAACCATTAAAGGAGTTGAGAAACAATTTCCCGAACAGGAACATTTTATTTCCCTGGTCAGTTTCAATGGTCTTGGGATTAAAGAAATTCTGTTCAATGAACCCGTCAAACACCTGAAAGAAATTGACGAAAAAAAGTATCAACCTGATTCATCCACACCACTATACGACGCGATAGGTTTCAGTATAATTAAGCTAAAAAGAGAATTGGATAGCATTCCTGAATCTAAAGTTTTGGTCACCATTTTAACGGATGGAGAGGAGAATGCTTCAAAAGAATACAACGGGAATTCCATTAAAAAGCTGGTGGCTGAAATGAAGCAAAAAGGCTGGGCATTCACATATATAGGAGCTAACCATGATGTTGAAAAATTTGCCATGTCGATATCAATTACCAATACAATGACATTTAGTGCCAATGAAGCTGACATGTCTGCTATGTTTGTAAAGGAAAAAAGTGCCAGGGTCAGATACAGTCAGAAAATCAGGAATAAAGAAGATACGGATAAGGATTTTTACAAAGAAGATGACGATGAAAAGTTGAGTTAATTTATTAAATACTGAATTCAGGTATTGACTTTTTATACTTCGCACGGGATAAAATATGCCAACTGAATTTAGTTGGCAGTTGGCAACAGTGCAGTTGGCAAAAGGACTTGCCAACTGCCAATTGCATTTTGCCAACTTACATAATGTATAAATTTATCCCGTTTTTAGTATAGTGTGTAACTTTTTCCATTCTGCTAACAAATCCGGGGGCAGTTTACTTTTGTATATTTTCCTTTTTTGTCATCAAATATATTGTATCAGGGTTTTGTCGATTTCATCGCGTAGTTTGGGTTCAACTCCCACATCGTCTGCAAATTTTTTCCACTGCCCTACAATTTCGCTGATTTCAGCAATGGTTGCTTTAGCTTTTTTATTTTTGATTGATTCCCCAACATTTAATAAATCTTCTTTCGTAATGTTATCGCGTTTCCCGTTGATGCTTAAAGCATGCTGACTAACCCACTGGTGGTTTGGCTTATAGGCATGGCATAAATCGTAGGCCGGTGATAATTCCCATACGCCATCTTTTTTTAACCGGAAGGAAAAATTTTTGGTATGGTCGTCACAGTTGCGGGCGCAAACATTGAAAACCATTCTTCGGAACATTTGCTCTGCTGCGGGGTAGGGTAGTTTCAGTTCGCGCATCGTCTGAAACAGCTGTTCGTAGCTATAGCTTGTCACCAGGTTGTAATCGAAATGTTTCATGGCGCAGAATGTCTGGATGTGGTGTTTGGTGTTGCTGCCTTCACGGTCGAAACGTTTGGTCATAAAATGAGCCCGACCGTTTTCCTCCAGGAGTTTTGAAGGCATCATTTCAATACCACATGCCCGCGCCATATTGTAATAAGCCAATTCAACACGACCATAACCTTGGGTGGCTCCTAACTGAATTTCACTCACTCCGTCGAGTTTAATCAACCAGTGTTCAAAGCCTTTGGGAACTTTAGTCTGACCAGATTTTACTTCACCGGTTTTATCGTTGTAGGCAATCACTGCCTTTGGACGAGCTCCTCCTGCTGATGTGCCGATTCGGAGGATGTCCATTAAGGCTTTTTCTTCGGCTTGGTTCAGGTTCGTAACAAATTGTTCCCGTTTACTCAGCATCCTTCTGGCCAGGTCCACTAAACTGTCAATTTCCACAGAAAAGGTGCACTGGTGTTGTTTAATAGTGGCTGGCTCGAATTCAAGTGCTCCCATGCCACGTAAACCTATAAAACAAAGCATTTCCATTGGATTCATGCTGTTTTGAGGACGTCCCTGACTTGCAAGCCACATATTTATAAGGTCGTTTCCGTACCTGTCTGGTAATGAATCAGCCAGCAAACCGGGTAAGCCCTTAAAGGTGTCAAGATCATAGTCAGTCTTCCGGCGTAAAGCCGGGAAACTAAAATTACTTCTGGTTCCTGATACAGGCATCTGCAAAGGAGCCAAATCCCGGTTTTTATTTTTAAACCGGTTGTCGTATTCAAAGGTGGCATAACCGGAAGCCTCATCCCAGGCAACAGCTCCCACCAGTTCGCCCCAAATATTAACCCATGCTGTTTGTATCATTACCAATTGCTTTCAGGTTGATTATCTTTTTTCTTTTCGCGTACCCGCTGACGTTTTTTCTGCTCCATCCTGGCCAGGAGAATCGGGCTTATCTGTTTTTCTATTCGAAAAGCATCCATTACCTGTAATTGGTCGAGCATACGCAATACCTGTATTAGGGTGGGCAAAGTAACACTTTCTCCTCGTTCGAGTAAACTGAGCGTTGAACGGCTTATTCCAGCCTCTGTAGCCAAAGTATCCTGTGTTTTGTTCTGCTCCATACGGTGGTGTTTAACAAAGTCACTAATGTGTTTTAGTAGCGCTTTATCGCTCATTGCTACCCAGTTTTTGTATAGTTTATCAGTCATAAAATTATTATTACGATTTTAATGCATGAATAACCATACAAAATTAATGAAAATATTTAATAATACATTATGTATGAGGTTTAATTCATTAACACCGGTCGATGACGAAGATATCTATTTTACTCCGGCCATGATTGACAAAATTGATGGGGCAATTAAACAGGTACAATTTTTCTATGAATTCACAAAACCGATACAGGTACTTCTCAATGCCAGCAAGGTTTTCAAAAATCCGGGCACAAAAAAAGAGGTCGAAATTTGACCTCAAGTCCTGCGTGGCTCCCCAGGAAGGACTACATTTGAAAAATAAAAACAAAATAATAAATAGTTACTGATAATCAGTAAAATACAAATCGAGATGACTGAATTTGTTGATAAATTCAGGGGTTATTAACCAATTTTTTTATTTTTTAGCCTAGGTATTCCGGTAAAAATTGTATTGAGTTTTAACAATTCTTTTTTCAATTCTTTTTTTTGGGGATTTACTGCCGGAAACCATTTAAAACTGGAAATGACTGATTATTACAACTCTGAATTTTTGGGGGGTAAATATTGGAATAATAAAAACTCTGTTCAAAAAAGAGAATTTTACCGTTTCACTTTCATCAGTTGCCGGATACAGGAAAGAAAGCCCAAAAAGATTTCATGATATGGGACGTTACGATTATTTCTTTTTTGGATTGGGAGTAAATTCAAGGCTCGGAAGATAACACTTCAATTCAATAATTTATCCATTTCACAGTTTCACAGTTTGCCAGTTTAACCGTTTTACAATTTCCCAGTTTGGCCATTTATCAATTTTTTCATTCATGAAACCGCTTGAAATACTCCGTCGGGGTCATTTTTGTCTGGCGTTTGAATGTGCGGTTAAAATTGGACAAATTATTAAATCCACTTTCAAAACACACCTGTGAAACCGAAAGTTTCCCCTCGATAATCAGTTTACAGGCATAACTAATCCGCAGATCGGTAACATATTCCGACAGCGACTTCCCGGTTTTCTCCTTAAAAAAACGGCAAAAAGCAGAAGGATGAAGATGGGCAATTTCGGCCACTTTGTCCAGTTCAATCTTTTGCTGGTATTGTGTGGTTAAAAAATGAAGCACTTTGGTTAGGCGGTCATCTGTAAAATCGTGGTTTTGCTGTTGGTACAACTCGCCTGCCAGTAACCGGTACTTTTCGGTTTTTGCCAGTTCGTGCAAAAGTTTCAACAATAAAATTACACGGTCGAAACCTGAACTTTGGGCAACTTGCAAAACCATTTTTCCCGCTTTTTCGGAAAATGGCGGCAAAAACCGGATTCCTCTCGATGAACGTCTAAACAATTCCTGTATGATATGAAATTCAGGATATTCGAAAATGGGTTCACGAAACAGGTCGCCGGGAAACTGAATCACAATGTAGTTTATTTTTTCCTGGCTTTCGGGCGCATGGTATTTTTCATCGCTGCGCCAGAAATGCGGCAGATTACTGCCCAGTATAGCCAGGTCGCCCGAATAGAACTGTTCGATATTGTCTGCCACAAAGCTGGTTCCTGTACCTTCAATCACATACAAAATCTCGTATTCGCTGTGAAAATGCCACGGATAAGTAAAGTGAGGCATTTTACGCCATTTTACTTTAACTGCAGTTCGTAACGGAAAATCGATATATTCCTGCATCACCTTCATGGGTTCAATATTAATAAAAATGTTAATACAGTACAAATCCTTGCTAAAAAAATACTACCAAATGATTTCCGAATAACCTAAATTTGAAAAGTGAAATCAATTTGAAATTATGACAAGACAACAATGGCAGTTGCTGCTGGATAGTGTAAACGGGAAAACACGTGCAAAACCGGTAACCGGATTTATAATCGACAGTCCATGGATTCCGGGCTGGGCCGGGGTTACCACGCTTCAGTATTATTCATCTGAAGAAATCTGGTTTCAAACCAATAAAAAGGCGATTGAAACTTTTCCTGATATACTTTTTCTGCCGGGATTCTGGTCTGAATTTGGCATGTGTACCGAACCTTCGGCGTTTGGCGCCAAAATGGTTTGGAACGAATACAACCTTCCCCATGCTGATAAAATCATCAGCAATATTTCAGAAGCCGGAAATTTAAAAGTTCCCAACCCAAAAACCGACGGACTGCTGCCATTTATCATTCAGCGCCTGCTAAACTACCAAAAACCAATGCAGGATATGGGCCACGAGGTGAAATTTGCCATTGCCCGCGGTCCGTTGAACATTGCCTCCTTTTTAATGGGCACTACCGAACTGATGATGGGTTTTATGATGGACCCGGAAAACAGCCACAAACTGCTGGAAACCATTACGCAGTTTACCGTTGGCTGGCTGCAGCACCAGAAAGAAGTTTTTCCATCCATTGAAGGCATTCTGGTGCTCGACGATATTGTGGGATTTATTGGCGACGACGAGTGCCGTGAATATGCTGTACCCTATATCAAACGGATTTTCAATGCTTTCGATTCAAATCTGAACTTTTTCCACAACGATGCACAGGGTTTAATTTCCACTCCCTGGCTGAAGGAGATGGGCGTTCACCTGTTCAATTTCAGCTTTGAACATTCCATGAAAGAAATTCGCGAACTGGCCGGACCGGAAATAGCTCTGATTGGCAACCTCCCACCCCGCGATGTTTTGGCTGCCGGAACGCCTGAACAAGTTCGGCAGGAAACACGTAAAATGATACATGACTTTGGCGACAAAAACCGGGTCATCTGGTCGTGTGGCGGCGGAATGCCACCGGGTGTTTCAACGGAAAATATTAAAGCGTTTAAGGAAACGATTGATGAAGAAGTAAGATGATGAAAAACAAACCACATAGGCACATAGGGCACATCAGAACATTTAAATTTAACTTATGTGAACTTATGTGCCTATGTGGTTAAAATCAAAATTATGAAGAACATCCTTTTTATACTCATGCTATTCTTAACTTCCGGCATTTTTGCTCAGGAACTGACAAAATTTTCAGTTCAAATTGGGGAAGAACGGATTAATGCTCCGGTTTCGGTGGCACTCGATGGATTAAACTACAGTACCGACAAGGGGTCTCTGGCGCTTTATGAAGTAACGGCAAACGGAGAAAAACCGGTCGCCTGCCAGCTTGAATCCGGTCATTCGGCAAAACTCTGGTTTATTCTGAAGGGAATTTCACCTGCGAACTCAACACGAAATTTTATTCTGAAAACAGAGAAGGAAACCGAAAAGCCTCAACCGAAATCGGAAGTGGTTAAAAGGCACAAAGACCTCAGTTTGCTGATGAATGAAAAACCGGTTTTGAGTTACCGGTTTGAAACCACTTTCCCGCCCGGGGGAGTCAATCCGCTATTCAAACGCTCGGGATACATTCATCCGTTGTGGTCGCCCGGGGGCGAAGAACTCTCGCGCATACAACCACCCGACCATTACCACCATTATGGTATATGGGGCCCGTGGACGCTGACACACATCGGCGACCGGGAGGTGGATTTCTGGAACCTTGCCAAAGGCGAAGGAACCGTGAAATTTGCCTCGTTTTTATCAGAAACGGAAGGGCCTGTTTTCAGCGGTTTTAAAGCATTACAGCAGCACATCGATTTTGGTGCGCAGGGACCAGACCAGGTAGCCATAAATGAAATTCTGGATGTGCGGGCGTGGAATGGTTCAGAAGAGGTTTATGTGGTTGATTACACCACCACACTAAACAGCCCGCTGCCTAACGGAATTATGCTCGATGCATACCGATACGGCGGAGGAATTGGCTTCCGCGCTACGGAAAAATGGCACAAAGACAATTGTACCGTGCTGACTTCCGACGGAAAAGACAGGGCCGAAGCCGACGGTTCGTTTGCCCGCTGGTGCATTGTGGAAGGAGAATCGGATGTTAGCGAAGGCCGCTCGGGCATTCTTTTCTTAAGCCACCCTTCAAACCGGATGCATCCGGAGCCCATGCGCGTTTGGCCGCTTGATGCAAATGGCGGGCGCGGCGATATGTTTTTCGAATTTTGCCCCATCCGCCACGAAGACTGGAAACTGGAACCCGGAAACGACTATACATTAAAATACCGGATGGTTGTTTTTGATGGGGAAATGGATGCTGAAAAAGCAGAAAGATACTGGAACAGTTTTGCGAAAATGCCACAAATTGAAATTAAAGAATAATCTGTGAATCTGTGGCAAAAATAAAAAAGTCGCCACAGATTCACAGATTGAAATAATGGAATATTCAAAGAAAAAATATCCGTACCAAGAAGAAACCTATCGAATTATTGGGATTTGTATGGAGGTTCATCGGATACTGGGGAAAGGATTTTTGGAGATTGTTTATAAAGATGCTTTGGAATACGAGTTTAAACTGCAAAATATTCCTTATGAACGCGAAAAGAAATATGAAATTGAATATAAAGACATAATATTGACCCATTATTTTCATGCGGATTTTGTCGTTTTTGATAAAATTATTCTGGAAGTGAAAGCACAGCAGGGAATTGTAGAAAATCATATCAAATGGGTTATTAATTACCTTGCAGCATCGAAATGTAAATTAGGTTTAATTGTAAATTTTGGAGAAGATTCGCTGGTAACAAAACGTGTTATACTATAAAATCTGTGAATCTGTGGCATAAAAAAAAGTCGCCACAGATTCACAGATTAGAAATTTAAAAGTTTAATTAAGATGAAAAAAAGTACATTAATTTCTCTGATTCTTTTAACCACAACATTTGTGGCAACAGCCCAGCCTAAAGTTACTGCCGAACAGGTGGGCGATAAAATTGAATTCAGGGTGAACGGCAACCTGTTTACCAGTTATATTCTTTCTGAATTTGAAAAATACCCGTTCTTTTTCCCGGTAAACGGCCCATCGAATGCCACGGTAACTTCCATGCGAAACGCCAATTACCCGCACCACAGCTCGCTGTTTTTTGGTTGCGACAAGGTGAATGGTGGAAATTACTGGCAGGAAGGCCTGGATGAAGGACAGATTGTTTCATTGCGGGCTGACATCCTGGAATCGGGTGGTGACAAAGCCGTTATAGAAAATGAAAACATCTGGAAACGGCCTGGCGCCGATGCTCCCATTAAAGACAAACGAATAATCACTGTTTCAGTAACATCGCCCGAAAAATTTCAAATCGACTTCGATATCGTTATGGAGATGCTGATGGATGTGACCATCGATAAAACCAACCATTCGCTGTTCAGCGGACGGATGGACCCCGATTTGGCAGTTATTAACGGCGGTACCATGATTAATGCCGAAGGGGAAACCGGTGAGAAAGATACATTTGGGAAGCGTTCGGCCTGGATGGATTATTACGGCGAACGCATGGGAAAAATGGAAGGAATGGCCATCATGCAACATCCGTCAAACGAATGGTTTCCAGCCCCCTGGTTTACCCGCGATTACGGATTTTTTTCGCCAACTCCAATGTACTGGCCGGAAAACGACAAAAACATCGTCCTGAAAAAAGGAGAACAGATTAAATTGCGCTATCGTGTTTTGGTTCACACGGGAAACCATCTCGTAGCAAAAATTGCAGAGGAATTTGAAAAGTATAAATCAGAATAAAAATCAATTTCAAAAACTAAAAAATCAAATAAAATGCAAAATCCAAAGAGCAATTTTCAAAAATTAGAATTCCAGTTTCGAACATTTACTTTTTGAATGATTGGAATTTATTTGTCCGAAGGACTCCTATGGAGAAGTTTGTTTTTTGTAATTTGAGAATTGACAGAAAGAAATAATTTAAAAGAATAATCAATATGAAAAGAAGAGAATTCCTTAAAAATGCAACTTCGGCAACTGCCGGAGCCATGGTCATCCCAACTATTGTTCCCTCGTCGGTTTTTGGGAAAAACGCACCGAGTAACAAAATCAACATCGGACAGATTGGCTGTGGGAGGATTGCCCGGGCGCATGATATGGCCGAAACGTTAAAATACGATGTGGCCCGAATGGTTGCTGTTTCCGATGTGGACAGCAAGCGGATGGAGGATGGCAAAAAGCTTACTGAGGATTATTACAACAAAAAAACAGGAAGCAACAATGCAGTGGACGTAAAAATGTACAGCGATTACAAAGAAATGTTGCTGAACAAGGACATTGACGCAGTTATCATCAGCACACCCGACCACTGGCATGCCCAACCGGCAATGGAAGCTGCCCTGGCAGGAAAAGACATCTACCTGCAAAAACCCAATTCGCTTACAGTGGAAGAAGGCCGTTTGATGAGTGATGTTGTTCACCGGCAGGGAGTGATATTGCAGGTAGGCACCCAGCAACGCTCGTCGGCACAGTTCCGCAGGGCAGCCGAACTGGTGCGAAACGGAAGAATCGGGAAAGTGCATACGGTTAAAATCGGATTACCCGGAGACCCATCAGGCCCGGTGTTTCAATCCAGTCCAGTACCTCCCAATCTGAACTTTGACATGTGGCTCGGTCCCACTCCTGAAATCGAATACAAAGAAAAGCTGGTGCATCCGCAGGATGATTACAGTCGCCCGGGCTGGCTCCGCCATGAAAATTACGGCGCCGGAATGATTACCGGCTGGGGGCAACACCACTACGATTCTGCTGCCTGGGGAATGGACACCGAATATACCGGCCCCATTTCTGTGGAGGCCGTGGCGCAATTTCCAAAATTTGGCGACTGGAATGTGCATGGCGACTTTATGGTGAAACATGAATACGCAAACGGGATAACCGTATATACCAGTGGCGGATTTCCAAACGGTATTCGTTATGAAGGAACAGATGGATGGATTTTTGTAACACGTGGCGCTTACCGTGCCACGGAAAGCGATCCTATTCCGGAAGGAAGCACTAAAGCACTCGATGCAAGCGATCCCGAAATTCTGAAATCGAAAATCGGGGAAAATGAAATCCACTTGTATGTAAGTGAAGAACAGCACGGCAACTGGCTCGACTGTATTCAGTCGCGTAAGCAGCCTATTTCTCCGGTTGAAATTGGCCACCGCGCCTGTTCGGTTTGCCTCATTAGCCACATTGCCATGAAAGTTCCGGGCATACTGCGCTGGGACCCGAAAACGGAAAAATTTGTGAATAATGACCTGGCCAATTCCATGCTGAGCCGGCCACAGCGATACCCGTACGGAACCGACTATGTGAGAAGATAAATTTGCAAAAATAGTATTAAACCTTGCTATTAAACGTCAATTACAAATAGTTTAGTTTTTGTATTTTGCACGTGGAAATTATAATATAAAAGCGGAAAAGTGTTCCAGCACTTTTCCGCTATAAATATAGTTCAAAAAGGGTACTAATTAAACTTAATCGCAAAACTATGAAAATATAATCCATTTAAAACTTTTTTATTCCGAAAGAAAAAATGATATCGATGAATTTAATGTTCATTATCACAATTCGGGAATTCTAATTTTTATTTTTCATTAACCAGTTTAATTTTAAATCTATGCGTAAATTATTGATTTTAATTGCATTACTTATTGCATCTGTCAATTATGCAATGAGTCAAAGAACTGTTACCGGTAGTGTTACATCAGAAGATGGAATGGTAATGCCGGGTGTAACAGTTGTTGTGAAGGGAACAACGCTTGGCACTGTCACCGATGATTTGGGGCAGTATTCCGTAACGGTTCCCGAAGGAAGCGATGTTCTTGTGTTTTCATTTATTGGAATGAAACCACGGGAAATTACGGTTGGTAATCAGTCAACAATAAATGTAGTTATGCAGGCTGATGTAATTGGCCTGGAAGAAGTTGTTGCCATTGGTTATGGTACCCAACGACGAGGCAGTGTTACAGGATCAATTTCTTCTGTCGACTCCGAAGACATCCAGGAACTACCTGTTTTAGATGCAGGAAGTGCTCTGCAGGGACGTGCCACTGGTGTTGTATCTATGTCATCAGGTTCCCGGCCCGGAGATGGTGTTACAATCCGTGTAAGAGGAAGACGCTCATTAACTGCCTCAAATGATCCGCTTTTTGTAGTTGATGGAATTCCTTACGAAGGAAATATAAATGACATTAATCCACGCGATATTAAATCGATGGAAGTACTTAAAGATGCTTCGGCCACAGCTATTTATGGTTCAAGAGGTGCAAATGGCGTAATTCTCATTACAACAACCCGGGGAGGAAATATGCCGACAACAGTGTCTTACAACGGCTATTATGGCGTAACAACACCGCTTGGCAAGCCAGATATGATGTCCGGGCCGGATTTCATGCAACTTAAAATTGATGGTGGCCGGTCAATTACAGACGCTGAACAAACAGCATTTGAAAATGGCGTTTCAACCGATTGGATTGATTTAATTGTTTCAAACGGTTACGAGCAAAGCCACCAGTTGGGTGTGCGTGGCGGAAATGAAAAAACTGCGTTTGCAATGTCGGCCAATTATCACAACGAAGAAACTGTTATTGAAACCCAGGATTTTACACGAAAAACATTCAGGTTAAATCTCGATCATCAAATTAGCGATTTTGTAAAAGTTGGAACTTCAACTCAGTTATCCGACCAAATTCAGAACCGGGGAACAAACGTGTATAGCAGTGCAGTTCTTGCATCTCCATTGGCTGAGCCATTCGACGAAGATGGAAATATAATTTATCAACCGGCGTCTGATCCGCTTCGTTGGAATCCTTTGGCAGATTATGCTGAAAATGCCTCCATAGATGAAAGATCCCGATTAAGAGTGTTCAGTAATATCTTTGCTGAAATAGATATAGCTGAGTCTTTGGGTTACAGAATGAATTATGGTATCGATTATCAAAAAAGCCGGGAAGGATTATTCCAGGGAAGTCTTTCTTCGGCCCGACAATACAGCACACCAAGAGCACGAAAAATCCACAGGGCTACGAATGTAATGACGTTTGAAAATATTTTAACCTATGATAAAGAGCTTAACGAAAATCATAATATTCAAGCTACCGGCCTTTTTAGTATCCAGGAATCAGATTATGAAATGTCATTAATAGATGTTGAAGGATTGCCATACGAACATCAGTTGTTTCACAACCTTTCAACGGGTGAAACAGTTTTGGGCTATAACTCAGATTTACAGGAATGGGGTATTATGTCCTTCATGGGCCGTGTTAATTATGGTTTCAAAAATAAATATTTGTTTACCCTAACCGGACGTTACGATGGTTCTTCCCGGTTGGCTGAAGGCAAGAAATGGGGATTTTTTCCATCTGCTGCCGCCATGTGGAGAATAAGCAATGAAGATTTTATGCAAAATCAAAATCTTTTTTCAGATTTAAGAGTGAGAGCCAGTTACGGTGTTACGGGTAATACAGGTATTTCACCTTATCAAACCCGAGGCGGATTAACCCGTACAATATACTCATTTGCAGGTTCCTCCGGGTTTGGCTACCGCCCCTCTGCTATTGCCAATCCTGATTTAAGATGGGAATCATCAGCAACGACCAACATTGGTGTTGATTTTGGAATAGGACAATCGATAGCAGGAAGTATAGAACTTTACCAAACCAATACAACTGACCTTCTGCTGGAAAGAAAACTTCCTATCACTTCCGGTTTTGATAATGTAATGACCAATGTGGGAGAAACCCGAAACAGGGGTTGGGAATTCTCATTAAATGCTCGTGTTGTGGATACACAAGATTTCACCTGGTCAACCGATTTAAACCTGTTTGGAAACAGGGAAGAAATTGTTGATTTGTATGGAGACAAAACCGACGATGTGGGCAACCAATGGTTTATCGGTGAACCGCTTACCGTTTGGTACGATTACAATAAAATTGGTGTTTGGCAACTTGGCGAAGAAGCTGAAGCAACTGAGTACCAGGTAAGACCCGGGATTATTAAAGTAGAAGACGTTAATGATGATAAAAAAATAAACCAGGACGACCGTCAGATACTTGGAACCAATATCCCGCATGTAACACTGGGGTTGGGATCAAGAATGGCTTACAAGAATCTTGAGTTCTCCTTCCTGCTGTTTGGTGTATTTGGTCAAACCATTTACAATCAATTTGAAGTTAATTTTTCTACTCTGCAAGGGCGGTATAATAACCTGAATGTTGATTACTGGACTGAAGATAATCCAACAAATGAACACCCGATGGCCGATGGCTCGAGAGAAAATCCGCTGTATAATTCAACCAGGGGTTATCAGAAAGGAGATTTTTTGAAAGTTAAAAACATTCAATTAGCTTATAAATTGCCACAAAATACATTGTCGAAAATTGGTGTAAAAGCAATGAAAATATATATCAATGCTGATACTCCGCTGGTATTCTCAAAAATATCAGACAATGGATTGGATCCGGAAAGTTATGATGGAGTAATTCGCGGCGATACACCGTCTGTAAAGATGTATTCACTGGGTGTTAATATTGATTTTTAGAACCATTTAATTATTGTAAAGATGAAAAAAATGAAATATTTGATAATAGTATTAATTTCCTTATCCATCGTTATTGTTTCCTGCGATACACTGGATGAAGAAATTGTATCAGGAGTAACAGCAGAATATTTAAATACTCCGGACGGATTGGATGCAGGAGTGAATGCAGCATATTCATTCCTCAGATCTTATTATGCAAAGGAAGACGGCAATAAACTATCAGTTTTTGGTACCGATGAATATACCCATGGAGGTCATGGAGGCGACTGGGATATTGACAGGTACGGGGCTGGATTAAATGCTGAAAATGGCAGATTCTGGAGTTTATGGGCTAATTTTTATCAGGCTATTAATTCCTGTAATGCAGTTGTAGAAAGAGCAACAGCATCCGAGGATTTAACTGAAGAGCAGAAAAATCCTAAAATTGCTGAAGCACGTTTTTTAAGAGCACATTATTACTTTGTTCTTGTTCAGAGCTTTGGAGATATTCCACTGACTTTGGAAGAAACCCAGGGAGTAGAAACGGAAGCAACCCGGACACCTGAGGCAGATGTTTACACTGCTATTATTTCCGACCTGGAATTTGCAATTGCTAACCTGCCGGTAACTCAAAGTGAATTTGGCAGAGCAACACAAGTGGCAGCCAAACACATGCTGGGCCTTGTTCATTTAACCAGAGGCAACAATACCGGGGCTGTTCCATTATTTAAATCTGTAATAAACGATTATGGGCTTGCTTTGGATACGGATCCTCTTGCACGTTATAATCATGACAATGAGCAACATCAGGAAATCCTCTTTTCAGTTCAATATGAAGAAGATCCGCTTCTAACACCATCTGGTAATCATTCGCATCTTCATTTCAGACCATGGTATGAAGTTTATGCTTCCGGCTTGATACGCGCCCTTGGTCATGGATATGGGCGTCCCTGGATTCGTTACAGACCAACAGGATGGTTGTTGAATAATTTCCGTGTTAACGGTGAATATGATGTTGACTCCAGATTCACTGAAGGATATCAGACTGTTTGGTACTATAATACCACTGGCAATGCGCTCCCCGAAGGAGCATCGGTTGGAGATACAGCAATATACTTAACAGGAAAAGACTTTACCGAAGCTGAAGTAGCAGCTATCGAAGCCAGACTTCCCGGAGTTCAGGCAGGTAAAAATTTATATAGCTGGCATCCAAATGCAAAAGGTAAACCCTGGTCATGGTACACTACCGATGGCACCAATAATAACAGTATAAATATTTTCCCGGTTCCCTGGAAATATGAGGATAACAAGCGCCCATCGGTAAATCATGCTGAAGGCTCGCGTGATATGATTGTTTACTGTTTGTCTGAAACATACTTATTACTTGCTGAGGCTTTGTTAAATGACAATAAACCAGCAGAAGCTGTTGAATATATAAATGCAGTCAGACAAAGAGCTGCGTATCCCGGAAAGGAAAATGAAATGTTAATCTCTGCAGGTGATGTCACGATCGATTTTATCCTGGATGAGCGGGCCAGAGAATTTAACGGAGAACAAAAAAGATGGTTCGACCTTAAACGGACAGGAAAACTAATTAATAGATACACCATGTATAATCCTGAAGGTCAAACAAATAATTTTATTCAACCCTACCATTTGTTACGTCCGATTCCGGCCAATCAGTTAACAAGGGTAACGAATGAAATGAGACAAAATGATGGTTATTAATAAAAATATCTGATTTTTTTCCAGGTGTAAATTTGGAATCACTTGTTAGATTTAGTTAGATCTGCGCCACCCGTTTTCGGGTGGCGCTTTTACTTTTTGCTCAGTCCGGATAACATCAATATTCTTAACATTTTACAGATGATGTTTTAATGAAATGAAACTTGCTAAACACCAACGTTTCGAATTAGTTGGTTTTTCTTTTTAAATTTAGGCCTTTAATAAAAGGTTTAACAATGAAAACACCAGCAATTCTTATCGCTTGTTTATTGATTTTTACCGGATTAAAAACTTTCGGACAAGCAAACAACATGGCCAATGGGCAAAGTAAAACACCAATTTCTGGAACAATTCACACTTTTTCAGATAATGGAACCTGGTGCTGGTTTTCGGACCCCCGCGCAATCTATTACAACGAAAACCTGGTTATTACAGGCTGGGTGAAAAAAGACGGTTCGGTTGAAGTTGCTTCGTTAGATTTAAAATCGGGTGAAAAAAAATTCAACAATATCTATCCGCAACTGGAAATTGATGACCACGACAATCCTGCTTTTGTGGTTTTGCCAAACGGTAATGTATTTACCATGTTTGCCTGGCATTCCACAAATAAGGGAGTTGTTTCCAACACTACAACCAATGGATCCGATATTAAATCTTTTCAGGAAAATTTGGTTTTTCAACCAAAAACAGAAGAGTTGCTGGAAAAATTTCCCCGCGAAACTTATACCTATGCCAATCCTTACGTTTTAAATGAAGAAGACAATAAATTGTTTGTTTTTGGACGTTGGACAGGATTTAAACCCAACATGATTATTTCAACTGATAACGGCAAAACATGGGACGAGCAATATGTAATAATTAGCAGCGAACCATTTAACCCCAACAATAGGCCTTATGTGAAATATTATTCAGACGGCAAATCAAAAATTCACCTGGTTTTTACAGACGGGCACCCGGAAGTGGAAACGCACAATTCGGTTTATTATTGCTACTACGAAAACGGCGCTTTTTGGCGGGCCGACGGAACCAAATTATGTACGCTTGAACAATTACCTTTCTCACCCAAAGACGCCTCGCTGGTTTACAAACCGTCAGAAAATTCAGGACGAGCATGGATTGCAGATATTGTAGAAAAAAATGATGTTCCATATATTTTGTATTCAAGACACCCCGAGAAAACCGACCACCGCTACCATTACGCATGGTTCAACTCAAAATCAAAAACCTGGGAAGATCATGAAATTTGCAAGGCTGGAAAATGGTTTCCGCAAACCCAGCCGGGAAAAACGGAACGCGAGTCGTATTACATGGGAAATTTGACGCTACATCCGCAAAAGCCCAACCTTGTTTATCTCTCGCGGGAGGTCAATGGTACTTTCGAAATTGAAAAACATGAAACCGGTGATGGAGGTGCAAACTGGACAGTAACGTCTGTTACACAAAATTCAGTGAACGACAATGTCAGGCCGTACGTTCCAAGATATTTACCCGAAAACGCCAAAACCGTTGTGCTTTGGATGGAAAACAAAAAATACATTCATTACACAATTTACGATACAAGTATCAAATATTTTATCGATAACGAATAGTTGAAGATAACCCCTGATGGAATAAATAGAAATTCCTGGCCCAATGATTCAAATAAAATTTTAAATTTGCATACTGTGTGCGTTAACGGAATCAACTTAAAATTTACCAATAATGAGAAAAATATCAATTTTAACACTGGCTACCGCAATTGTGCTTTCAGCATGTAGTGGTGGAGGCCAGAAGTCAGAAACCCAGGAATCGAAAACTATGTTTACAGGAGCTAAAGGAGAAGTAAAACTGATGACCCTTGACCCCGGCCATTTTCATGCTGCACTGGTGCAAAAAACCATGCTGGAACAGATTGACCCGACAGTGTATATTTATGCACCCGAAGGGCCTGAACTGCAGGCACACCTGAACCTGATTGAAAGTTTTAACAATCGTTCAGATAATCCTACATCGTGGAAAACCGAAATTTACACAGGTCCGGATTTCTTCGAAAAAATGCTGGCCGAAAAACCCGGAAACGTGATGGTTACAGCGGGGAACAACGCCAAAAAAACCGAATACATTCTGGAAACTGTTGAAGCCGGAATTAATGTTTTGGCAGACAAACCGATGGTAATTACACCGGATGAATTTCCCATGCTGGAACAAGCGTTTAAAGTGGCGGAAGAAAACGGAGTGATGTTATACGATATTATGACCGAACGCTATGAGATCACCACGATGATTCAACGCGAACTGTCATTAATTCCTGAAGTATTTGGAACCTTGCAAACAGGAACACCTGAAGAGCCGGCCATCACCAAAGAAAGTGTGCACCACTTTTTCAAATATGTATCGGGAAATCCACTGGTACGTCCGGCCTGGTTTTTCGATGTGGAACAACAGGGCGAAGGCATTGTGGATGTGACCACGCACCTGGTTGACCTCATTCAGTGGGAAGCGTTTCCTGAAGTAACATTGAAAAAGGAAGATGTGGAAATTGTTTCGGCCACCCGCTGGTCCACCGACCTCACTCCGGAAATGTTTAAACAAAGCACAAAACTTGAAGAATACCCGGATTACCTTCAGAAAGATGTGGAAAATGGAATTTTGAAAGTTTACAGCAACGGCGAAATCAATTACAAGCTGAAAGGAATTCATGCAAAAGTTTCGGTAATCTGGAATTTTCAGGCGCCCGAAGGAACCGGCGATACACACTATTCCATTATGCGCGGAACCAAATGCAACCTCACCATTAAACAGGGCGAAGAGGAAGGTTACAAACCTCAGCTATATATTGAAGCACTTCCTGAAACAGATTTACAGGAATTTGCCGGCTACCTTTACAATGCCGTTCAGGATTTATCTTCAAAATACCCGGGACTTGAAGTGAATAAGCTGGGTGATAACCTTTGGGTAACAAATATTCCTGAAAAATTTAAAGTAGGCCACGAAGCCCATTTCGGACAGGTTGCCGAAAAATACCTGGGTTTTCTTGCCCAGGGAAAAATGCCCGAATGGGAAGTTCCCAATATGATTGTAAAATATTACACAACCACCGAAGGCCTGAAGGCTGCGATGAAATAAGTTTTATAAAATTCCAAACAATCCAAAGATGAGTTTTTGGAATTTTAGAGCATTTGAATAATTGGAATTTATTTGGAATTTGCGTTTTGGGTTTTGGGAATTTTACTATCCGGAACAGGACAATTTTACTTCTTCCGAATGATGGTCATCCCGTCGCGCAAAGGCAAAATGACTTTTTCCACGCGGGAATCATTTTTTATCATTTCGTTGAAGTTTATAATTCCAAGGGTTTGTTCATCGGAGGGCACAGGTGTATCAAGCACTTTACCGCTCCAAAGTGTGTTGTCAGCAATAATGTAGCCACCACTACGCACTTTGTCGAATACAAGGTTGTAATATTCAACATATTCGCGCTTGTCGGCATCAATAAAAACAAGGTTGAATTTTTCTGAAAGCGATGGAATGATTTCAAGGGCCGGGCCAATAACCTGAATGATTTTTTGTTTTAAACCTGATTTTACAAAGTATTTATTCGCCAGTTCTTCCAGTTCATCGTCAAGCTCAATAGTAATGAGTTTCCCGTTTTCTTTTAGCCCTTTAGCCAGGCATATAGCCGAATAACCTGTAAAAGTCCCAATTTCCAGGATGCGTTCCGGCCGAATCATTTTTGAATGCAGAGTGAGCACTTTACCCTGCAAATGACCTGAGATCATCCGGGCGCCAGGTATCTTCAAATGGGTTTCGCGGTCAAGTTCCCGTAAAACCTGATCTTCCGGCCCAATATGATCCAGAATATACTTGTCTATTTCATTTTCTTTTTTCACCTGATAATTATTCTTTCTCTGCCTTGGCCTTCTAAATCATCGGTACACCAACCTGCTCATTTGACTTTCATCCAACACTTCATTGGCCACTTCCAGCAAATCGAGTGGAGTAATGGCTTCAATTTTTTTGAATATGGTTTGTACCGTATCCACCTTATTAAAAAGCAGGTAACTTTTCCCGATAGTTAACATCAAATCCTCGCGGTTTTCGGTGGAGATGGCAATTTGCCCCATCAATTGTTTTTGTGCTTTACTCAATTGCAACACACCCAGCTTTTTCTCCCGCAGTAGTTTAAATTCTTTTAAAACGAGGCTGATTGCCTTTTCCAGGTTTTCGTGGTCGGTACCAAAATAAACATTAAACAAGCCTGTGTCAGTATAAGCTGTATAACCCGATTCAATGTTGTAAGCCATTCCCTTGCGCTCGCGCAAAGCCATGTTGAGCCTCGAGTTCATGGCTTGTCCGCCGATGATGTTGTTCAGCAAAACCATAGTTATTCGTTTGGGGTGCATCACATCAAATGCCAGGTTTCCCATCATACAATGCGACTGAAATGTATCTTTTTCAACCTGAAGATTACCCGGAATATAATTATCAAATCGGATGCGGCCATTCTGCCTAAGCTTGGTTTCAGCCTGCCCAAAATATTTTTCTGTCAGTTTGATTAACGCTGCAAAATCAATTTTTCCAACCGAAGAAATGACCATCTGGTCGGTATGGTAATTATTGCCGATAAACCGTAAAATAGACTCCCGGTTAAAAGCAATTAGGTTTACCGGATTCCCCAAAATATTCCTTGCAATGGGGTGTCCGTCGAATATCAGTTCTTCAAATTCATCGAAAATCAGTTCCGAGGGAGAATCCTTATAGGAATTGATTTCTTCCAGAACAACTTCTTTTTCACGTTTCAATTCCTTTTCCGGATAGGTACTGTTAAACAGAATGTCACTTAACAATTCAGCGGTTCGCTCATAAAACTCTGCCAGAAAAGTACTGTAGAGCGTCGTTTCTTCCTTTGTGGTATAAGCGTTCAGTTCTCCGCCCACATCTTCAATCCGGCTTAAAATATGAAAGGCTTTTCGATTTTTTGTTCCTTTAAAAACCGAGTGTTCGATAAAATGGGCCAAACCATGTTCGTCAGGTTCCTCATCCCGCGAGCCGGTGTTAATAAGAATGCCCAAATGACCCACAGGCGAATCAGCATATTTGTGAATCAGCCGGATGCCATTGGGCAACGTATATTTCAGAAAATCAGTTTCAACCATTAAAAAAATTATAAGTGTGCAAAAGTAGTAAAAGTAAGGCGCAACACAAACAAACAAAACTTCCCTTAATTTTTTTTGAATTGATTGACTTTGAATTGAAATTTCTTTGTGAATTTAAAAAATTGCTTACTTTTGCAACACCAAAATAAAAAGGTGCCATAGCTCAGTTGGTAGAGCAACGGACTGAAAATCCGTGTGTCCCTGGTTCGATTCCAGGTGGCACCACTGGAAGGAAGGGAAGATGAGAGTCTTTCCTTTTTTTATTTAAGTTTCCTCTTGTGTATTTTCGCACAAAGTTGTAAACTTGCACTCCGAAATTCGCTGATCGTGTTTGTTTCATAACTTTGAACATTAGAATCGAAATTCGAAACATTTTCGGGCCTATAGCTCAGTTTCCGCCAGCTGGCGGATGACTCACAATCAGGGGGTCAATAAAACGACCTGATAATTTGAAATAGAGTATCATTTAAAACAGATATTCGGGCCTATAGCTCAGTTGGTTAGAGCACCTGACTCATAATCAGGGGGTCGCTGGATCATGCCCAGCTGGGCCCACTTTTTAAAGCAGAAACACTTGCTATATTAGCAAGTGTTTTGTTTTTAGTTTGTATAACAGAAATCTGAAGAAATATCCAGAACTCAGGCAAAAACTTTTGAACACTATCTGCACCTAAGTATACATATAGCTATCGGAACAGGGTTTCCCGGGTTCCCCCGATAACTAACGGTCAGGTGGGCCCACGAAAAAGTGGAAACAGAATAGAATCCGTTTCCACTTTTTAATTATAAAATTAAATAAAACATAAAACTCATTCTTTCAATTCTCGTTTCCTATACAAAACAGATGCTTCTCTCCCCTCAAATATACCCAACGTTAATAACTTTTCGGGAAATTTGTCAAACTGCCCTATATATTGAGTAATTAACAATCAGATTGTTAATTACTTGTATCATTTTGCTGTTTTTTAACGGAAATTCTTAATATCTTTAACGCATTGTAATTTAGCATGATGATTTTAAGATTAACACAGGAACAAAAGGAAGAAATTAGGCATTTGCACCAAAAATGCCCCAAAAGGAGGTTTGCCGATAAATTAAAAGCACTGCTCCTTCTTGACAAGGGTTTTTCCT
>JAHYIT010000116.1 GCA_019429205.1 Mariniphaga sp. | reverse complement strand
AGGCGAAATTAAACTTAACGGAAATCTGAAACCATTTGTAATTCCTCAGTTTTTGTTTCTGCCGGTTTTGGAATTTGCAATTAAAACAGGAAAATTGTGTAACGATTTGTTCGAATGTAACGTCTTTGTTACAGGTGAAAACAGATACTTATTTTTTTGAGCAGAAAACAACGAAAACAAACTAAGTTACCATGAAAACAAATTGCCTTATTGTTGACGATGAGCCTCTTGCTCGCGAATTAATGCGTAGTCACATTCAAAAGCTTGACAATTTTGAAATTGTTGCCGAATGTAGCGATGCCATGAAAGCCCTTGAAGCACTGCGCAACCACAAAGTTGACCTCATGTTTATGGACATTCAGATGCCGCAGATTACCGGAATTGAATTTCTAAAAACATTGAAGCATCCTCCGCAGGTAATTATCACAACTGCTTACCGTGAATATGCCCTCGAAGGTTTTGAACTTGATGTAGTGGACTATCTGCTGAAACCAATCACTTTTAAGCGATTCCTGAAATCGGTGAATAAATATTTTTTGGTTTCTTTTGATAGTTTTGGTTCAGTAGAAAACTATTCACCGGCAAACAATAACGTTGAAGCATTTATTTATGTGAAGGAGAATAAAAAAGTGCTGAAGTTGCATTTGAATGACATTTTATACATTGAAGGGCTGAGTGAATATGTGAAAATTCATACACCTGAAAAACGGATAGTCACAAAAACAAGCATGACCAGCATGGAGGAAAAGCTTCAGGACAACGATTTTGTACGCATTCACAAATCGTATATTGTGTCGTTACGAAAAATTGAAGCCTTTACATCTTCAAGCATCGAAATTGAAGGGAAGGAACTTCCCATTGGCCGGAGTTTTAAAAACAAGGTTGCACAGGTTTTGCATGTCGGGAATTCGGTTATGGCGAATTAAAAAGCGTCCAAATCAGGGAAATTCCCTTTCCTTTTTCCAGCGTTTTTATGGGCGAAAGACCAAGTTTTTCGCTGCGAACCTGGTTAACCAGTTTCAGCTTTAATTGATTCTGCATTTCTTTCCCGGTAAGAACCTTCAGGGCTACAACCGTTTTTAAAGTGGCGCCCCGCACTCTAATGGTAAATGGCGAATATTTTGCCGGGTGAATGTGCAAAAACCGTGCAGGTTCCAATCCTTGTTTGATTACCCACTCCGAATTATCTGAAAGTTTTATTTTGCGAAATTCTTTTTGCCCGAGCCAGTTTTTTAATTTTCCGGCAGATGTTAAACCTTCTTTTTCAGAAAAATGAAGGCATTGCCGGCATATTTCTTCCACGGAAAGTTTTCCGCAATACAAGTCGATGAGGTTGGTTCCGATGAGTAACAATTCTTTTTCAACCTCTGGCCAGGAGAGGTTTTTCCAGGTTTCAATCTGCTGTTTTAAAAAACCAAAATGATGTTTGTGCGGATTGAAAGTAATGGGAGGCCGAATATCTGGTAATTTAAAATCAGAAGCCATATGTTGCTTTTCTGCTAATTTACGATTTTGAGGATTATGATTCAGGAACGAAAACGAAAAAAATTATCCATACATTTGCCTGAAAATTTTAAATAATGGTTTACTTTCCATTGCACCGGTATTTTATTTTTAACGGGGAACTGAGGCCCAACGCTTTATTCAAAGCTTTTGAAAATTCAGGAGGAATTTATGAAGTGCTTCGGATTGAAAATGGAGTACCGCTATTTATGGAGGATCACCTGGAACGGTTTTATCATTCTGCGTCGCTTGCAGGAAAAACCATCCGGTTTAACTCTGATCAGATTAACCGTTTTATTTTGGAGCTCCTCAGGGAAAACAAGGTTTTATCAGGAAATATTCTCCTTTCGTGTAAAGAAAATCTGAAGGCATTTTTTATTCAGCACAAATATCCTGAGCTCCAATGGTACCAGACCGGCGTGCGTTGTGGTATTTTAAAGGGCGAGCGTGAAAATCCCAATGCAAAAGTCTTTCAAACGCCGGTGAGGCAACAGACCGATAAATTGATGGAAAAACAGAATTTGTACGAAGTTCTGCTGGTCGATCATTTAAACCGCATAACCGAGGGTAGCAGGAGCAACGTGTTTTTTGTGAAAAACGATTCGCTGATTACCCCTCCCGGAAACGAAGTTTTGTTAGGTATTACCCGCCGGAAAACCATTCTGCTGGCAGAAAAAGCAGGGATCCCATTTTTCGAACAAGATATTTTGTTGGATGAATTGCCCCATTACCAGGCGGTGTTTATCACCGGAACTTCACCAAAAATTTTACCTGTTTCGCAAATCGGCGAATGGAAATTCGACCCACAAAACCAATTGGTTCAGCTACTTCGAAAAAAATATGACGAACTTATATTGGATTACATGAACTCAGTACTTTAAAATATCTGTTATATTTTCACTTACAACCTGTTTTCTAAAATTGCTTCTACCTCGTTGTAATCAATGTCTTGTTTTTCGCCAAGCTTGCTTTTGCGTTGTTTAAACCGTTCCTTAATTTTTCCAATGGTTTCGGCCGGAACATCATACTCAGGCAAAGTACACGGCACACCCAAAGACTCGAAAAATTCCACTGTTTTGGCAATGGTTTTGTCAATCCGTTCATCATCTGTGCCATCAGAAATTCCCCAAATGCGTTCGCCGTATTGCAGAATTTTATCTTTTTTGTTTTTGCGTTTAACATGCATCAGCCCTGGGAAGACAATGGCCAGGGTGCGGGCATGGTCAATGCCGTGAAAAGCCGTTAGCTCATGGCCAATCATGTGGGTTGCCCAGTCGGTTGGCACACCCAATGCAATTAAACCGTTTAGCGCCATGGTGGCACTCCACATAAAATTGGCAGCCGAATCGTAATCGGTACGGTTGGCCAGCACTTTCGGTCCTTCTTCTATTAATGTGAGAAGAATGCCTTCGGCAAACCGGTCTTGCAACGGTGCGTTTACCGGATAGGTGAGGTATTGTTCCAGTACGTGTGCAAAAGCATCAACCACGCCGTTGGCAACCTGCCTGTCGGGCAGTGAAAATACACACTCGGGGTCGAGCACCGAAAATTTTGGCGAAACGAGCGGATGGCCAAACGCAAGCTTTTCCTGGGTGGAAACACGCGAAATAACTGTTGTCCAGTTCATTTCCGAACCGGTAGCCGGCAAAGTGAGCACTGCCCCAAGCGGAACGGCGGCTTTGGGTTCTACCAAAAACCGTTTCGTGAAAAAATCCCAGGGATCTTTTCCTTCATACAAAGCACCGGCAGCGATAAATTTAGTGGCATCCAGCACCGAACCTCCACCCACTGCCAGCAAAAAATCAATGTTTTTTGCTCTCACCAATTCTATTGCCTGCATGCAGGTTTCGTAATGCGGATTGGCTTCAATTCCTCCAAATTCAAACCATTCGAAATCTTTCAGTGCATCTTTTACCTGGTCGTAAACCCCGTTTTTTTTGATGCTTCCACCACCGAAAATCATTAGCACTTTGGAATTCTGAGGTATTTCTTCAGCAACTTTTGGAATGGTACCTTTCCCGAAAATAATTTTCACCGGATTTTTGTATTCGAAATTTTTCATATTTTCATTTTTTAATGATTTCAATTTTATCTATAATACAAATTTCTTTTTTATTTGTTTGAAATTGTAAAAATATTGGAAAATGCCTTTAAATTCAAATTCAACTGAACAAAAGACAGATTTTGCAGAAACAATGGCGGAATTGAGCAACGAACAATTGATTGAGGTACTCAAAAAACGGAAACTATACCAGGAGGCCGCAGCAAAACAGGCCATTAGTGAAGCAATTAAAAGAGGCATTATTCATTCGGAAGAGGATTTATTTGACCCTGAATTCAGCGAAAAAAAATTAAAAAGGCAACTTTTTCCTGAAATTGAAAGTGAAAGAATCAGAAATAAAATGAGAAGAAGCATTTCCCGGGGACTTTTTCTTGCAGGTTCGCTGCCGGCTATTTTGGGCGTAATACGCTTAACCAGAGGTAATCAGTCTGATGGAATTTTACTTTTTGTTTTTGCGGCAATCTGGTTGGGTGCTTCGGTGTGGTTATTCCGTTTGTTTTCGCGAATTGCATTTAACACGTTGGCAGGTCTTTTCCTGTTGTCACTTATTTATGCATTGAAACAACTTTTTACGCCGCCCGGATATTCTGTAATGGATACGTTTATTATTGTTATACTTTACCTGCTGATTGCTTACGGTTTAGCTTACGTCAAACGATTAAACGGGTAGCCTTTTCGTGTATTTATCCTGAAATCTATGCCATTTGTCGAAAATTCAGACCTGATTTGGATAGAACTCCTTAAATTTGTTCTCAAACAATATTCAGCTAAAAGTCAGAAAAAATGAAACAGAAAACTTCAAAAGTCCTCAACTTGTCCTTTTTATTGCTGTTATTCTTCAGCTTGTCATTTCCTTTAAAAAGTATCAGCCAAAACAATAATTATTTTTCCAGAACTTATGATGTTGGTGAATTCTCCGAACTTTTTCTTGAAGGCGCTTTTGGCGTTGAATTAATTCAGGGAAACAAAAATTCACTGGAGGTCAGGGCTGCTGATGAAAGGGCATTCGAATATTTGAATGTGACCCACAGGAGAGACCTTTTGCATTTGCATGTTGACCGCAAACCTTTTGATTTCAGGAAAGTAACATTGCTGGTTACTTTTGAGGATTTGGAGCGGTTACGAATTTTAGGCGGCATCAGGCTGGAAACGCGTGGTTTTCTCGATTTGGATGATTTGGATATGCTGCTCGAAGGCGGCGCAAAAGTCAACTTACAATTAAAAGCCGGGTATGTTGGAATTGATAACCGGGGAGGTGTGCTTTGTGAAATCAGCGGAGTTGCGGAATCGCTTAATGTGCGCCTTGCCGGAGCCGGACATATAAATGCAGGCGAACTTAAAGCTGACAATGTAACTTTTAGAATTGAAGGGTTTGGAACCGGTTTGGTTTATGCCGGCAAAACGTTGGATGCCACCATTAAAGGCGCCGGAAAAATAAGGTACCGCGGAAACCCGGAGGTTACTCAAAATATTGAAGGACTGGGCTCGGTTGCCCGGGAATAAATTAAAAACTTTCCAGAAGCAGTTCCCGTTTATTTTTATCAAATTTGGAAAAACCACGGTCGAAGATGGAATAGGGAACCTGAATCTTCGCTTTTTTCAGGGCTAAAATTTCAGTTCCGGTAATTTTTTCAATGGCAGCTTTTAAAAGCGGTTCCTGCTTATTGCCCAGTGGAATTCCTGCCCATAAATCATCTTCAACCGGAATATCGGGTGCAAAACCATCTTTAAAATCGGTTACGCCCTGTGAGTTGGCATAGCGCAAAACAATAGGCTGAATACCCCAGTTGTCGAAATCTTTGAATGCTGAAGGGCTGTTGTAATAACCGTTTCCACGTTCATCTTTCAGAAAATCTTCAGGTTTGAAAGTAATGGAGGCCGTGTATTTACCATAAGTTGATTCTCCTATTGTTGTTACATCCATATAAGGTTTTAAACCTGTAATGGTTAGCTCCGAAGCTGATGCAGTTCCTCTGCCTGTGAGCACATACATTTTATCCAGGCCCATTTTTACTTCAGTGGTATTGCTAAAGGTTACTTTCAACTGGTTGGTTGCATTTCTCGATTCCCAGTAGCTCTGGTATTTGTCGTTCCATTGGAAGGTAACCAGGGTTAACCGGTTGTTAACCACATTTAAAGGTGCAACAGTACTGCAAAGGTATTGCGCTGCATCGGTTCCGCCACCGGGATTGTAACGAAGGTCAATCACCAAATCGGTAATTTGCTGTTCCTGAAAATACCTGAAAGCATCGTCGAGGCTCGAATTGAAATTTGAAATATATTGCGCGTAAAACAAGTAGCCTATTTTATGACCTTCGTGTTCAATAATATCAGCAATAAGCACCGGATCAAGGCTAAGTTTTCTTGCAGTCATATTCACCGTTTTTGGATCGACAGAAATTCCGTTTTCTCCTAAAATTCCGAGAGAAATATTGAGTGAACTTGCATAAAGCAAATCGGTGTAATTATCGTCGGTAATATCATCTCCGTTCATCAAAACAATAATATCTCCGCGTTCAATTCCTGCTTCGGCAGCCGGGGTGTTTGGATATACAAACTCCACCAGCGCGAAAATGTCGCCGGTATTTGAAAAACGCCCGAATGCCAGCGAATAGCCAAATGTGGTTTCCACTCCTTCAAAACTGCTTTCCAGCGCTTCAACATCGTCAGTTATAAACGACCATTTGTCTTCAACAAACAGCAGTTTTTTGAAATATGTTTTGGGATCGAATTCATACCGAATGTCAATGTCAGGGATTTCTTTATACCAGAGGTAAATATCCTCCATCACCAGGTTGATGAAATCATTTATTTTTTGAGTCAGCGCCGGCGCCTGCTCCTTTTTAATTTCTGGTGGTTCAGGGTTGGGCAATGGCAGTTCACTGCAACTGTTCAGTAAAAAAAATGCAAGAAACAGCAGCCCTGCAATTTTAATATAATTGTATTTTTTCATTTCCTTTTAAAAACCATTTAAACGAATATTAATCCTGTTTTGTTGATTGATTTTCCTTCTCTTTCGGGTATTCAATCCGAACATGGTAGATATTAATCAACTTATTTAATAACGTTTCTTTTATGATTGTAATATCCCGGAATGTTAAATCTGATTGTTCCAGTTGCCGATCGCGTATTTTCTGGTCAATCATTTTGTTGATGAGTTCTTTCAGGTTTTCCATGGTTTTTTCTTTCAGGCTGCGGGATGCCGCTTCAATCCCGTCAATAATCATAACAACCGTGGCTTCTTTAGTGTGTGGTAAAGGTCCCGGATAAATGAATGAATTTTCATCCACTTTTTCTTTAGGGTTATCTTCCTGATGTTTCAGGTAAAAATACTGCGCTTTGGTTGTTCCATGGTGGGTGGCAATAAATTCAATCAGCGCTTCAGGCAGTTTGTACCTGCGTGCCATTTTTACCCCGTTTATTACATGGTCGATTATTATTTCGGCGCTTTTCAAATGGTTCATTTTATCGTGCGGATTGATTCCCATAGCCTGATTTTCGATGAAAAACTCGGGCCGGGCAATTTTACCAATATCGTGATAAAGCGAACCGGCACGCACTAAAAACGGGTTCCCGCCAATTTTCAGAATAATTTCTTCGGCCAGGTTGGCAATTTGCATCGAGTGCTGAAACGTTCCGGGAGCTTCCTCGGCCAGTTTGCGCAGCACCGGCTGGTTGGTGTCCGACAACTCAATTAGGGTTACATCGGAAACAAATCCGAATATTTTTTCGAAAATAAAAACCAGCGGATAAACCAGCAGAATTAGTACACTACCCAATGCAAACCAGCGCATGGTTTTATAATTGATGGAAAGGAACGATCCTTCATATATCAATTGAAGTGAAACATAAACCAATGAGTAAGTGAGCAGCACCCAAATGGCAGCCATTATTAAATGTCCGCGCCGGTGCATTTTGTTCAGGCTGAACACTGCAACAACACCGGCAGTTACCTGGAGTAAAACAAATTCGTAGTTGTTGGGCGCATAAAACCCCGTAAGAATGGTGGCAATTAACAGGGTGAAAATAGCTGTGCGCGAGTCGAAAAAAGTGCGTACCACTATGGGGAAAATGGCAAATGGAACCATGTAAATATGGAGGTTGGGAAATGAGTTGATAAACAGGGTGAGGAATACTACACTCACCAAAAACAGCAGCAAAAAAGAGAGTTTCCTGAACTGGTTTAAAATATCAAAACGGTAGATGTATAAAAAGGTAAAAAGCAACACCATAAATACCACAATCAATGTACCTTTTCCAATGGAAATCATGTATCGGTTAATCCCTTCGCCCTTTTCCGATTCGTAACTTACTTTTAACGATTCCAGTACCTGGAATTTCTCGTCGTTTACAATCTCACCTTGCAGGATTATCCGTTCGCCGGTCTGAACCATACCGCGTGTTGATGAAATGTTTCGCGTAATTTCTTCCAGTTCTTTTTGTGTTGTGTTTGCATCGTAATCCAGGTTGGAAACAATGTATTTTTCGGGCTGAAGGTTCAAAAGAAAACCGGCCTTTCCCGGTTGCTCCTGTGCCAGTTCTCTGATTTTGTTGTTGAAAGCGTTGTAGGCCGTTTTTTCGGTATATATTTTTTCGATCTGAATTTTTGTTACCACATTTCCGGATCTTTTTTTCAGTTCCGTTTTTCCGGAAAGTTCGTTATAAGTGTCTGCTGTTCGGGGAAGAATGCCAATGGAGTAAATGTTATGCAATTCATTTTCAACCTCGGCAAGTAACTCCAGGTTTGTGGTTTTGGATGAATCTGCAAGCGCTTGCAAGTCAGTTTTTAACTGGTTGATTTTAGCCGCCGCAAAGGTTGTGTCGAACGTGAAATAGGGTATAACAGAACCCAAAAATTCCTCTTTTTCCAGTTCCATTTCAGAAGTCGTTTTCTGAATGGCAAAATCGAACGGCGCTATCAGGTTTTCATGATTCCACGGAAATCCTTTCTGGTATTCGTATTTAAACTTTTGCTCCCCGGGCATAATTAGAAAAAGCAAAACAGCAGTTACCAGAAAAGTAAAAACCCAGTAAAAGGTTTGCGTATATTTTTTCAGGTTGGTAAAAAATTTACTCATCGTTTTTCTTTTTTATTTGGCCGGAATTATTTATTCACCGGTTATCGTTTACAAAAATCATAAATAAAAATTCATCTGCTTCAGCACACACCGTTTTTTTTATAGATTTGTGTTGAATGGCGCAAACAACGCGCAGTTTCATTTTACGTAATAAAATTAAGAAAAAATTTGGATGGACTACGGTATTTCCGGTTTAAGCCTTATTCCTGTCAGAAAAGAACCTTCTGAAAAAAGTGAGATGGTAACCCAGGTGCTGTTTGGCGAACATTTCGAAATTTTTGAGGAGATGGTAGGATGGAGTCACGTAAAACTGGCCTGGGATGGTTACGAAGGCTGGATTGACAGCAAGATGATTACTCCGCTGAATGTACGCAGGTTTTACCAGCTCGAAAAAAGAGCTTTTGCCGTTACGGGTGACATTCTCAGCATTGTACCTGTAACTAACGAGCAAAACCTGATGCTGGTGGCCGGAAGCACGTTGCCTGTTTGGCGCCCTTACCTTCGTGAATTTTCCATAGGCAGCGAAAAATATAAAGCCGCCGGTGAGGTTTTTTACGGGAAATCGAAAAATCAAAGGGATGTGCTTATTACCCAAGCCTTAAAATATTTTAACGCGCCTTATTTATGGGGTGGCCGTTCACCATTTGGCATCGACTGCAGCGGGTTTACCCAGGTTATTTACAAAATGATTGGTTTGACTATTCCGCGCGATGCCAGCCAGCAGGTGAAAATGGGAACTGCCCTGAGTTTTGTGGATGAGGCCAAACACGGCGACCTGGCTTTTTTCGACGATGAGGAAGGAAACATCGTGCATGTGGGCATCATCTGGAAACGCAACAAAATAATTCACGCCTCGGGTAAAGTACGAATCGACAATGTGGACCAGTTTGGAATTTTTAACATTGATTTGAAACGTTATACCCACAAAATGCGTGTAATGAAGAATATAATAGATTCCAATGAAACAGATTGAACTGCTTATTTATATCCTGATTTTCGTAGCTGTTTTATTCCTGGTTGTAAGATACTGGAAAACCGGAAGAAGAGGGTGAGAAAATTCGGGTTACGGGTTTTGCCGCGGTCATCCCTTGGGAGCAGGTTGCAGGATACATGCTTCAGGTTACCGGTTTCGGGTTGTGAATACCAAACAACATTATCCATGAGAATCCGGCCACAAAATACCCAACTGTTTATCAAAAAAAAACTCCCACCGAAGCGGGAGTACAGGATTTATATCCTTCGGCATGCCGATAGCTATCGGTGGCCTTATTGTGATAAGATATAAAAATGGTTTTCAATAATTTTGTTGAACAAATGTAGGTATTTTTTCTTCATTTGTTTTATATTTAAGGAATTTTTTCTTGATTTCTCAACCTAAAACCACGTCAAATGGCTAAAATATTAGGACTCGACCTCGGAACAAACAGTATCGGATGGGCTGTTGTGGAGAAGGAAGACGGAGAATACTCTTTGTTAGATAAAGGAGTAAGAATTTTCCAAGAGGGCGTAAAAATTGAAAAAGGCATAGAAAGTTCGAAAGCAGCTGAACGAACAGAACATCGTAGTGCTCGACGTCTAAAGTACCGTAGGAAACTACGTAAGATAGAAACACTTAAAGTACTGTCGGAATATGGTTACTGTCCTCAACTAACAAAAGAAGAATTAGCTTTGTGGAGATACAAAAAGGTCTATCCTCAAAATATTAGTTTTCATAATTGGTGGCTTACGGATGAAGATTCCGAAAAGCATCCCTATTTTTTTCGAAATCTGGCAATAACTCAGAAATTAGATTTAAACAACGAAGCGAATAAACAAAAGCTTGGCCGTGCTTTTTACCACATGGCACAACGACGGGGATTTCTCAGTAACCGTTTAGATTCAACACCTGAAAATGAAACAGGAAAAGTAAAAAGTAGTATTAAAGCGTTACAAGAAAAGAAAGGTGACAGAACACTTGGTCAGTATTTTTATGAAGATTGTTATTTTAAAGGAGAAAAAATAAGAAACCATTACACAAGTAGGGAAGAGGATTACCTGGATGAATTTCACCGTATATGTGCATTTCAGAATATCTCAGAAGAATTGCAACGCAAATTACACAGAGCCATTTTTTACCAGCGTCCGTTAAAATCGCAAAAGGGATTTGTAGGTAAATGTGTGTTTGAGCCGACCAAACCTCGATGTGCAGTGTCGCGACCGGAATTTGAAGAATACCGGATGCTTTGTTTTATCAATAATATTAAAATAAAGACACCTGATGATGAAAAGTTGAGGCCTCTTAATGCACAAGAGCGATGTAAAATAGTGCCACGTTTTTTCTTACAACGAGAACATTTTGATTTTGAAGATTTAGCCAAACAACTTGCTCCAAAAATGCAATACAAATATTATAAGGATAGGAAAAAGAACCCTGAGGATTACTTGCTAAACTATTCGATGAAAACAACGGTTAGTGGTTGCACAGTTTCGGCTCGTTTTAAAGATTTGTTTGAAGCTGATTTTATTGATGATGATTTTAATTACTTTAAAGACGGCAATAACAGAACGCCTAAACTTATTTCTGACGCCTGGCATGCTCTTTTTACTTTTGATTCAGAAAAGAAACTCAAAGAATTCGCACAAAAGCATTTTAATTTTAGTGAGGATAAAACGATTTTGTTTTCCGAGAAGATTCGTTTAAAACAAGATTTTGCTTCGCTAAGCCTGAAAGCTATAAATAAGATTTTACCGTATTTGCGCGAAGGTTTAATTTACTCGCATGCAGTTTTTTTAGCCAATATGGAGGAGACATTACCTGTTCATGTTTGGAAGAATGAAGAGAATAGAAAAATAATAAGAACTGCCATTAAGGAGATTATTGAAAACCATTCTGATAATGTCACAATCGTTAATATGGTGAATGGATTTATTACCAATGCCCGACGTGAAAATGTGGTATGGAGCGAAGAAGCTAAACATTTGTATTTTGATGAACTTGATAGAAGAATCAAAACAGCTTTTGGAACAAAGAGATTTGAAAGCTTTTCGGAATATAAAAAGAATAATCTTATCAATAAGGCGCAACAACTGATAACTGAATTTATGCCTAAAAACCTTGGAAAAGGTGAACATATAAAAGTTGAGCGCCTTGATGAAGCTGTTCTATCATTTTTAGCTGATAATTTTGGGGAGGAAAATCTTAATGCCAAAAAATTATATCATCCTTCGGCAATTGAAACCTATAAACCCGCCAAAAGAGGAAAAGACGGAAGGCTTTATTTGGGGAGTCCAATTACATCATCAGTACGAAATCCAATGGCAATGCGTGCCCTACATCAACTACGTATGGTAATAAACGAACTAATTAAAAATGGTATAATTGACGTCTATACCAAAGTAAATATTGAAATGTCTCGCGGCTTGTTAAATGCAAATGAAAGAACCGGCTTGAAACGATGGCAAGACGCCAGGGAGAAAAAACGTAAAGAATATATTGATCGAATAAAAGAACATTTCTCGCCAGATTATCAACCCTCGGAAGGTGAAGTATTAAAATATCAGCTATGGGAAGAGCAAAAACGCATTTGTTTGTACACAGGCTACCCTATTAACATTGAAGATTTTCTTGGCTCATATCCCAAATTTGATATTGAACATACCATACCACGCAGCCAGTCTTACGACAATTCGCAGGAAAACAAAACGCTTTGTGAAAATGAATTTAACAGAAAGATTAAAAAGAATAAAATTCCATACGAATTATCCAACCACGCTGAAATATTAGTCCGTGTAGAGCACTGGAAAGAAGAAATTGAGAACCTGGAGAAGGAGATTGAAAAGGTGGTTCGCCAATCGAAAGGGGCTGGCGATAAAGAACAAAAAGATAAAGCTATTCAAAAACGACACCAACTCACGTATGAGCGCAACTATTGGCAGAATAAATACAAGCGCTTTACATTAGAAGAAGTGCCGGAAGGTTTTAAAAACAGACAAATGGTAGATATTGGCATCATTACGAAATATTCCAGGCTTTATATGAAAACCGTTTTCCCAAGAGTATATACGGTAAAAGGGAACACCGTTGCCGATTTTCGTAAAATGTGGGGACTACAGGATAATTACACTAAAAAAGCCCGTGTAAACCATGTTCACCATTGCATTGATGCTATTACAATAGCTTGCATGGATAAAAGTAATTACGAGACTCTGGCAAAATTTTATCACGACAGTGAAAATGCTTTTGAACGAGGACATGAGGTTAAACCAAAAGTTAAAAAGCCCTGGACAACATTTACCGAGGATATCAAAGAAATTGAAAAAGAAATACTGGTATCGCATCATACGCCTGGTGTATTGTCTAAACAAAGCAAAAAGAAGTTACGGAAACGGGGAAAAATACAGTATAATAAAAATGGTTATCCCGTTTATTTAAAAGGTGATAGTGTAAGAGGTAGCCTTCATAAAGATACTTTTTATGGTGCCATCAAACGAGAAGTTCTTAACAAGAAGGGCGAAGCCGATAAGCAGATAAAATATGTAGTGAGAAAATCCCTTAACGGTTTGGAGGATGCTGCCATAAAAAATATTGTTGACGACCGGGTTAGAGAAATAGTAATCCATGCGCGAAAACAAGAAAAGGAATTACAAAAACAAATTGAAAACCTTTTAAAACAACGCAGTAATGCTGAAGAAAATGAGGAAGCTGAAATTGATGCTAATATAGCCGAGCTAAAACAGCAAATTACCGCACTATACTGTTTACCCAATAAAAGTGGGAGTCCTGTGCCTATAAAAAAGGTAAAAGTTTATCAACCAATGGTTACTAATCCGTTGTCTGGTTTTAAAAAGCATCGCGACTTATCAGACAAAGAGTATAAAGCAGTACAATGTAGCAAACGATGGGAATTATGCGATGGCTGTTTATGAAGGTATTGACCGAAATGATAAACTAAAAAGGTCTATTATAATGGTAAATAACTTTGAAGCAGGAAAATTTTTTAATGGGAAACTTGAAGAATCGCCTTTCCCTGAAAAGCATCCAAAAACCGGTTTGTACTTAAAGTATTTGTTAAAAACCGGAATGCTTGTTATGTTTTGGGAAAAATCACCTGAAGAATTGAGTAGCAAGAATGTTGATAAGGTTCAACGACTTTATAAAATCACTAAGATGAATAAAGATGGACGAATTACATTTAAATATCATCAGGAAGCCAGAAACGATGAAAACCTGAGAATTGATTATGAAAAAGAACATGGAGTAAAAGCACCAAAATCATTAACAAATGGAGAGTCATTTATTAATTTTGATAATCCGTTTCCGAAACTATTACTGAGCCCTCCTAATTTCAATTTTATAGTTGAAAATTATGATTTTAAAATTAGTTCAACAGGTAATATAGAATGGTTAGATGAATATTGAAAATTATCCGGTTCTCTAAAGGATTAAATCCGATTTCAGACACCCGAAGGTTTAAAAAACACTTCGGGGTCGGGAGAAAACCTTTCGGCGTCTTTGAGACCCGAAAGTGTTTAATTAAAATGAATAACTTGTAATTTCAAAAAGATGAAA
>JAHYIT010000115.1 GCA_019429205.1 Mariniphaga sp. | reverse complement strand
TGAATCCATCAAAAGGCAGCATGTTGGTCTTCGATAAAGCCTATAACTATTACCTGCAGTTTGCAGAGTGGACAGAGGAAGGGGTATATTTTGTCTGCCGGTTGAAAGATAATGCGAAGGCCGAAGTTCAGGATGTAATTTTTGACAAACCACTAAAAAAAGATGAATATGGCGTGTACAGGGTTGAACATATTCACCTGAAATATAAAAAAGAGAAACAGGAAAAAACACTTTGCCTGCGATTGGTTTATTATCGGGACGAGCAGGGGCGTAAATACAAATTCATCACTAACAATTGGGATATAACGGCGGAAGAAGTTGCTTTGATTTACAAATATCGATGGACAATAGAAACGGCATTCAAAAAAATAAAACAGAATTTTCAGTTGCATTTTTTCTATTCAGACACTGAGAAAGGCATAAAAACGCAGATTTGGTGTACGCTCATAGCCCATTTACTGCTCAATGTAATCAGGGTGTTATCGAAAAGCAAAAAAGCATTTTCGACTGTAGCGGCACTCATACGGATACACCTGATAAGCCATTTAGATCTGATGTGGGTAGTAACTGAAGGCAGGAGAGCATACACCAAGCGCAGGATAAGCCGCAACAAGAGCCCTGCAACCGCACAAATGTCCCTTTTTTGATGGGAGGTAGGGTTTTAAAAAACTGAAAATGAGATTGTAAATATCTGAATATGAATGATATAAAAATGAATTCGACAGAAATTTAGTTTTTGTCGGTTGATAGTGATTTTTTTTATAAATTGATGTATCTTTGAAGGATAATTAACAAAATAACTAAAACAATTGTGTCATAAAACTAACATTAAATCAATTTTCGTATGAAAAAATTCTCACCCTCTATATATATACTGAATCTCAGTAGCTATAAAATTTTTTTTTAAATTAAAAACAATAATCTATGAAAAAGAAACATGTGAACGGGTTTTTACCCGGGTTTTTATTTGTTGCATTTCTGGTATTTACATTTTTTGCCAGTGCACAACAGCGAACTATTAACGGAGAGGTTACTGACGATGCGGGACACCCGTTGCCAGGAGTAACCATATTAGTTAAAGGGACTACCAACGGCACCATTACCAATGCTGATGGCCGGTATGAACTAACAGGAGTTCCCGATGGGGCTACTTTGGTTTTTTCATTCATTGGAATGAAACCACAGGAAATTGCTGTGGGAAACCAAACAGTTATAAATTTGGCTATGGAGTTGGAAACGTTTGGAATTGAGGAGGTTGTGGCCATTGGTTATGGTACGCAACAAAGACGCGAAGTTTCAGGTTCCATTAGTAACATTTCTGAAAAAGATTTTAACAAAGGGCTTACACAAAACGCGGTTGATTTGCTTAAAGGTAAAGTTGCCGGACTTGCCATTACTATGGGAAGCGGGGATGTTACCAGTGGACAAACCATAAGGTTAAGGGGAACATCTTCTCTTACCGGAAGCAGTGAGCCATTTATTGTAATTGATGGGGTTCCCGGGATAAATCTCTCTTCTGTTGCCCCGCACGACATTGAATCCATTAGTGTTTTAAAAGATGCTTCTGCTGCTGCCATTTATGGTTCACGTTCGGCAAGTGGCGTAATTCTGGTAACTACCAAAAGCGGAAAATTTGATCAAAGTCTTATTGAATATGATGGTTATACTTCAATGAGTACTGTAACAAATGTACCCGATGTGCTGACTGCCGATGAATGGCGCCAATATGCAAGGGATAATAACATCAATACAGAAGGACTTGACCGTGGAGCCAATACCGACTGGTTTGATGCCATCATGCGAACAGGAGTGAGCCAAAACCATAATATTTCTCTTTCCGGAGGAGGAAAAAACAGCATTTACAGGGCATCGGTTTCCTATTTAAATCAGCAGGGGGTAATGAAGGATAATGAACTGGAAAGGTACAATGCCCGGCTTACTTTTAGCCAAAAAGCATTGAACGATATGCTGAATGTAACTTTTACCGGGGCTATGACGATGAATGAAAATTCACCCACCGATACCAGAAACTTTGTACTTGCTTACAATATGATTCCGGTTGCTCCAATAAAAAACAACGATGGAACCTGGTTTGATACCCAGGAATACGACCAGGGAAACCCGGTTCGAAATCAGGAATATAACAGCCGGTTGAATAAATACAGCCTCTTTTTTGGAAATTTAAATGCCGACCTGAATCTTTTTGAAGGGTTTACAGCAGGAATACGATTGCACAAAGAAAGGTCGATGAATGATTATGGTTTGTATTACAATTCAGAAACAGAGCGTGGACGTAATGATCAGGGATATGCACAGCGTACCAACTGGACCCGCGATAAACAATTGCTGGAAACTACGCTGAATTACGAAACCTGGATTGATGATCATAAACTAACCTTCCTTGCCGGTTATTCCTACGAGGAAAATTATTATCAAAACTCAGGTGCACAGAACCGCCAGTTTGTAACCGACTTTTTTGGATACAATAACCTGCAGGCGGGCGAAAATCTAAGACCTTCTGATGTGTGGTCCGGTAAAAACATGAATAGGCTGGTATCTTTTTTTGGCAGGGCCAGCTATAATTACCAGATGCGTTATATTTTCACCGTCTCTCTAAGGCAGGATGGTTCTTCCAAATTCGGTGCAAACCATAAATGGGCTACTTTCCCCTCGGTTTCAGCAGCATGGCGTATTAGCGAAGAATCGTTTATGGAAAGTGCCACTTATCTGGATGAACTGAAACTGCGAGTTGGATATGGAGTTTCGGGTAACCAGGATGGGATTGACCCCTATAAATCGATGCAATTATACGGTACTGCCGGACAGTATTATGATAATGGTAAATGGTACCGTGCTTATCAGATTAGCCAGAATGCAAACCTTGATTTGAAATGGGAAGAAACTTCTATGTTCAATGTGGGTATCGATTATAACTTATTAAACAGCAGAATAAACGGTACTATTGAGTATTACGACAAGCGAACCGAAGATTTACTTTATACATACCAGGTTCCGGTTCCGCCATTCCTGTACCCGGATATGCTGGCCAATGTAGGGTCTATGTCGAATAAAGGAATTGAAGTACTCATTAGCGGCGATATAATCCGCAAAAGAGATTTGCGCTGGACTGCTTCGCTCAATATGGCACACAATAAGAATAAAATTACAAAACTGTCTAGTGAAGAGTTTGCTACCAGTTCCATTAAAACCGGTTCGGCATGGATTCGTGGAGGTTCTGACAACACAACCCATATTGTGGAAGAAGGTAAAGAAGTGGGTACTTTTTACGGATGGTTGAGTTACGGTTTGGACGAAAACGGCATGTATATATTTGATGATATGATTGACGGAGAACCAGGCCTTACCAACGATGACAGGACATACATCGGGTCTGCACAACCTAAACTAACCTATGGACTTTCCAACATCGTTACCTGGAAAAACTGGGAACTGAATTTTTTCTTCAGGGGTGTTTACGGCAACGATTTGCTTAATTTCTCAAAAATGTCTTATGCCACTACACAATGGTTGCCGGGCGCTAATGTTTTGCACGATGCCTTGACCATTGGACTGGCCGACAACCCGAAATATTCAAGTTTTTACATTGAAAAAGGATCGTTCCTTCGTCTCGATAATGCAAGTTTAGGATATAGTTTTGATGTTTCTAAATGGAATTATCTGCAAAAGTTGCGGGTTTATGTTACTGGTCAAAACCTGTTCACCATTACTAATTACACAGGGCTTGATCCTGAAGTGAATATGTCTGGTCTTGATCCGGGCGTTGAAGGGCGTGAGTATTATCCAAAATCACGTACCATTTCATTAGGTGTAAATATTAGCTTTTAACCTTTAAAAATTACAATTATGAAACGAACAAAAATATTTTCACTCGCTTTAATCTTTGTCTTTACCCTTTTTCATCAAGGATGTGTTAATCTCGACGAAGAGGTTTACGATAAGCTTCCCGTTGAAGAGTTTGGGCAAACTGAAGCTCAGATAAATTCATTGATTGCCCCCATTTACCGAACCTTAAAAGGATTATTCCCCGGTAACTATTTTCTTTTAAGTGAATGTTCTTCTGATATGGCCATAACGCCTACACGAAAAGGTGGCGACTGGTGGGATGGCGGACAATTTAAGGAACTGAGATTGCATACCTGGTCTCCAAATACGAGTCTTGTCAGAGGTTCATACAACTCTGCCATGGGCGCCATTTCGAGCTGTAATAAAATTTTCGCAATGATTGATGAAAATGAAAGCATCGAAAATAAAGATCAAATTCTGGCCGAAATCAGAGGCGTGAGGGCCTTTTGGTATTTCATGCTACTCGATTATTACGGAAACGTTCCAATTGTTACTGATTTTAACGATACCTCATTACCTTCAACAAAATCGAGAAAAGAGGTATATCAGTTTATTTTGGATGAATTGAATGCCATAAAAGATGTGGTACGCGATGATGTAACTGCTGCCAGTTATGGAAAAATTACAAAAGGTGTAGTTAATACTCTGTTGGCTAAAATGTATCTTAATGCGCTGGTTTGGAATCCCGATGGCGGGGCAAAATGGCAGGAGTGTATTAATGCCTGTAATGAAGTTATTAGCTTACCGTATGTAATTGAACCCAACTTTAAAGCAAGTTTTGTGGTGCAAAACCAGAATTCAAAAGAAATTATATTTCCAATTGTATTCAGCACTGCCGACGGAGGTAATCATATTCATAAAAGGACATTGCATTACCTCGATCCCATTCCTTTAAATTTAAACGTAGGTACATGGAATGGAATTAGCGCCATGCCTGATTTTGTAACAGCTTACGATGAGGAAGACAAACGGGTTGAATGGTCATTTCTTACCGGCCCGATGTATGATACCGGCGGTTCTGTTTTGATAACCGCTCATGGACGTGAACTCATCCATACTGTTGATATTGAACTGAAATACAACATCGACTCCGACGGTTGGGGTCAGGTGGAGCAGGAAGAAGGCGCCCGCTGTTCAAAATGGGAGTTTGAAAGTGGGTTGAATGGCGACATGGAAAACGATATGGCTATTTTCAGACTGGCCGATGTTTACCTTATGAAAGCTGAAGCCCTAGTAAGATTAGGTCAGGATAATGAAGAAGCCACCCGACTTGTGAATGTGATTCGCAGGCGTGCGTTTGATAATCCCGAAAAACTGAAATCGAGCGTTACACTCGACGATATTTACCAGGAACGTCGTTTTGAACTGGCCTGGGAAATGACTTCCCGTCAGGATATGATTCGTTTTGGAACCTTTTTGAATGAAATTCCGGGATGGAAAACTGTAACAAATGCAAACAGGTTACTGTTCCCAATTCCGCAAACGGCCTTGAATGCCAATCCAAATCTGCAGCAAAATCCTGGATATTAGGCTTAAGTTCTTAAATGTATAAAAGAAAAGCTGTTCATTTTTTGAACAGCTTTTCTTTTAAATTATTCTGTTTCAGTAATTTCAGAAATGGGAGTAAGTTCCAGCTTACGAAACTCCACTTCAGACCCTTCGGCCTGCACGGCAATTTGTCCATTGGTGGCTGTGCAGTTGTACCCGTAATTGACCAGGTCGCCGTTTACCCAAACTTTTACTTCATCCCCAACACATTCAATAACCATGTTGTTCCATTCGCCGACCGGGTTTTCCGAACCGTCGGTCAGGTTTAAAATCCTGCGGCGCTTCCCTTCGGTAATTCCCCATTCCTCCCTGGGCCCGCGGCGTTCTTCCATGTCGGGAACAGTAATGTCTTCCACAATGCACCAGAAATCTCCTGCATTTTCGTGCATCATTTGCACTTCCAGCGATTTGGGAAACATGTTGTACAACGCCCGGGGAGTGGAAGCGTGGACTAAAATCCCACAATTGCCCGGTTCGCCGGGAAAACGGTATTCAGCTTCAATCCGGTAGTTTAGAAAAACCGAATCGGTAATCAGATGGCCCTGCGGAGTGCCAAGGCTCACCAGCATTCCGTCACGCATAATAAACGGGTTAATGGCATACGGATCATTGTCCATCGCGGGAACATCTACATGCCAGCCGGCAAGGTCGGTACCATTGAACAGGCTGATGGTTTCAGGTTCTGAATTATTACAAGACACAGCTGCAAAAAGAACCATGAGAAAGAAGAAATTGATTTTCATAGTTTTACTGATTTTATTATTCCACAAATATTTCCTTTACTGTATTAAAGAATCCTTTTTTCCTTTCGGAACTGATGCCCCAGTTCACCGGCACACTCTGGTATCCTTCGTCGAAACCTTTGTCTTTCATCCTGAAATCGAAGTATCCCCATGAAGCATAAGCTTTGGTGGCGTTTACAAAATTGTTAACGGATTTGTCGAAATCGAAATGGTCGTCTTCGTTAAAAACGACGGGCATCGGGCGGTAGGAAGGGAGCGACCGTACGGTTTCCACCATTTCGGTGATACGGACAGGCTCGTGCACCCCGTTCCCGTGAATTAATACGTAATCCGAAACTTCCACCACTTTGTCAGGCGGAATGGAACCTCCGTTAAAACTGGTTGAAACCAGCAGTTCCGGCGCTTTTTCTTTAATTCTGACAATAAGTTCATGAATCCGGTCTTTGGAAATAATATCGTGATCATAACCGCTGTTGTCGCTTTCGTTGGCTACTTCGATGATGACGTTGGTAAAACCTTCTGCCTGAATCCAATCCACCACATGGTTAATCGCTGCAATAACCGCATTTTCATCCTGAAGGCGCTGATCCTGGCCGAAATAGAAAATGCCGAGAATAACCACCATTCCCAGCTCGTCGGCTTTTTTTACGATGCGTTCCATACGGTTAACGTAATCCTGTCGCAACGAACCGTTGGCTTCAAAGGCGTTGTTTTCCCAGGGCTGCGACCTCGAATAGCCTTCGGGGCTTCCACCCTGAAAATTGATGGTGAAAGCCAGCAGTCCGTGTTTTTGCCATTCGGGCATAGCTTCAATAAATTCACGGGTGTTGCGTTCAGGGTCCCACTTTCCGGTATCGGGATATTTCCACTTGTCCACCGTTTCGGGATTCAAATCGTCGAAAACACCCTGCACCATGCGCGAATTGGGCAGCAGACCTTCCACTGAAATTCCCTGCCAGGTACTCCCCTCGAAGGTAGGCTTTTCGTTGATGTAAAATTTTTCACCCTGAATGGAAACACGGGTTTGTGGTTCGGATATTTCATTTTGAAGAATGTGTTTATCTGCCCATTTGATGTACTGGTTCCAGTCGTAGGCAGTTACACCATGCCCGCCCGGACGTATGTGATAACCCACGGTATTCAGAACAGGTTGGTTAATTCCCGGCATTTCATCCGATGGTATTCCCAGTTTTCCGTACAATTTATAAACCGGGGTAGCATAATATGCCGAAAGAAATTCACCGCGCGGATCGGCCCAGAGGTCTTCTTCGGCGCTGGCCACGTAAATGGGACGGGGAGCTATGAGCGCAAGCAGTTCGTGCTGATCGGCGGGCAGCGCTTTTTCATTCAGATTATAGCTCAAAAAATTCCGTGCAAACCAGTGAGGAAACGAATTGTTGATGCGGGCCACCGTTTCTCCGAACTGCCGTTTGGAAAGCGCTGCGCCACCGCATCCGGAGTTGTTTGAAATTACGCCGGCGAAACGTTCATCGGTTGCGCCGGCCCACAGAGATGTTTTTCCCAGGCGCGAATGTCCGAATACAATTACTTTTGAAGCATCCACATTCTCGTCCTGTTCAAGGTAGTCCATGGTGCGGCTCAAACCCCAGGCCCATGCAGCAATGGAGCCCCACTCGCTGGCGGCAGGACGTTGCTGATTATCCACATAAAAGAAGGGATGAATTCCATCGGTAAAATCATCCTTGTCGGGATCCACCTCGCCGCAGAAAATAGTGGCCAACCCGTAGCCGGCATCAATTAATTCTTCAACCTGCCAGTTTTCTTTTTTCACGCCCCTCGATTTTTCAGTTAACTGGTTGTTGGAAATCCCGATGGATTCATTGTCGCGTGTCCAGGCATCCGAAATCAGGATATTCACATCTTCGCAAACCGTATGATTTCCGTAAAAGTTGTATCCCAGAAACAACGGGGCTTTTTCCGCATTTTTCGGCAGGTACATCAAAACATTAAAAAAGAGCGTTTTTCCGTTTTTATTGAACACAATATCCACCTGTTTCCGCCGGGCTTTTCCGTTCAGGGCATCGGCACTTTCTTCAACAACTTCCCACTTGGAAATTTCCAGTTTTCCGGGCACTTTTCCGTAAACGTTGTTGGTGAAAAATTCAAGCAATTCCGGGCGACGTACCCTTTCCCAGCGTCGGGTGTTTTTTATTTTCCTGCCACTGAAAGATGTCAGTGGATCGGGCAACTCAAATTGCGGAACCTTGTCTTCGTCGTAGTTGGGGACGAATTCGTATTGCCACTGTCCATAACAAAAAACAATGGCAAAAAGAAGCATAATGGTGAGAACAGATTTTCTCATGGTATTTCATTTTTTTAAATGACTTAATATTTCTGAAGCAATGCCAGCAGTTTCCTGTCGAGTTTGTGGCCGTGCCAGTCTTCGTACTCCACATCTTTGCGGCCGGAGTCCATAATGCCGAAAGTGCCGCGGAATTCCCAAAGTGCATAACCGATTCCATGCTCTGTCAGCACATCGAGCACATCACCAAACCAGGCCAGAAAAATGTCGTGCGGGGTTTCTTTGTAGCATCCGCACTCGCCGCAATGCACGCCAACGCCTTTGTTTACGGCATCAATCCAGGGTGCATAAAATTCCTCCAGGTTTTTGCGGCTGAAATTTCTGCCCTCGATTTCGCCCGGCCACACCGGTTTGGGCGCATCATCCGGATTTTTAAATACCCAAGAAGCCCGGTAGTGCGAAATATAATGCGGGTAATACCCCCGGCAGCTTTGGCCGATGTCGAGATCGAAAATTTCGGGAATCACATCGCTCCCCACATTGTTGCCATCGGCAATCACCATGTGGTTCGGATTGTGCTGTTTGATTACCTTCATGGAATTTTTGGCCACCTCGCGGTAAAGCTGTCCCGGAATGGCTCCCCGGCGTGAATGCTGGTCGTTCATGTCTTCGCGGGTACAGGGTTCGTTCACCAAATCGAAACTGATTTTATCGGAAGAATAGTTTTTGAACCTTTTTGCCCACATGCTCCAGTGTTCGTAAAAAGCATCCTGCGCTTCCTTGTCCTGCCAGAGGTTGTAAGGCTCGTTAAACCCCGCATTCACACAAAAACCGGGTGCCCGGTGCAGGTTAAGGCTCATGTGTAACCCCTGTATGTTCGCCCTGTCCACCAGCGACTGGATGTTGTCCATCTCTTTTTCGTTGAAATTCAGCACATCGTTGGGTGTAATGTCTTTCGACGGGTCGAACGTTACATAGCGCGGATAGGCCATGGGAAGCCGCACAAAATCGAAGCCCCAGTCGGCCATCCATTTCAAATCGTCGTCGGTGGTAGCCGATCGTCCGCCATAACCGCGTGGTGAAAAGTAATCGAGCAGGTTGAACCCCTTCCAGCGGGGAAGTTTGTTTTTTGTGGTATTCAGAAGGTTTCCGGCGGTTGCAGTTCCTGCCAGTCCTGCGCCGGCAGCCACCATTCCGGTGGTTTTAATAAAATTTCTTCGTTTCATTATAAAAAGGCTTTTTGTTGGTTTGCCATAAAGATATTTAAATTCGGTAAATGGGAAAAGATTGAATTATTAATTTTCAAAAATCAAATAAATCCCAATTTCGAATAATCAAAATCCCAAACAGAAAAGAGAGTATTGGAAATTAATTCATTAGTCAATGGTCAATGGTCATTGGTCACTGGTTCTCTGTCATTGGGAAAATGGATAAATTGAAAAATTGTGAAATGGTTGAGGAGGATAGGGGAGGTTGCTGGTTGCTGGGCGTTACCTGGTATTACCAGTTTCGGGAGATTTTTGAAATATGATATTTTCTATATCGCTTTTTAGCGTGGAGATAAGATAGAAATATTCTTTTGCATCTTCAAAGTCATCGTGTATGATTGAATATCTACCTTCTACAGCATAATCTCCCAAGTCGGTAAGTTTTTCGTTTTCGGTTTGAAGATTAATATTATTTTGACGGATAAGGTTCAGAAGTTCTTCCAAATCATGAATTTTCGGAAAGTTTATCTCCATAAACGACAACAAGGCTTTAAGAAGTTTTTCAGCAGTCTGCTGCAGATGAAAGAATATTATTTCAAGGTCGAGTTCAGTGTCTCCTTTCTGAACGTCTTCATAAAGATTTTGAGCAGCTTTAAAATCTACACCGGCTTTTTTATAAAAAAGCTCATATTGTTTTATGTATTTGACCACAATAGTTTTCCTTTTTTATCAATATCCATATAAACTGAACCGAATTCATCTTTGTAAAAATCGTATTCACTTTTTGAAGGTATAAGAATGTCTTTTGCCATATGGAGGCCTTTCAATAATTTTCTGGCTTTTCTTTTTTCCTCGATTTTAGATTTTACATTCTCCTTAACAATGCAAATGTCAATATCGCTGTTTTCCGTTGGTGTACCATAAGCATAACTTCCAAATAAAATAATTCTGAGTGGCTTAAGCGGTTTTAAGCGTTTTACAATTTCGTTATCCAGGTCATTTTTACGCTGACGATTCATTTTCTTTTCTTTTTCCCAAATATACTATTTTTTGGAGTATAAGGATAGGAAAGGGTGAAATTGAAAAATGGTTGGGGAGGTTGCTGGTTGCTTGTTACCGGTCATAGGTCACAGGGAAGATGGTAAAGTTGAGAAATTGTTGAAGAGGTTGTCGGGTAAACGGTCATCCGTCATTGGTCACTTGAATACAGGTGTTTTTGGGCTTCCCACTTCGTGTTTCCAGCTTCCGACCTCCCTCCTCCCACTTCCTAATTTTACATTTCTTATTCTTTGTTCCTTATTTTTTTCCCTGAAATGCAAAATTCCAAACAAGATGGAAATTACTGGATTTTAATGAATTGATATTTGGGATGTCTTTTATCATTTGTCCACAGGACTCCTATGGAGTGATTTGGTTTTTATTTTGCAACGGCAATGTTCTTTTCGTTACTGAAAATCAGGGCTAACTGAACAGGTATATCTCCTTATTCCAGAATAAATAATTTTAATTGTGGCACCCTGGTAAAGTCGGAATCAAAAGTTAACAAGGGTAAATCGAGATATAATGCTGTTGCTGCTATAATGGCATCGGGGAGTTTTATAGTAGTGATTTGAAGTAAATCCTTCGTAATACTTTTTATTTCTGCGTTAAGTTCGGCAACAAAACAGTTGTCAATTAAAAAATCAATTTCTCTCTTTTCTGCTTTTGTTAATCCCTTTTTGCCGAATAGTTCCAGTTCAGAAATTACAGAAATCCATATCTGTTTTCCATTAAGATAACTGGCTGCCTTTTGAGAGCCGTTAAGCAAATAAATCAGTGGGTTTGTGTCTGAAACTATACTAATTCCATTCATCCCTTATTCTTTTTTGGAATTCGAGTGGGTCTTCATTCCATTTCACCTTTCCGAGGTGTTTATCTGCATTGAAACACTTTCCGGGTTTTATCTTTCTTAAGGCATCTGTTAAAGTTTTTACCGTCCGTATTTTTTTGATTTCAGTTTTCATTATTGCAATTTTTTGATGAAACAAATATAGTTTTATTCATTGAATTTTTAAAACAGGTTTTACCGCCGTCGAAGCTGGCCCACACCGTGCCGTTGAAGCGGCGTGAGGTGCGCAGTTCAAAGGGCACATCTTCGTCCTTTTTATCGGCCGGTACATCGATGTTGCTGAACAGCAGGATGTCGTGCCTGTCAACCGGCAGGCGCACCAGCCCGGCCATCAGTCCGTAATGGGTGTGCTGTGCGCCGTCGGGCAGTTTTTCATCTATCCATAAATCTTCCCACGTTTGGCCGCCGTTTTTACTGTAAGCAATGTACCTCCGGCGCGGGTCCAGCCCGTCGGTAGATTTATGGCATCGTGAGTTGTAGTATAGCGTTCCGTCGGAAAGTTCGGCAATGGCTGCTTCGCCGGTGCCATACGCCGGAAACGGTTCGCCGGCCTGCCACGTTTTGCCGCCGTCGTCGCTGAAAATGGCGTTGGTGTAGTGCTCGTCCCAGAACTCCCGGCCGTTGCCGCTGCCGTACCAGCGCGAGGGACGAATCAGCCGTCCGGCATATTTGTCGTTTTTCAGCGTGATGCCGTGCTCGTTCATGTGCATGGACGGGACATGGCCCAGGCTGTTGGGCAGGATGGTCACCTCCTCCGGGCTCCAGGTTTTTCCGTGGTCGCGGCTGCGGTAAACCGTGAGCGGGGCAGGGGGGTGGCCTCCCTCCGCAAAAGCCAGGATGTCGCCGGTGTTTTCATCCACGGTGGTTCCGCCGCCCTGAAATCCGGGATTGGCCACGGTGATTTCCGGCCCCCAGGTGTTGCCACCGTCTTCGCTGCGGAGCGCCCTGAATTGTTCGCTTCCCCAGGTGGCCACAATGGCGCCGTCGGTTGCGGTCACCACATTGGGAAACCGCTCGTTGGAAACCAGTTGCTGCACTTCAAAAACAGGCTGACCATCGTTCCAGAATGGATTCTTTTGCGCGGTTTTGCACGAGGTGAAGAGGATAAACAGTACAAAAACAGCGACTGAAAAATATTTCATGGCGTTTATTTTTTGATGCTTATCATTTGACAAACCGAATTTATGTTTATTTTTAAACCTCTAAATAAATCAAAAATTGAATTCAAAACCTGAAATAACACGAAGAAACAAAATTTTTCCAGGCACTGAAAATTCCGGTTGCAGTGAAAATGAGGGAAAGTTAATTGGGATGAGACGGATGAGGTTTTTTGGCGGAAAAGTTGGAATACATAACCTCTTTCTCATTTGTTCCCAAACAAGTAATGGAGAAATAGCCCGGGTTTCACTACGTTACTTTCAATGTTAAAAAAGAAAAGAACCAGAAATTAACTAAATTGAACCAATAAAAATAATATGAATACTTCGAAGAAGATTTTGTTTTGCCAACGCACTTTTGCCCTTAGGGGCAATTGGGAATGCCCACGCACATTGTACACATTTGCAAATCGCACGAGCCGACCCACAGGCCAAAATTTGCAAAAGAGTGCAATTTTTACTAAAGTATTAAAAGTATCTATACAGCCTTGACACACACGAATATGAAGGAATACATTAATCAGATATTTAAATTTATACTTCAAATCGTTCAAAAAAAACGAAAACGAAACCTTTACAAATCTAACAGTACAGCGACTGATTTTGAGATTACTAAACGTGAGACTAAGAGTCAAAAAACTAGTAGTGACCCAAACTCAAATTATCAAGAAGGAATTAAAACCATTGAAAAAAATAGTACTTCTGATAAAGTATTAGAACAACCACCAATTGAAGTTGAAAAAAATGAAAATGAGGAAAAACAAAATGATTTAACACATCAAAACAAAAATGTCAATGATGTTACAACTGATACTGTCGTTAATGAATTTGAAAGCAAATATGATTCAGAAGATGGTGAAGTTGAAACGAAAATCTTAAATGAAGATGATATAATAGAAACCAACAAAACCAGCATCAAAGAGAAATCAGTTGCTGAAACAACAGGTAGAAGAAAACCAACGTCATTAAAAAAAGATTCAACTATAAAGAAAAGTGTTCATAAAACGAAACCTCAATTTATTTCAAATGATGCAGATGAAGAAGATAATAAGTTATCAGCACCCGAAAAAAAGCGTAGAATTCCATGCATAAATGTGCTAAAAAATGACATAGACGAATTACTTCAAAAAATAAACAGAATTTTCATCGAACATAAATTGTTAGGTAACTTCGATTTTACTGAAGATGAGTACTCAGAGACGCTTGAAAACGTCGGTCTGTTATGTAATTCTCTACTTTATTATGGTAATGTATTTCAAGACAAACACCATAAATTAATATTTACCACTCTTGTTGAAATTGCAAAACGATGGAAAGATTCTGATAATGAAGACGACACTGAAGAAAACAGTCGTTTTTGGGATTATATATCTAAACATTTAATAAATGAGGATTACATCAACCAAAAATTATATCATGGTTTTACAGACGTTATATCGCAGTTGGGAAGAAAACACTTAATTCCTATTGTATTGACAGGCAAAAAGTACTATTCAACCCTGATGATGCATTCATTTTCTCCGAAGAATAGTATTTTTTCATTTTATGACCTCTGTTATAATATTTTCAAAAAAGACTTGGAATTTGGTTTTACAAATG
>JAHYIT010000010.1 GCA_019429205.1 Mariniphaga sp. | reverse complement strand
TTTGGAGCTGCTCCTGTTTTCATTATCGAATAGATTTGTCTGCCCTGCCTCTTTCCCTCCCCCGATTGGGGAGTTGGAGGGGGCTTTGGCTTCCCATTCCTCTTTTATTTTTTTGCCAGCCCGACGGATGCGTTCTTTGCCAATCTCGGCAATGGTTTTGTATCCGGATTTGTAGGCTTCGCTTTTCTCATCGGTTTTTTCAGGAAGTTGTACCATTATAAATTTGCGGTTGCCGCCATCTTCGGCATTTAATTGTATAAGGGCGTGGGCAGTGGTAGCAGAACCAGAAAAAAAATCAAAAATTATACTATTTGAATCTGTAAACCAAGTTGCAAATTCCTTAATCATTTCTATTGGCTTTGGTGAATCAAGAGGTGTATTTTCTAATTCAAAAAGTTCTGCTAGTTTTTTTGAAATCGCCCCCTGAGTAGTATATTTTCTTGTCGTTTGAGGTGTATCAACTCCCCTTTCTTTATTAATTTTTAATTTTCCAGAACTACTAAAATAAAAACCATTTATCTTTTGCCCCCTGCTATCAATTAGGCTTTCTTTATCTCCATAAAAAAATTGTTTCATTTGATTTGCTTGAGTCCATGCAGCTTCAAGACATACATCTTCTTTGAGCATTCCATTTTCTGCAATCATTTTACCTTCATGTAAAATTACTTTTTCAGTATCTCCCCATATTCCACTTAATTCAAAACCATCTGGAGCATCAAATCTTGTTCCTTTGGGAAATAGAAATTTTTGCATAGGGTGTCTTGAAGATTCTTTTTTCATTGCACCTGCATCAAAATCGTCAGAGTTTAATGATTTAGGAGTTTTCAATTCTTCTATAATTTTTGAATATACAAGTATGTATTGATGATATACTTTAAAAATTCCAGCCTGAGCACTATGATTAGTATCCCAAATTAAACATGAAACAAAATTAACCTTTCCAAATATTTCGTCACATATTTTTCTCATGCTATCTACTTCATGGTCATCAATTGAAATAAAAATCACACCATCATCAGTTAATAAATTCCGGGCTAATTTTAGGCGCGGGTACATCATTGTTAACCAATCCGAATGGTAACGCCCTGAAGTATCAGGATTGGGTACTAAACGCTGTTTGTATTCATCAACAAAACCGCTATCATCTTTAAATTCGGCTGTTCCTTGAGCAAATTTATCTTTATAAACAAAGTCTTTACCCGTATTGTATGGCGGGTCGATGTATATCATTTTAACCTTGTTGAGGTAACTTTCCTGCAAAATTTTGAGCACTTCGAGGTTGTCTCCTTCAATGTATAGGTTTTCGGTGTTTTCAAAGTCCACGCTTTCTTCAAGCACTGGCCGCAGGGTGTTGGTTGTTGGTAAATTGGCCGTTACAATGGCTTCGCGTTTGCCGGGCCATTCCAGGCGGTAACGTTCTTTGGTGCCTTCTATAATATCGTGGTTCAGTTCCTGCCTGAGCAAATCAAAATCAACGGTTTTTCCGTTTTCGCCTTCGGTAACACAATTAGGGAAAAGTGCAGCTATTTTTTCAATGTTTTTATTCACCAGGTCGGGTGATTGCAAGTCGAGTTTGTCGGTCATAATTTCCGGATTCAAAGTTTCGTATTAAAGTTTCAGATTCCTAAAACAGGCCTGTTTGTTTAAACCAGTAAATTTAGAAAAATTTGGGAAAGGGCTTAACTTCTTTTCAAATTAACCTGTTTGGTATTTCCCCATTATGTTGATGATTTTTGAAAAAAACTCAAATAAATTTTACTGGAATCTCGAAAGCCTGCATTCAAAAAATAACTTTCATACCTATACCTCCTACTGGCAGTAACGACCAAAAAAAGATCCGCCACAGCGAACCCTTTTTTCTGAGACTAACCTGCAAAGTCGATTTGGGTTTCCACTTCGATGATTTTTTCATCGAGGACCTGCTGCAGGGTGTCGAGCACGGTACTTACTACCAGGTTGTGACTGGTTTTGAACTCGCGCCCGGCAGCATCTTCCAGCGTGATGGTGGAGCTGAGCCCGTCGTTTCCCAGTTTAAACCCGGTGAGGTTCTTTTTGGCTTCGTTGAGCTTCCGCCATTTTTCAATGATGATGCTCAGCTCTTCCAACTTCTGAATGCGTTTTTCGAGCGTAAGCACTCCCGAGATTTCAGCGATTTTTTAAATAGTATTCATTTTAGTGAATGTATTATATAAACCACTTATTTATAATTGATTAATCATGATTTTATTATAAATAAATTAGGCGGCATTTTTTCATTATTAATAAGGTAATAAGGTTACCTTTCTATTGTTTGCCATTTTTACTAAGGTTTGATGAAATAAAATAAGGTTTATTTGAAAATAGAAAAACCTTATTTTCAATGTATTAACCTTAGTAGAATAGTTACACATTTGATTTTTACCTTATTACCTTATTGTTCTTCGACAAAGATTATATAAAAAAAACAAAATGGTCACCGCCTTTTTTAAAGCGAGTAAATTAATTGATAACATATTCATTTATTGTTGTTTAACGTTAAATTATATAAAACAGTCATACTCAACAAAAACGCTGGGCCTTCGGGAAACCCGGAAGCACTCAATGCAGCCATTTCAGATGAAGCCAAAGTGCTGCCTTTCTTTTTGCCCAATCCGCTGGTTTTTAATAATGGTGAAAAAGTAACAACACTGCAGCAATGGGAAAAACGCCGCATAGAAATTTTCGAATTGTTCGACCGTGAAATTTATGGCCGGCTTCCTGAAAATATTCCCGGTGTTACCTGGGAGGTTATTAGCGGAAAAGACACCCTGGACGGTGACTTCCCGGTAAAAATCAAGCAGATGAAAGGCATTGTGGATAATTCTTCGTATCCTGAAATAGCCGTTGAAATTGATTTAACACTGGGAACCCCGGCAAAATCCGACAAACCCGTTCCGGTTATTTTGGAATTTAGGTTTAACCAGCCCGGAGGGTTTGGACCGCAAAATTCAGACGAACTCACCTGGAAACAGCAATTGCTGCAAAAAGGTTGGGGTTATGCTGTGCTTACACCCTGGAGCATTCAGACCGATAACGGCACCGGTTTACGGAAGGGAATCATTGGGCTGGTAAATAAAGGTCAACCCCGCAAACCAGACGACTGGGGAACATTGCGTGCCTGGGCATGGGGAGCCAGCCGGGCCATTGATTATTTTGAAACCGATGAAGATATGGACGAAAAACGAGTCGGAATTGAAGGGCTTTCGAGATATGGAAAAGCGGCATTAGTTGCCATGGCTTACGAACCACGCATTGCCATCGGATTTATCGGTTCGTCGGGAGCCGGTGGCGCCAAACTGCTGCATCGCGTATTTGGCGAGCAGGTGGAAAACCTGGCCAGCCCGGCAGAATACCACTGTTTTGCAGGCAATTTTATCAAATATGCAGGACCGCTTACGCAAGAAGATTTGCCGGTAGATGCGCACCATTTAATTGCCTTGTGTGCGCCGCGTCCCGTATTTATCAGCTCGGGTTCAGCCGCTGTGGAAGGCCAATGGGTGGATGCCAAAGGCATGTTTCTGGGTGGTGCCATGGCCGGCCCGGTTTACGAATTGCTGGTAAAAAGAAGCATGCGCACCATGCTGTTCCCGCCGCAGGAAACCCTAATTGATGGCGATGTGGCGTTCCGGCAGCACGAAGGCGGACATACCACAGGGCCAAACTGGCCTTATTTTATCAAATTCGCTGAAAGGTATTTTTCAGAATAATATTTCCGACTTAGGTGGAATGGTGTAATCTTCTGTTAGGAAACAAATTAACTGCTTTAAATGGTTTAAATTGCTACCAAAAAAATCCTACTGCACGTTAAATCCAAATTTCTCCAAAAAAGCATCGGTTTGTTCCAGGATTTCTTCATCGAAATACCGGGAGTACTTTTCAATTCCTTCTCCCAAATAGTGTTTGCGTCCCGGATAGGTGTACAAATCGTAATAATTCCCCAACTCCTTCATTTTTTGGTTAAAAAGCCCTACTATATAGGGAAGAACCTGGTCATCTTCCTCGCCGTGAAACGCAATTGCTGGCGGCATTCCCTTTCTGAGGTTGTGATAGGGAGAAATGCTCCAGATTTCATTGCTGCGTTCACCCAAAAGCATATCTATCCATGGCTCAAGCGTATTCACATTGCTGGAATAAAGCAGTAAGGCGTTTGGCACCGGACTGGTATTTAAATTATCTGATTTTTCGTTTACCGAATCAAGCAAAGCAGTTGAAAGTGCCAGTTGCCCACCGGCCGATTGCCCTCCAACAACGACTTTTTCAGGATTGATTTTCAGCTTTTCTGTATTTTCACGCAACCACCTTATGGCCGTTCGTGCATCCATAACCGATTCTACCAGCGTAATTTCAGGATGCGGATATGTTCCGTCTTCATTCCTGGAAAGCCTGTACTGAAAGGAAAAAGTTACATAGCCTTGGCGGGCAAATCTCCGGCATGCTTCATGAAATTCTTCCGGAGCACCAAAAACCCAACCTCCGCCATGGAAAAAAGCGATGGCCGTATTGTCATTCTTTTGCCTGGCTAAGTCGGTATAGAACACATCAACAGTAAGTTCGGTGTTGCCCACTTTTTTATAACTTATTTTTTCCATTTTAACCATTGCATCCTGGGCAAAAGAAGTCGTAACCTGAAACATGGAAAGGGTAATAATCAGCAAATAATTTTTCATTTCAGAGTGCAGTAAATTTATTATCATTGAATTGTTTATTCATATTTTTTCTTCTGTTTTTCATTCAGAATTTCTGGTCTAAAAATAATCATTCAATCCGGAAATGTTTGCAATAAAACCGGTTTCACCGTAACAGGAAAAGAAAAAAGTATTATTATTATCCGATCATCAATTAAGAAAAATGAATCGCTTTTATAAACTGATACCCATCCTGTTTATGGTTTTTACGGCCTGCGGAAGAGGATCAAATAAAAAACAAAGCGATCAGGACATTCTGAAAAAAGGTCCGGAACTGTTTAGTAAATATGGCTGCAATATATGTCATACTTTTGATGGCAGTGTGCTTTACGGACCACCCCTCAACGAAATTTACATGACTGAAATAACGGTTAACAGGCAGGGAGAAGAGCAAACGATTGTAGCCGGCCGGGAATATTTGAAACGGGCGGTTGTTGATCCGCGATTTGAAAAAGTGCTGGAATATCAGAATAAAGAAATGCCCGTAACTTTTATTTCTGATGAGGAGGTAGATATTTTGGTGGATTACATTATTGCAATGAACAAGTGAAAAATGAAACTACAAACCTGAGGATTGATTATGCCGTTGGCGCACAAAATCAGTCAGGTTTTTACATCAGTTTTGGAGAGTCTTTCTGAAAACGTGGTTCTAAAACATGATTTAAAATCTCCTTTATTTCAAAAAAAGACCTTTTCTTTAAATTTAAAAACAGGATCGAATAAAACCGTACCTGAATGAAGGGTATTATCAAAAGAAATACAGTGAATTTTCTGATTGTCCTCAGCTTTGGACTTATTCCGGCTGTTGCTGCCCAGTTTTTTGTAAAAGAACCGGCTACAAGGCATATTCATGTCAGGAATTTCCGATACGGTAAAGATCCGGCTGCGATAAAATGCAATCGGGGCGATACCCTGGTTTTAACCTTTTCTACAGATGATACCGGACATTCCTTTTTTCTGGAAGAATTCGATATTGATGCCAAAGTAAGCCCGGGCCGCGAAACGGTTGAGGTATTTGGAGTGAAAGACCCCACTGAAACACCGGTTGTAACGCGCGAAGTGGTTTTAATTGCCAGGCACGAAGGGTTACAAAACTACCTTGTCTCAAAAAGCAATTACCGATGCCATGTGTGGTGCGGGCCAATGCACGCTTTTGAGCACGGAAAACTGATCATAATGCCCAATACATTACTGATTTTCAGTTTGGGATGTAGCCTGGGAATCTTTTTCCTTTGGTTTTTCAGTTTTAGAACCCCATCAAAACCGGTACATGGAATTGCAGATGAAAAAGAAGGTTACAAAGATATCCTCAAAAAAAACGGGATTTTAAAAACACTTGTGGTTTCAAGATGGCCGCAGACAATCCTGATGATGTTAGCCATGATGCTGGTATATGTGGTCATTTTAACTTCACTTTTCGGCACCAAAATGTCGGGAAGAAACCTTGGGGTTCTTTTAATGTGGGCCATCTGGCTATTTCTGTTGATTGCGGTTTTGACACCGTTTCTTGGCCGGATATGGTGCACGGTTTGTCCACTGCCTTTTTTTGGCGACCTGGCACAGCGTGGCTCAGCTTTCACTCCTGCTGAAGGAAAAAAGGGGGAATACAAAAACAAATATTCCGGGCTATTTCTGAAATGGCCCCGGTGGCTGCAAAACAGTTGGCCAAAATTAATATTGTTGCTTGGCCTGACAACTTTTTCTACCACCCTGGTGGCATTACCGAAAGTAACAGGGTTTGCAGTTATTTTCCTCATTCTTTTGCCAACTTTTTTGTCGTTGATTTTCGAGCATCGCGCGTTTTGCCGGTACCTTTGTCCGGTAAGCGGTTTTGTGGGGCCTTTTTCAAAAATGAGTACATTGGCACTTCGAAACAAATCGCAAAAAGTGTGTGATAAATGCAAACCACACTTTTGCCAAAAAGGAAGTAAAAACGGCTGGGCATGTCCTTACGGAATTAACGTGGGCGAAATGAAGGAGAGTACCGAGTGCGGGTTGTGCCTTGAGTGTGCCAGAAGTTGTTTGTATAATAATGTTACCATTTATTCCCGCCCGTTTGGAAAAGAACTGGGAACCCGGAGTATGAGTGAAGCCTGGTTAATTATCAGCGTTTTTACACTGGCAATTGTTTACAGCATTTTATACCAGGGACACTGGCCGGTTGTTCGCGATTATATCAATATTCTCGATAAAGGAAACTGGGGATTGTTTGCCGTGTATGCCAGCATTCTGTGGACACTTGCTTTGGTTATTATGCCATCGGTAATGTTTGCACTTTCCTGTGCCGGCAAAAAATTTTCGGGAGTTAAATTAAAAACAAAAGATATTTTTCCCGGTCTTGCAGGAACCTTACTTCCTTTGGGGATGATGCTGTGGATTGCCTTCGTCATTCCCATGTTGTTTGTAAATGTAACCTTTGTTATGCAGTCCTTTTCCGATCCGTTTGGGTGGGGCTGGGATTTTTTCGGAACTGCAAGCATTCCCTGGCATCAGTTCCTGCCCGGGGCAGTGCCGTGGTTACAGGCTGTTCTTGTACTTGGAGGATTGTATTTCAGTCTTCGGAACCTGAAAAGAACATGGATTTTCCAGACTACCAGCTCGAGGCAATTACTCCGCCTATGTTTACCAATGGGGTTGTTTTTGTTTGCAAGTGCTTTTGTCATGGTGTTCTTTTTTACCAATTGAAACTCTTGAAAAGTAAGGATTTTCAAAGAGAATTTTTAATTTTAAAAGCCATTTCGCTTAATTAAATTTTATCCGATGGAAAAAAATAAGTCAACTTCGAAAAAGAAAAAATACCTGAACCTGATACCAATAGTTATAATCTTAATTGCCATTATAGGATTTCCGGTTATTATTCTGAATTATCAGGCCAAACGAACCGGTTTAACAATGAGTGAAGCACTGAGGCGGGCTGTTGGAAGTTCAAGGTCTGACAATAGCAGAGCCGGAAGTTTTGGCGAAGAAAAAACAGGGGAAAAAATTGATTTTCTTGAACCCATTCCCATCGGTTTTGATTTTGACGAACCGCCGATGATCTCGCATATTCAGCCGGTTGATTTGGATGGAGACGGACTTCTGGATGTAATTGTTTGCGATGTGCGTGGAAATTTTGTTTCATGGATCAGGCAATTTCCGGAAGGAACGTTTACTGAAATTATTCTTGCCGAAAATATTATTGCACCGGCCCATGTCGAAGTGATTGATTTCGACAACGACGGAGATTTGGACCTAATGGTTGGCGTTTTAGGCATGTTGTTTCCGAATAACGATAAAATTGGTTCCGTAGTGATTCTTGAAAATGATGGCAATAACAATTTCACTAAACATGTTGTTATTGAGAAAATTGCGCGCGTTTCCGACGTTAGGGCCGGAGATTTGAACAACAACGGCCTTATGGATTTGGCGGTGGCACAATTTGGTTACGACGATGGTGAAACACGTTGGATGGAAAACCTTGGAAACTGGGAATTTAAGAGCCACATGCTGCAATATTTGTCGGGGCCCATTAATGTTGAACTTGTGGATATTGACTCCGACGGGGATTTGGATATTATTTCCCTGGTAAGCCAGGAATGGGAAGAAATTTACTGCTTTATTAATGATGGAAAGGGAAATTTCCAGCCCCGCCTGTTATGGGGTTCAAGCAATGAAGATTACGGCTCCAGCGGCATTGCCCTTTTCGATTTGGACCAGGATGGCGATATGGATATTCTTTACACAAATGGCGATGCATTTGATTATATCCCGCCGCAGGGACGGCCCTGGCACGGTGTGCAGTGGCTGGAAAACAAAGGAGATTTAAACTTTGATTACCACAGGCTCTGCAATTTCACCGGCGCAACAAATGTGCGGGCAGCCGACTTCGATAATGACGGGGATTATGATCTGGTGGCTGTAAGCGCTTTTAATATTTGGGATGATCCGGCATCCATGAGTTTCATCTGGCTTGAAAATGACGGAAATATGAATTTTACGCGCCGCGAAATTGCCAGAACTCCCACTCATCTGCTTGTTTGCGAGCCCGGTGATTTCAACAACGATGGCCTGATGGATGTGGTTACAGGCGGAATGCACACCTACCCTCCGTTTGGCAATATGAGCAGGATTACCCTTTGGGTTAACAACGGGAAACTTATTGAAAAGTAGTTTTCACATACTCTGAAGCATCCGGTAGAAATTCTCAAGCTTTTCCTGCAACGCCTGCGGAATTTTTTCGCGCCGGCCAATGGTGATGGTTTTTGTTATGGTTTCCACAGCTTTTGGTTTGTTGCCGGTTAATGCATAGGCAAAAGCCAGATGACTGCCGGATGACACCAATATATCAGGGGGACAATTGAAGTGTGTAAAAGCACGTTCAGAAAATTCTTTGCCTTCCTCCACATTTTTTAATTCAGGATGCGGGCAATTTATAAGCGCTTCGCCCAACCTTCCCAAAAGTTCGGGGTTGTTGGGATGGTGTTCAAGGGCCTGTCGATAATGGGAGATATATTCCTTCCACATTTCCTGATTCATAAACATGTCTGCCAGCTTTCGAATAGTCCTTAAATCTTCAGGATCATTTGCCAGTGAAGCCTTGTATAATGAAAATGCTCTGGTTATTTCTCCGTTTTTTTCCGCAATTTCACCCGACATTCTCAGCACTTTGGCATTCTTCGGGGCCTGTCGTTTTAAATTCGAAAACCATTCATTTGCCTTTTCCTTTAAGCCGAATTCAAATAAAAGCTCCGTAACATCGGCAAGTACTAGTGGATTTTGCCGGTTATCGTTAATCATTTCCACCAGTAAATCTTCAGCATCTTGCTTTTCGCCGGTTGCCCATAAACACTGCGCCAGGTAAAGCTGGATGATTACCTCACCGGGTTTTAACTCAAGGGCTTTTCCCCAGTAAGTTGCTGCCTGCGGGTAGAGGTTTTTCTGATAAAACAACATTCCTGTATTTTTTATCTCAATAAATTCTCCCGCAAACAAATTTAAGTGCCTTTCAATTAGAGCTATGGCCTTCTCATTTAGTCCTTTCCACAAAAATATTTTTAAGGCTTTTGAAATCAAATCACGATTTTCCGGAATGTATTTCAAACCATTTTCCACTAGTTGCAGAGCCCAGTCAGAATGAATACTTCTTTCTGCTTCATCAATTTTTTTTAGAAGATATAATTCCGACCGTGATAACAATGCAATTTTATCGGCCAGGGTATCAACCGGCGCAGTGAAGGCGACCAAATCATTTGCCCTGGTTATTGATTTTTTTCCCAATATTTCATCACCATTAGTCAGGTAAATATTTCCGAGGAGCCTGTATGCAGGGCTGAATAAATATTCGCTTTCAATAATATTTTTTAAGGTTCTTTCTGCAAGATCAGTTCTGCCTGTTTCAGAATAAATTCTTGCAAGTTTGAATAAGGCATAGGTGCGAATTGAAAAATGATCGTTCCTGGTGGAGGAATTTGAAACAGGAATCGAATTTTGGCGGGTGATAACTTCGTAACATTCTTCCGAAATTTCGTTATCCCGGATATTCTTATATTCCTCACCCAAATAATACCAGGCATGGTAATTTTGTGGATTTTTTTCAACAACAAAGGTGAAATTTTCAATGGCAGCTTCAGAATTTCCCATTTCCATATTCAGGTACCCGAAATAATAATTCCATTTCCAGTCTGCTTTTTTTCTTTCGGCAGCCAGCCTGTAACATTGTGCTGCTTCTGCATAGTTTGCACTTGAGTGGTAAACCATCCCCAGTTTTCCAATGTTTTCGGACGATGGATTGCGATTTGCCGTTTTATACACCTCAATTATTTGTTCCCGCACTGGTCCCTTAAGGGAAGGAGATTCGGAAATATCGGGAATTTTCTCCCTGATTTGATTGGTTGTAATAAATCGTATCAGAAAAAGTATAATAACCAAGCCGACCAATACTCCACCGGAATAAAGGAATATTTTTTTCTTACTGCTCATTTTGCATCAGTTAATAGCTGATAAAAATATTAAAAATACCCATAACCCAATATTGATTCCGATTATTGGGAATGCAGATGCAATCAAAAACCAGCGATCTTTTTGGTTAAGCAACCAATCAAAGTTTTACCTGCGCCCTGAACTTCTTGTGGAAGAACTTCTGGAATTGCTGCTTTTCGGCGCAGCGGAACGACTGCTGCCGGAAGAACTGCTCCTGCTCACTGAAGGTGTTGACTGACGTGAAGTACTTCTGGACTTACTCACAGCCGGAGCCGATTTCGTTTTAGGTGCCGACTGCCTCGAAACCGAAGGCGCAGAACTTCTCGTTGAGCTGGTGCTTCTGCTCACCGAAGGTCCTGATGTACTTCTGCCGGTTGAAACGGTGGCCGACTTTTTCGGCGCACTTGATCTTGCCGGGCTCGAAACGGCTGAACGCTGCGGAGTGCTGGAAGAGGAACTGCGTACAGTCCCCGAATGACTCCTTACGGTTGAATTTGTGCTATTCCGGCTGCTATTCACAGTAGCTGATTTTCTTTCAGCGCTGTTTCGTGTTGCAGCAGAAGACCTTACGGTCGAACGTGTTCCGGCAGTGTTGCTCTGAACGTTGGTCCGTGCACTCCTCACAGTGGAGGTGCTGGCTGACCTTGTTCTGCTGTTTTCAGCACTTCTGTAAGTAGTGGAATTTCTTCCTGAATTGTTCCTTGCATAAAGTACTTCTCCTTGTTTCCGTAAATCGGGACGGGAATAAGTTGTTTTATACACTCCCTTGTTAATATTTACAGTAATCCTCGGAGAGTAAGTCCTGATGTTGGTATAGTAGTGATTTTTATACCGGGGATAACGGTAATGATTCCAGTGACGGTAATATGCGTAGTAGTGATTGTGGTAGTTGTAGTGGTATCCGTAGTAGGTGTGCCAGTAAAACGGACGCCATGGATTCCAGTAAACCGGCCGGTAACCCCAATACCATGATGACCGCCAGGCTACATAAGTGGGAAGGTAAATAAACCTTACAATGGGCCATTCTGCCACCTGATAAGTGTTTGTATGAATAACGGTGACATTTTGGGCTTTGCGTGTATTGACCGTATAGCCCGGATTTGGAGTTGCTCCATTTTCGGCATAATAGGGTTCAACAATGTAATTTTTACCGTAAAGCAATTCATCGCCAATCAATTGAACCTGAACGGAACCATTTTTAAACTGCTGAACTGTAAAAACAGCAACGTCCTGTGTTTCTTGCTGATTGATGGCAACCCGCAAAACAATGTTGTGAACGTTCCCGTCAACATAGTCATAAACCATGATGTAATCGACCATGTTGTCGCCATTCAGGTCGAGGTTATTCGCCATAGCATTTTCATCATTCAGACTTTTCTCAAAATCCTCAAGAGTTTCAGATTCCTGGAAAAGTTTCATTACTGCATAGAGATTTAAGTTATCACCTGGCAAACCCAGATATTCATCCGGATAATTCTGTGCCCCGGCAATGCTCCAGCCTGCTGTCAGCAGAGCGATGATTGTTGTGAGTATTAAATTTTTCATGACTTTAAGTTTTAATAAGAACCTTTCTTCAACCTGAATAAAACAAAAGCCATACCAGTAATCTAAAAACAATAAAAAAACACGTATACTTTATTGTTTGTCAGTTCATTAAAAAACGACCCAACCTGTTGAGCCACTTACACAAAAGAAAAATATTTTTGATTTATTATGGTTCAATTCAATTCAGGATTAAGAGAATCTCCATTTTTATCAATCAAAATTGTTCAGGCCAGAAAATAACCCTCATAATAATTTAATTGATTATCAGCAACTAAATAACCAAACTGCCAATTTATTATCATAATTCTATCCTCTATTTCAATTCAAATCTTTTTCTGCAATTTTTTATTAAAGAAGTAGCAGAAACCATAAAAATACCGTAACTTGTATAGGTATTGATTAAGCTTGGCAAAATTTGTGGATGAATAATTTGAATCTTAGCTAGTTATGATTTGTGTTATAAGCCTAACAAAACGTTCTTTCATTATGATTTGAAAGTATTTAAATCAGAATGATTAATAACTTATCCGTAATATGATTTAATTCTTTATTTAAGCTTTTTCAGGAAAAAAAATATATCTGACCGAATGGATTTTATATTATCCGATAAAATGAAACAGGCAATAGGTATTTCACAATCTATTGCAAAAGAATTCATGAATGCAGAATTCTCTCCCGCCCATCTTTTAAAAGCCTTATTGCATAAAGATGTCGGGTTGATCCATTTTCTTGAGGAAATTGGCGTTGACTTCTATTATATTGAAGAATGGGCCGACGTAAGAATTGAGAGTTATCCTAAATCTACAAGGATAACCGACCAGCCGGTAGCTGACATTCATGTAATAGCGGTATTATCCGAAGCCGACAATGTCCGGTTGAAAATTTCGGAAGATAAAATTACACCCATTTGCGTTTTAGTTGCATTAACAATTCCCGGTGTAGGTTTTACGTATGAACAGTTAAAAACCCTAAACCTAGGGTACAATGAAATTCTGGATAAAATTGTTGAAAAAAGCGACCTTGAAAATGTTGTAGGGAAAGAAACCAGCTCCGAAAAACCGGGACCTTCCGAAAAAAATCAAAATGCTCTATTAAAATATTGCAGCGAACTAAACACTCTGGCGCAACAAGGGAAGATGGATCCGGTAATAGGGAGGGATAAGGAAATCAGGATGATGGCTGAAATTCTGGGTCGCCGGTCGAAACCCAATGTCATTGTTATTGGTGAAAACGGCGTAGGAAAAACATCTCTTGTCAACGGATTTACCCAAAATATTATCTGGAATAAAGTCCCCGAAAATTTAACAGGCACAAAAATATTTGAGATCGACTTTGGATCACTGATTGCCGGAGCCTCTTATAAAGGCGAAATAGAGGATCGTATGAAAAATATTATTAAAGAAATTAAGCAATTTGAAAAAGCAATTTTATTTATCGATGAAATTCATACATTACTCGACAGCCAGTCAGGAGCTTCCGGTGCTGCCAACCTTTTAAAACCTGAACTTGACAAAGGAACACTGACCGTAATCGGCACAACATCAATTGATAATTACACCCGGTTCATTGAAGGTGACGAAGCCTTCAGCAGAAAATTTGAAATCATAAAACTGGAAGAACCTAATACAGATTCCTGCCTGAGGATGCTTGGAAAAATCATCCCGGCTTATGAGCAACACCACAATCTAAAAGTTCCACAGGAAGTTCAAAAAGAAGCCATACTACTTTCAAAACGTTATTTAAAAGAAAAGAGCCTCCCAGAGGCAGCCATTGATTTAATCGACCGTTCGCTGTCTGTTTTACGAATGATGCAAGATACCTCATTTACTGAAGTGAACACATTGAAATTGGAGTTGGAAACCCTGGAAAAAAACGAACAACAACTTTCAGAAGAAGAATTGAGAGTTGAGTTGCTATGGTTTGACAAGCAGATTAAGGAGCGAATTAGCCCCGTTGTTTTAATCAAACTCACTGATCAGAAGGATGTGGCCAAAGTTGAAAATATTCAGGAGTTAAAAGAGATATTAAGAAATACATTATTGTCACTTGAAAAATTATCAAACGAAAAAAACGAATTTATTGACAAATCGGATATTGCTGCAGTAGTGGCAAATAAAACCGGTGTGCCGATGGGAAAAATTCAAACCCAGGAAAAGGAACGATTACTAAATATTGAATCGTACCTGAAAAAAAGGGTGGTTGGCCAGGATCATGGTATAAAAAGCATTGCTGAAGCAATTCGGGAGTCACGTTCGGGATTAAGCAAACCCGGACAACCAATAGGTTCATTCTTTTTTCTTGGACCTACCGGAACAGGTAAAACTGAATTGGCAAAAACTCTGGCAGAATTCCTTTTTGATGATGAATCATCTCTAATCCGTTTCGATATGTCAGAATTTAAGGAAGAACACTCTGCAGCTTTGTTGTATGGCGCTCCTCCGGGATATGTTGGTTATGAAGAAGGAGGCCTGTTGGTAAATAAAATCAGGCAAAAACCATATTCTATTGTTTTATTCGATGAAATTGAGAAAGCCCACTCCTCAGTATTTGACATTTTTCTGCAAATACTCGATGAAGGAAAATTACACGACAGACTTGGAAAGGAGGGCGATTTTTCAAATGCAGTAATTCTTTTTACTTCAAATATCGGTAGTGCTTATATTGTGGATAGTTTTGGTAAAGGAGAGATTCCACCTTCCAATAAACTGGCCGAGTTAATGGAAAACCATTTCCGACCCGAATTTCTGGGGAGGTTAACCGAAATCATTCCATTTGCACCGATTAGCGAAGAAAATGTAGTCAAGATTTTTGACATTCATCTGAAAAATCTTTACAAATCATTAGAAAATCTGGGAATAAAACTTCAAATAGAACAAGAAGCAAAAGAGATTCTTGCAAAATCCGGATTCACACCTAAATATGGTGCACGTCCATTGATTGGTGTAATTAGAACTGAACTGAGAAGGCCGTTATCAAAAAAAATAATTGCAGGTGAAATCGGGAAAGGTTCTGTTGTTCATTTAAAGATTGACAAAAATAAAGAACTGATTTGGGAAATATCCGTACAAAAACAACAAACATAATAATAGTAAATCTGTCATTAACAATTAAAATTAATAATTATGCTTGAATATGGAATAGGTGGCACAGAAGTTCAAGGCGATGCCAGTGAAGCATTCATCGATATCCCGCAAAACAGGACATTACTTTGCGAGAAACTAACCGGTGATTCTCCTGTTAAGCCCAAAATTACAGAGGGCCTACAAACCATCGACGATGTTTTTGAACATTACAAGCCCAAAGTACCCGTTGAGTTTGAAGACAGTGAAGGAGCTAAAAAAGAGGAAACACTCTGTTTTAAAGGTCTTTCTGATTTTGGCATTAAAGGAATTACTGCACAAAGTGATTTTTTAAAAAGCCTTAGTATTGAAAAAGAACAGTACCAAAAAATTATCAAACAACTAAAAGGAAACCGGCTTTTGAGGAAAGCGCTGGAGAATCCCGAGACCAAAGCCGATCTCCTCGGCGTGATGTTTGCTTTAATTAAAGAACTGGAAGAAGTTCAATCCTGATATTTTAAAATTTCGAACCAGATAAAAAGAAAAAGTTATGGCTCAGCAAGAAAAAGCACAAGATATATCACAATACAAGGAAAAAGTGATTGAAAATGTAAAATTAGTTGAAAAGCCTGCCGAACAGTTGAAAACCGGAATAGACCGGCTTGCTAATGTCGGGGGATTCGATCTTCTGGAAACGACATTCGCCGGAGTAGAAAACATGAACCCCGAGCGTAAGGCACGAAAACGAATTTTCCTTACTGAATCGGCCTATCAAGCCGATCGTGAAAATCTGAAAAAGACATTGCAGCTTTGGGCTGCAGTGTTATCCTCAACCGACAGTGTTTCTGAAATGGTTGAACAAAGTGAAAAAAGTATCCAGGTTGCCGAAGAAACATTTAAAAACAACATGGCCAAAGCCATTGAAGAAACCCGGGAACTTGAACGCTCTTACCGTTCGGTGGCTTTATTTTTTAAAAATACCGAAAGCGCCAAGTTGAAGAATCTATCAATAATGAATGCTGATCCGGAACAGTTGAAAGATTTGGACGACACCCGTTTTATAGATGCCGTTAGGGAAGAGTTGGTCGCCAATTACGACAGGCTTGATTTGAGGGACAACTATGGCCTACTGATTGTTCCCGGATATCTTGGATCGAACAAAGTTGTTGAAAAATGGGCCAAAATTGCTCATGAAAACAAAGTAATGCTGGTTACCGATTTCGAAAATCTTGAAAACCCTGATGATGTTATGGACATGTTTGAAATGGCCAATCTTACAGGAGGTGACAAGTACCGTTCGAATGTAATGATGGCCTGTAACTGGCTGGTAGGCCGCGATAAATTTAGCGAAGTAGGCGAAGAGGAAGAACTTTATGTGCCGCCTTCAAGCGCTTTGGCAGGTACCATTTACAATACTCTCATGTCGCAGGTTGCAGCAGGTAAAAAACACGGAGGTCTTAACGAAGTGGATGGTGTAAAATTTGACCTCAAAAAAAGTGAGATTGCCAATCTCGAAAAAATGGGGCTCGTACCCATGGTAAACGAATATGGTAAGGTAATGGCATTTTCAGCCAAAACCCTTTTTAACGGCGATAATCTTGGCTTACAAACCTACTCTGTAGTCAGGGTTTTCGATTATGTAACCAAAGTTTTGATGGATTTCCTGAACCGCCGAGCTTTTGAAAATTTCGATTATGAAACACAACGCGAATTGAAAAGTCAGATTGGAAAATTTTTAAACAGCATTGCAGGTCCCGGAAAGCTCATTGAAGATTTTACCATTACCCGGTTTGAACAGGATCCAAACCAGAAAGACCGTGTTTTCCTCGATATCAATATGAAACCTTATTTCCCGGCCAAAAATTTTATGATTAAAATGGATGGACAAAAAGGCGATGACGGTAATGCATGGGATTCGTCTTACGAACAGAATTAAAAAATTATGTAGTATTCAGAATGTATTAAACTTTAAAACAATTTCATTATGGCAACAGTTATTAAATGCAAAATTGATGGTATATCAAAACCACTGGAATTGCAAGGTGGATTAAGTTTTGGCTATAATTCAAACGCCAATGTATCCAATGCAAGTAATGATAAAAAAATCACATTCGGCCCGGTTTCGGTCACCCCTTTTTCTTTTTCGGTTGCAGAACCCGATAAAGAATCGGTAAAAGCATTGATTGAATGGCTGGTTTCTCACAAGATTAAGAAAAATGCAACATTTGAAATCAGCGATCAAGATGCAGCGGCCAAACCCAGGGAAATTTCTTTGGAGCAGGTTTGCCTGGAATCGTACAATGAATCAGTATCAGAATACGGATCTCAGATATCTCTTTCTATTGTTGGTCAGAAAGTTACCATTGACGGTATTTCGCTGGACCAAACCGCACAAAGATAGCTGACCGGAAAACGATTTTTTTAACAGATAAAAGAATCGACTTCTGTTAACAGAAAATTTTGTGTTGCCACAAAAGCAACCGGCGTACATTGATTTTACATTCGGATTTAAAAAAGTAAAATGGTTCTAACAGCACGTTTATATATCAACGGACATGAATCTGGAAACGAGGGAATTCCCTTGTTGTCGTGCAGTTACAGTTTCACTCAAGACATTGACCAACGGGGGTTACCTAAAACTGAAGTAAAGGGAGGAGTAATAACTTTGTCATTTAACAGTATTGATGACCAGGAAATTATGCATTGGATGGTTTCTGCGAAGGCTGACAAAAGCGGAAAAATTACCTTCTCCGGCGAAGAGAACGAAAAAGTGTTTAAAACGCTGGAATTTAAAGATGCCCGTTGCATATCATATCATGAATCCTTTGTGAGAGATGGAGAAATGGTTGAAGATATTACCATTTCTGCAAGGGAGGTTACAATTTCGGGTGTAACTCATACGAATACATGGACAAAATACAACGTTTAAAAGCAGAGGGAAATTTGCGGTAAACTTTTGAAGAAAGCAAGTATTCAACACCAACAACGAAGCAGTTAACATTATCAATTAATTCAAATGGCACTTGCATCATCTGTTCGAATGGAAATAGCGGGCCAGAAAGTCCCCGATTTCCTCGATTTATCGATTAACCAAAAAATGCACTGCCTTCAGGAGTTTCGGGTAACCTGCAGAATGGATACCTTTGAAGAACCCGATGATTTTGTGATAAACAAATCCAAAAAATTCATTGGTTCAACCATGGTTATTGAGATTGATGCATTAAAACCCGGGGGAGATGGAAGTTTACCCGGTCTGTTTTTTAAAGGCATTATCTGTTCAGTAAAGGCGGCGAAATCGGATTTGTCAAACGAGGATACCATCGTTTTAAAAGGTTACAGTCCCGAATTTCTGTTATGCGACCACCACGGTTGCCGTTCATTCGAAAATAAAACGTTGAAACAGATTATCGACGAGGTTTTAAAACCATACCCCCGCGATATTCTGAATGTCAAAGTCAACCCTTCTTATTCCGAACAAATTCCATATTGTGTACAATACATGGAAAGCAGCTTTGATTTTCTTCAACGGCTGGCCGCCCGATATGGAGAATGGATGTACTACAACGGAAAAGAACTGGTGTTTGGAACTGGCCAATCCAATTCCGAAGAACTGATATTGGGTGAAGACCTCAATACACTCGATTTTTCGTTAAACATAAGAGCTTCCGGATTTAAATATGTGTCTTATGATTATGTGAATGCGAAGCGTTTGGAAACAGCAACCGGGCAATCGACTGGAAAAAGCCAGCTAAATGAGGTGGGAAAATTTGCATTCGACCAATCGGGTAAAAGGTTTAATCACGATGTTGTGCAAAATTACCCTCATTTAAATGTAAATCCGGCAAGTTATGGTAAAGCCCAAAAACAAGCGGTTGAGGTTGAGGCCTCTGCAATTGCACTGGGTATGACAGGGATTGAGGCAACGAGCGAAAACCTGAACCTGATGTTAGGTGGAAAAATTAAAGTGAAAGCACTAAAAAAGGAGAGTCATGGAAAGGTTGATTATGGCGAATATCTTATCACTTCCATTGAACATCAATGCGATAATTTATTGAATTATGAAAATCGTTTAATGGCTGTGCCGGCAGAAGCTAAAGTGCCGGCTTATGCAAATCCGGAAGCGATACCTTACAGCGACTCGCAAAGCGCCATTGTAAAAGACAACAAAGATCCTGAAAAAATGGGGCGGGTGCGGGTAAACTTTTTCTGGCAGGAAAATAACCAGATGAGCCCCTGGCTAAGGATAGTAAATCCATATTCAGCAAACGAAAGAGGATTTTATTTTATCCCTGAAGTCGAAGATGAAGTTTTGGTTGGTTTTGAAGGAGGAGATGCTGAAAAGCCATACATTATTGGTAGTCTGTATCACGGCAAAAACAAGCCGCACAGTGCCTGGCCAAACAATAAAAACAGTTTTAAGGGAATTGTAACCAAAAGCAATCTGAGGCTTGAATTTGACGATGAGAAAAAGATTACCACCATCGACACTCCGGGCGGTAACAAAGTGGTGATCAGCGACGATGAAAAGTCCATACTTCTTTCTGATCAGAATCAAAACATGGTAGAATTAAAGCCTGCAGGCATTATGTTGGAAAGTCCGAAGGATATTAAAATCACATCCAAATCTAAAATAACGATCGATGCGACCTCCGGGGTGGATATTTCGTCCAAATCGGATGTAAAAGTTACCGGATTGAATATCAGCCAGAGCGCAAATGTAAGCTTCACAGCTAAGGGAAATGCTTCGGCGGAACTCTCAGCTTCAGGGCAAACTACTGTTAAGGGAACAATGGTAATGATAAACTAAAACTTAAAAATTATGCCACCTGCTGCAAGAATTACCGATATGCACACCTGCCCGATGCAAACACCTGGAACACCACCAATTCCGCACGTAGGAGGGCCAATTTTGGGGCCGGGAGTGCCAAATGTTTTGATAGGAAACCTGCCCGCGGCAGTTGTGGGCGATATGGCTACCTGCGTGGGTCCGCCCGACTCTATTGTAAAAGGCTCCGCCACCGTAATGATTGGTGGAAAACCTGCAGCCCGAATGGGTGACACTACTGCACACGGGGGAAGTATTGTGTTGGGGTGCGTGAATGTGCTGATTGGAGGATAAGGAAATTTACACATTAATTTCAATAACTTTATTCTTATTCCATTAGATCTGAAAAACGTTGTCAACTTATTTTTTATTTTTTTTTATGCTGAGGAGGCCAAAAATAGTTGGTGGAATTGATAAAAATTATTCGTAACATATGAGAGCTAACCTGAAGAAGAAACAGCCTTTACTGAGTAGCAACCTGTCAGCAAAAAGGTTTGCCAAATGGAATAAAAATAAATTAAATGGGGTATCCAATCTTTACCCGTGATATGTATAATGTATTAAATATCAATAAATTAAAAATAATAATAAAATTTTCATAAGTAACTGGTTGTCAATTTCATCAGAAAAACTACAGGAGATGATAAGATACCCCATATAAATTAATAAATAATCACACCTATTTTTTTCTATCTATACCGTACTTCATAATAAAACGCTCCCATTTTTGATAATTATCATCCTTTTCTTTAATGATACTGGACCACGCTTGAAGATAATTTCTATTACCCTGTGTTATATCTTGACAGTACTTTAATAATATGTCACCTGGATCTGGTTGTGAACTATTACTTAATTTTGCAAATGTCGATACAGATAAGATATTTGCGACTTGTAAGTAATTACCTAAATGAACCAGTCTACGCATGTATTCAAATACAGGCCCACCTTGACTTGTGGCAGTTTTCCACATTATTTCTGAATGAACTTTTATATTATTGAAAGCTATATGAGCTTCAATAATTTTCGGTTCAAAAGTTATCCTCTGACTTGGAATAGTTCTTTCATAAAATTGCTCAATAGCATCGCCCTGCCAAATTCCTGATCCAGCAAGTAGAGGTTTAATTTCATTATAAAAGTTATCAAAAAATTTCACTATGTTTTGTCTGGCATTTTCGTATTTGCCAGCCATTATCTGATATTGAGAATCTGCCTCTTTTAAAAGATAGATTGCGGCGTTTGATGCCTGTTCCTGGGCTTCCCTATCTGTATAAATACTTCTTTCTGGTCTAACATCGTCTATAAGACTCCAAACAAATGGCCGTAATTTTTCGTGTGCCGCATCCCGATTTGAATAAGTGCTCTTAGCAAGCATGGCTATTCCGACTAAGCCAACAGCAACGCTTGTTGCTGGCAAAGCAATTGCTGCACTCCCTGCAGCAGCAAATCCAGTAAATCCAGCAATAGCTAATCCAATATCTGCTGTAGACCAAGCATTTGATGCACCTGAAACAGCTCCAAGTGTTAGGTCTTTTTTTGAACTTGCTTTAAAATAATTTGATGTTGAATGTCCCACCCTTCTAAATGGTTTTGTAAATCCGCTAAGTTTAATTTTTCCTTCCTTCCTGTAATCAGAGAATATATTTTCAGCCATGTTGTTTTTTATTAAAAGTTAATAAATCCATTTGATTAAGAGAAATATGTACAATTCTAACATCATTTCTTTTCCGGAATAATCAGTTTCTGATTAATTTTGATCATATTGGAATTAGTTATGTTATTCGCTTCGGCAATGGCTTTAACTGTAACACCATACTGTTTTGCTATTACCCATAAACTTTCGCCTTTTTTTACAACGTGTATCACGGGTTTCACAGCCATATTTTCAGGTTCGGGCTTATCCTTCTCAACGGTTTCAGTATTTTCACTTATAAAGGCCGAATTTTCAGGAGCCGTAACAGCGCTTTTCTGCACCCCTTTTTGCGAAGAACACCCTGCTAAACCCAAAGCCAGTAAATACATAATGATAGTTAGCTGAAATTTCTTCATTGGTTCACTTTTTATTGTGTGACGTAATTTTTTGAAATCCTATACAAATTACAAATTATTTTTCTTAAAATCAACTACTTATGTTAATAAAGATAAAAATAATTTTACCTCATAGTTCCATAAATTAATTGTTGGTACCAATGGGGACAATCGGGTGTAAGACAAATTCCACGTTTTAAATCACAAAACAAACAATCATTTTTTACACCGGCGCTTTAGCCCGGTGATTAACCTTTTCGGAGTCTTTTCCGGCTTTAGCATTTAAATCTCTTAATGGCTAAAGCCCTTTTGTTTTTGATATCTCTGTTCACCGGGCTGAAGCCACGGTGTAAAAAATCCGTTTTTCCGAAAGCGAATAGAAATATGGAATTTGTCGTACACCCGGACAATCCATAAAAGCGATAATAGAAATCCTATTTTTTACATCGTTTTTTGAGTGAAAAAACACCTAAACGGCAACACATTCGTCGATTGCTCTTCCAGCTTTATCAATAAATCTTTTTTTAAATATTCCAACTCTTTCTTTTCAGTTCCACCTGATTCTTTTGAAAGGGTGAGGTAAATATCCAGGGTTTGGATAAAACCACTGTCGGTGGATTGTCCGGTTTGCAGGCCTTTTTTAATTTCCACCTCCTCCAGGAGATTTCCAAAGTGTTCAAAACAAAGGGCTTTTATATCTTCTTTCGTAACAACTCTACCATGAGAAAGCAAAGCTGTCCGATAAGCATTTAATCGCTGCTCTGAATCCATTGATTCACGTCCGCCCATAGATGGCGTAACAAGAGTTACAGATTCGGGCCACAAGTCGCTGCCATTGTAAATCAACAGGTTTTCACCGCTTTTTATATTGTTGGCAAACTTTCCGTTAGTAGTCCAGAACTTAACAAAAAGAGTTTCATCGTCCGTGTGCGGCTTCAACAAAAGGTATGAAATGTCTTCCTTAACGATATTGCTCTCTTTTAACCGGTTATCCAACCGTGCAATGGTCTGTTCCAGTTCTTTCAGGTTTGAAGAAATCATGTCGACTCCCAAAATAGCAAAGGCTGCACTTTCATCTCGCAGCAACTCCAGCAAATAGTTAACAATTTCAGCAGCATTACGTGAGTCGAACCGTCCAGCACCACCCCGCCTCACAATATAAGTTCCGTTTTCTGCCTCTTTAATTGTGAAAAGTGATTTTTGCCCGTAAGATCTTCCGCTACTGCCGGTTACTCTTTCCATGTCCAGGTAAATCTCGTCAGTTATCAGCGGTAAAATGTTTATAAATTCCCTTGCCGATTGCGTAAATTCATTCAGGTGCCGATTAAAAACCGGGTAACAATTTATGGAACAAAAAAGGTTATCGAGAACCTCAGTTGGTAATACTTGTGGAAACTCAACTTTAATCCAGATAATATTACCCTCTATTTTTTCAAGGTCCTTCCGCATAAATACCTCATTTAATAACTGGGGGTATTTTTCTTCAGAATCCGGTTTATTGGGGAAATATCCACCGTCCGAACAAATGGTAAAAAAATTCTTTTTGTAAAACCGGTTAATATGGCTGCATAATTTAGCCGTAACATCCAGTTCTTTTTTCATTAGCGCATCAAGTGCATCTCGATCCAAATTACCTTTATCTCCTGCTCCTTGTATAAATTTAACCGGATGCCCGTTGACGATCCACTTTCCCTTAGAGAGTGATTCGTAAAAACTTTTTTCATGTAATTCACTGCGCAAATCGAAATAAACAGACAACCCTTCTATCGACCCGACCTGATCATCCATTTCCAACCCAAGCCAGATTTCGGAGGTTTTAAATGATTTATCCGAACTGCCTTCGACAATCACCTCCTTGTACAGATCTTCTTTAAACTGAAAAATTTTTGCCCTATTAATCAGATATTTTAGCTGACCGTTAAAAAGTTTATATTTTCCGGTGGGTGTGAAAAAAACAGGTATTTCTACAGTAGTATTCTCTCCTGAAATAATATTTCTTTTATTAAAAAAAAACTGGTTTAAAGGGTCGATTGTAAAAACATGTTCTACAGGTTTTGTTCGAATAATTCCATGAGCGGGAAATGGTCCTGTTACAGGTTCAGGAGAAAGTAATTCTACCAGCTTTTCAAGTAACCTGGCTTCAGTGGTACTTATTTCATTTGATATTTTTGCCAGTTCACTGGAGAGTGCTCCTACAATCATTCCCACCAGCGGATCGAACGAACTTTCTGCTTGTATATCCTGAAAACCCCAAATTCTTGAAGCATTCTTAATCATCCGGCTCCTTATTTTCTCTTTACTTTCCTGCATAGAATTTAATTAATAGTATGATAAAGGACCGATAAAGAACTGATCGGTAAACGTAAAAGATTCGTTAGTCATAACAAGGATGGCATCAACTTTAAGTCTGATCCTGCTTTTTATCCTGTGCCGATCCATCCGGTAATCAATCTGGTCAATCTGAATGCCCACTTTCACATTCGTTAACCGTGGTTCATGTTTTTCGATGGTATTCTGGATGGAGCTTCGTAATTTTTCTCTAAAAATCTGAGAATTGGCAATGTTTTCAAAATCGTGTTCCCAAATCTCACAACCAAACGAAATGTCGTGTTTGCACTCTCCATAAGAAGTAACCGCGATCAAATGGATCAAACCAGCCACTGAATCAGTCAGGGAGCATTTGGACTGTTCCTGCTTGTTCATTAATTTATCAGGCCTCAAAGGCAATTTATAATAGTCACTAATCATTAATACAAAAAATCTATTTAAATGAATGTTTTAAAACCAAGAGATGCACCCTCTTCTGATTCTTCCAGCAAAAAATTCTGTTTTTCCGGAGAAACTAGAATTTTGGTGTTCACATCAATTTCAACCGGCACAAAAAAATCAAAGAAGCATGCCAAAAATTTTGAGATTGCTCCGTTTTCCAAATAGTCATTCACAACTGAATTTCTCAGCGGTCCAATGGCAAAAACCATAATTCTGCCTGTATTCTTAAAAACATCGCCGCATACAAAATCAACTCCTAATTCAGACGCCCCCAGTAAACAACCAGATAATAATATATCATTCTTATAATTTACTTGTTCATCTGAATGATTTGCGGTAATAGTTATTTTGACATCTTCATCGAGAATCTTTCCGAGGCATTCTTCAGTCAGTTTTATATTTCCAGCAATTTTGTACGAAAAGTGTAAAAATTTAATCATTCTTAAAAGGAATTTCCTTTCAATCGACTTATCAAAATTCCAAAATCCAGAAGCAACATCGTCTAAAAGAACTTCATTAAACTGGTTTAAAATTTTTCGTTCTTCCAGTTCAAGATTAATTCTTTGAAAGTAAATTTCGTTTTCAAAAGGAAGGAAAAAGATACGGGCGTCTTTTTCTTCGGCTTTTAACCTTTTCGATTCTCTTGAAATATTACCGGACTCATTTACATTTAATTCTGTACTTTGATGAAATAGTCCTTCAGGCAGTAAATCGTAAATAGCATCGCGGTTGACGTGAATCTCGCTAATTTCCTGACCGTTGTTAAGTTTAACTTTATTTGTACAGGCAATATCGCGGGAATACCGGCGTTTAAAGCTTCCATTGGCAACAACAACAAAATCATCCACCTTCAGACCATTTTCCATCAAGTCTCCAATCACTGTCTCAACCTTCATGTCGAAATATATATTTTGAATGATCTCTTTTATATTATAGGTTGCATCCATCAATGGAAAAATTGAAATTAAATGGTAAAAATCGTTTTCATTTTTAAAAATAAACCGAATGAAATTACATTCCCAGATCTTTCATAACCCTGATTAATCTTCTTTCGGTCATGCCAATTTCTTTGGCTGCATTTTTTTTATTGCCGTTATGTTTTTCAAGTGCAGCTTTTATCAATTCAATCATCTGTTCCTCGCTGGACAATTCTTTTACAATTTCGGCACCTCCGGTTGTTTCTGAAGCCTTCTTCAATTCTAATTTTAACTCATTAATATTGTCGTTTTTTACAAAAAGGTTACTGTATGCATCAATCAAGTGACCATATAAATCGCTTCTTAACGTATCTTGCTCAACCCGAAGAATAATATCTTCCATATTGTTTAAAACACCTGAAAATCTGTTGCTAATCCTACCCCTGTTCACTTCGATATTTTCTTTTGAATACTGTATGTATAAAGCACGCGCAGAGTCAGTTAGAAATAAAAAATCTTTATCATTTTTCCTGCTTATCTCATTGAGAGTAATTAATTTTTCATATTCCTCACTGTTGAATGTCTGGACTTGTGCTGGCATTCGAAAAGCAAAAAACATTATTATTGCAACAAGGATTACAGTAAGCACAAACAATAAAAACACTTTTATAAAAGCTTCTCTTCTTTCCTTTTTATTTAATGCATCCATTTTTCTCAATTTTAGAATTATATTTCATTTCCTTTAATCAACTAAAAAACTATTCCCGGGTTTTTCTTTTTGTTCTTTTACAAAAATCTGACGATCTTTTTTCTTACCAATAAAATCGAGATTGCTTAATATGTTAAACACTTTTGAAATGGTATTTACAAAAGGAGCAAGTTCGTTTATTGAATTATTAATGTCGTCGTGGTCATAATTAAAATCAACAGTATTCAGCAATAATCTTTCAAATTCTCCCTGTTTAAGGTTACTCCAGTCCTGAATGTAATTATAGAATTCTTCTTTATCAGCAGAAAGGTGTATATTAATTGCATTATTTATGGTTCTTGCAAGCGCTGCCATTTGTTCGAAAATGAATATAGGAGGTTTGTATTTTGTTATTTTCCGGAATTCTACCATATGAACGCCTATAAAACCAAGTACCGCATTTGAAATTTCAGCAACTGTTTCGGCTATTCTTGTTCCCTGCTTCTTATTTTTTATATTATGCAGTATATCAACAATATCAATTTCAATCTGCCCTAAAATTTTTATCAATTGTGTGTGATATTCGACCAATTTAGGATGACTGTAAATTGACTGGCAGGCCGGAATATAATTTTCATCAATCTCCGGTTTATTGTCAATAAATTTTAGTTTGCCTATAATTAACGAATTACCCGTTAAAATTGATTTTTTTTCGTCGGGAGGGTGTAACGACAAATGATATCCAGGTAAAACATACGGCAACCTGGGTGGCGTTTCATCAGGTTCCGGAATTCCATAAGGCACCCTTTCAAATAAGTTTACTGCCAGGCAAATAAAATATTCCCGATTTATTGAATTCTCCTGATTTACTTTTACCTGTGTCATGGGTGCCGAAAATTCATTTTCGGAATAATTTGTTTCATTGATTTCAATTCTTGAGCCATCCCGGGTAATTGCAAGGCAATTCATTACCTTAACATGGATATAGTCTTGATTGTCAAGTCCTGTGTGAATTTTGACATGATTACTATTCCACCCGGATTGTAAAAGAATTCCATAATTATATGGATTTAAGAAAGTGCTATAAATATTTCTTGCCTGCATTGTAATACTATTATCGGTGGAAATAAAATGATCCTTTTTTACCTTCATCCCATCAATCCAATTTATCGGGAGATTTAATTTTTTACTTTCCATATTATTTTTCAATTACTCGTTTACAAACAATCACACTGTTTTCTCTAATGAAATTAAAAGAATTTGTTTCTTTGGGATCAATATAACGGAACCTGCTATACCATTTGGGTTTATGGTAAAAAATCCAACTTACAGGTTTGTTATTATCTTCCATATAATCAATCTTCTCACCCGGATTTCTGTCATTGTAATCATTAATAAAATAGTAGAACAATTTTCCAAAAATCATCTCTTTAGGGGCTTTTGCCCTAAATGAAGTCATATTTTCATCATCAGCTTTTTTTTTGAATTCAAATCCTATAACAAAAGGAGAATCCATTTCCCGATCTGTTGGGTCATCAATATGCGAATCAACAGGGTAATGCCACTTACGTAATACTTTAACAGGTATATCCAAATAAAAAAGGAAGGTTGAGAAAAACATATAGGGCACAAAAAAAATTAAAACCGATGACAGAAAGGTTTTTGCATATGCCGAATAATTGAAAAAATGAAATACAATTAAAAGTGTTGCAGCTCCCAAAAATCCGATTGCAAAAGTCAATGACAGCTCTTTCCAAAATTTTTTATCTATACTCCAGGGTAAAATTTTGTTAAACAAAACTACGTGAAAGATGCCGAGGACCAAAAACCAGGCAAAAAGAATATAAAATATAATGGAATTGGAAACCGAAAAAACACTCTTATTTCCTAAAAAACCTCCTGTGCCTATTAGTATACCATAAACCAGAACGTATAAAATAACTTTGAATTTAAATTGTTTAGCATTCTTGCTTTTTAATACCAATCCTAACAGTACCATTGCCAGGACGAGAAAAAAAATTATAAAACCCTGGTTTTCCATAATGGTTATTTAAATTGCTTAATTAATAAAATTTATTATGACCTTATTTAAAAAATTCAACGCTAAATCTAAACCACGATAACCTGAAGAAAATGAATGATCTTTTTTTATTAATCCAAATCTCTTTTGATTTTCGTTAATTCATCCATTAGTATCTATTGCAATAAATTGCCACTCTATACAAATCCCCTTTAACTTAAATCAAGGTTTCTCCATAAATTTACAAAAAAAAAGTATATTAAGAGTAGTTTTCAATTCGCTATTTGAAATTATTATCAGATTATATAAAAAGCAAAGTAAAACTAATTTCAAAAAATGGAAAAGGCGATGCAAAACACACCGCCTCTAAACTGGTCTTTAAACAGGTAAGCCTCATCAGGCTTAACTATCTTTCAAAATATCATGACAAAAAATTGTTCTGAAAATCATCCCATACTTCCTGAGGAAAATTGGTCAATGGATTTTCCACTATTTCACCACCATCCTGCAAAACCAAACCTACTGGTTCGGGCATAAACCTTGAAGCAGAAACAGCCAGAAAATTCTTAAACCTTTCCAACTCCTGAACAGCCCACCTTGTGGCATCTTCAGCAAGGAAATATGAATTGGTATCGGCTTTCCAATTTGTTGGGCCAATGGAATAAATCCATCCAAGCTGATAGGGATCTTCTTTAATCAGTTCCGGATTTTTTTCAAGAACTGAATTGGTTTCCTCAATTTTTCCCGAAACAGGAGAAAGTATTTTGAGGCTGTTACCATTGTATTTAATACGTGCCAGCAATTCGCCTTTCTCAATTTGTTCGCCCGGTTTTTTGAACTGGGTCAGTTTTACATCCCCGGTAATGTGAACAAGCAAATCATCCAAACCAACTTTTGCCAGGCCACTTTTTTCCATGTGAGCCCAGGTGTGGTACTTGCTAAAAAATATTCCCTGCGGAATTCTTAAAGCACTTGCTGTAATAAACCTGTTCACGTTCGAAATCAGAACAGCTTTTTTAGGTTTTCGGTTTATTAAAAACCAAAAAGGTACCAGAATAGCAAAAAATGCTATTATCGTAAGGTATTCAATTCCTTTTGTTTCGAAAATGTTGGTGTAACTAAATTCTTCCATAATTTTTTGTTTTTATTGCATTTGATTTTACCTGTAACAGATTTAATGTCTATTTTCTTTTGCCCAAGAATGCGATTCATTGAAAACCGGCATCCGGTTAATTATCCATCTGAAAATCCAGATTTGAATGAGAATAATGGAAATACTGATTACGATTTCCATCCACGATGGGACATACCGCACCGCAGCATCCCAGCGGAAAGCAATAATTGAAACATTGAGGCGGTTCAGAATTATGCCAACAATAGCCATTATGGCTGCAACCCGGGTTAATAGGATGCTCGGTTTCTGGAAACTGCGAACAAAAAGCAACATCGGCACCAATACAAAACCTATCATTTCCAGCAGATACCAGTAGCCCATGGGTGAATTTATGTAACTCCAGTGTTGTCCGTGGATTAGAACCAGCAGTTGCAGAAAAAAGTAAATAAACATGGTAAATGCACAAATGCGCGACAAAATCTGAAGCATATCTTTTCTTGCTTCGCGGTTCTTCTGGCTAATTTGTTTAAAAAATACCCTTTGGCTGATGGCGCCTTCAAAAATAATCATGGAAAGGCCGGCAAACACACTGGAAACAAGAAATAGCAGCGGAATAAATTCGGAATACCACAGCGGGTGAATTTTTCCTTTAGCCATCAGAAAAAGTGCTCCCAGTCCCGATTGGTGCAATACGGAAAGAGTTACCCCGAAAATTACTGCACCAAGAGTCATTCCAGACAAAATCTTATGTGCCCGTTTCGAGCCAAGCCATTCGGCAACAGCAGGCGAAAATTCGATAAGCAGGCCTAAAATATAGAGAATAAAATGCCAGGCCACCAGAAACAATACCGAACTCACACCGTAATTATTTCCGAAAACCGGATTAAAAATATTCCAGGGTTTCCCCAAATCGAGTACCAGCGCACCGGTGTAAAATAAATAGGCAAGGAATCCATTCAAAACGGTAACTCTTACAATGGAGTGAAACTTGTCAACTTTCAGAATATATACAATAAAAGTTAACACATAGGCGCCACCGGCAAAAGCCACCCCGGTAACCACGTTAAATCCTTTCCACAAGCCCCACGGAACTTCCTGGGTAACATTGGAAACGGCTCCCAAACCATGTGTGAACCGGATTACCATTAACACTAAACCTGTAAGAATAATTGGAATTGAAATAATATTAAAGGGAGTAAGCCATTTACCACGCGGCTTTAATTCATTTAGTATAAATCGCCAAACCGGCTGTTTTTCTTTTGTAATAGGATATGCTGGACTAGTCATGATTTTCAGGTTTATTTTGTTTGATTTTGGTTGCTGCATGAATTCCCAGTAATACCGAAGGAACAAGGACATCAACAGCGGGAACACTATATAGGAAACTCTTTGTTAATGAGGGGTATGAAGTTTTTTGAAGCTTTGTATCAAAACCCAGTTCGTTATGCGAAACAGGGGCAAGATACAAGTATCCGGTTCCGCCAACAGTATGCTCACCATAAATATCCTCAATGTACATTTCAGGCCATTCGGCAATTCTGCGCCGGGCTTCAGAAATCAACTCACGGCGTGTTCCAAAAAACAAAGCATCTCCGCATGTTTCAACACAAACCGGAATTTCCCCGTTTTTAATGCGCTCATAACACATATCGCATTTTTGAATTTTCGGATTTGTACTTCCGTATTCAAATTTTGGAACATCAAACGGGCAGGAAATCATACAATACCTGCATCCCATACATTTGTCTTCCCTCCAGATAACCGGGCCTTCTTTGGTTTTGTGCATGGCTTGCGTTAAACAGGCTGCTACGCAGGCGGGTTCGTTGCAATGCATACACTGGTTTCTCACATACACTTCGCCCGCTTCTGTGTCGAAAGCATTAATTACACAGCGCTGGTTTTCATTTGTTTTTCTCTTTACACCAGCTACCAGTTCATCTTCCGGTTCAGGAAGGTTGTGTGCTTTTGCACAGGCTTTTTCACAAGCCCGGCAACCAATGCAGATACTGGAATCGTACAAAACACCGTAGAATTCAGAATCGTCCTCTGGTGTGGTATTTTCCCCGGAGGCTTTCAGACCAATAACAGTCAGGCCCGTAATTCCGAGGAACTTAAAAAAACTTCGTCGATCAATACTCATAATTCTATATTTAATTTAGTAAAAACTAAGGTTTAGAGCATAATTTTATTTGGAGGTATCCAAAAAGTTAGTCTGAAAATCCTCCCATACTTCAGGTCCCAAATCAGCCAGCACATTGTCGGTAAGCTCGCCGCCATCCTGAAGAACGATATGGTTATAAACCAATGCATTGGAGTTGGCTGAAGTGGCCAAAAAGTCTTTTAACCGGGTAAATTCTTCATCAAGCCAGTCTCTGAACTTGTCGGCCATGTACATAAAGCGGGTTTCTCTCAGCCAGTTTGCAGGTTCAATTTGATACACCCAACCGTCAGAATAAGGAGATAAATTCAGTTTTTCAGGGCTCGTCAACAAATCTTCGTTGTATTGTTTGATATATCCTGAAACAGGCGAATATATTTCCAGTTGTTTGCCTTCTCTGATGATAGTAAAGATTTTTTCTCCTTTCCGTACTTTTTCACCCGCCGCTTTCATTTTTACCTGGGTAAGTTGCCCGGTTAGGTGTTGTAAAAAATCATTGATGCCGATTTTTACCTGTCCGTCTTTTTCCATAAATGCCCAGGTGTGGGATTTATCGTAATACAAACCGGCAGGCGCCGCCACAGTATTTACATTCAAAGCCGGGGTTATTTCAATATCTTCGCTAACAATGCCTGCTTTTTGTTTTCTTTTGAAGCGCACAAAAGCAACAACCAGTAAAACAGCAAGCGCAGCCAGAAACAAAATACCCCATGCCGGAAACCCAGGCGTTGAAATTACAGGTTCGGGTGCAATAACCGGTTCGCTTAAAGCAAGCATTCCTGCAGTTCTTTCTTTGCTCGAAAGATTACTAAAACCAAGAGTCCCCAACGATTCCTGCCCGTCATTAATTACCCATGTCAGGAATTCCTGAACAGCTTCATTTTTAGGCTGACCAGCAGCAAAAGCAAAAATATCTCCGCACAATTCTTTCGGATATTTTCCAATCCAGGCTCCGCGGGTTAATTCTTTCGGGTTGTTAAATATATTTTCAAATCCATCAATTTGTCCGTTCTCGTTTTTGTCGATGGGAAGAATGGCAATTTGCCCGGCATAAGAATTTTCTTCTGAATTGAGAACATCAGTCAGTTTACAAAAACCTACCGCATATACATCATTTTGTATTGCAGAAACCAACTCTGATGCCGAAACGATATTTTTTGTTTTAATGATTTCCGAAGTTAATCCGGTAAAATCAGCCAATTTCGAAATTACTTGTTCATTATCAGAAATATAGGCGCGAATTAAAGCGGTATTTCCTTCATTAATTATGGTTGACCAATTTGCGCTCTCAGACAAAATTCGGGTGAAATCTTTGGAAGTAAGTCCTTGTTCATTTAATTTTTCAATCAAAGGATTCTTTGCATTAAAAATTGGCACCACAATATCGTGCCCAATAACCATCTTCCATGAAGGCTCTGTTTTCAAAACTTCCGTAGTGAGATAAACCTGACCCTCTGAAATTTGCGATTTATTTGTAATCTCGGTTACATCGATTTTTGCATTTGGATTGCTTTTTTCAAAGCCTGAAATCCAATGGTTTGTAAGTTCCACCATATCGGGTGTGCTGTAAATCTGAACAACATGGCCGTTTTCAGACCCAACCTGCTCCCGGGTTTGGTTGTCATTACCCCTTCCGCTAACCGTGAAAAGAAAGAATGACAACATAAATAATGATGATAATAAAGTTTTCATAATAATGTTATTAATTAAAGTTTCATAATAAATACTCAGAACACTGATTCACAATTGATTAACGAACTCGTATAGTATTAATCCAAATAGGATGCCACAACGAAAACTCCACCCCAAAGCATTGTTTATCAATTAATTATTATTTCAACTGTTCACAAATTAACCAGCATCGATTGTTGAATATACTTACAACATGTCCATCAGGCCACACCAACATATTGTTTTTCAATAAAATACACTTGTTGTATATTATTTATACAATGTTTAATATTTCAACATTGATTTTTGAAAATGCCTGATTCATGCGCGCATTTGGGAAAAATCAGTTGAGAAATCTGCTGTATAACATATACTAAGTCTAAAAATCATAGAAATTATACGGGGAATTTAGGCGCACTGATTTCAGGTGGTCATAAAAAAAGTTTGTTATTTTGTTGGTTTGGGAAAAAGAAATATCCAGAAATGAAAGGATATAAAAGTAAATATTGAGAATAATGAAAGAAAAAAAACCTGCTGTACTTGGAATGGGCAATGCCCTGGTCGATGTAATAAATATACTCGAAAATGATACTGCACTGGCCAAGTTCGGCTTGCCGCGTGGCAGTATGACACTGGTTGATGCTGAACTCTCGCGCAAAATTTTCGAAGCCACCCGATTAAATCAGCGACAAATTACATCCGGAGGCTCAGCAGCCAATACCATTCATTCGCTGGCGGCACTTGGTTCAACATGCGGATATATTGGCAAAATTGGCAAAGACGACCTTGGTGCAATTTTTCAGAAGGAGTTTGAACGCAAACAAATTGCAACATTTCTGATTTCAAGTGAAATAGAAACCGGCAGGGTCATGTCTCTTGTTAGTCCCGACTCGGAACGTACAATGGCTACATATTTAGGAGCTGCTGCTGATTTAAAATCCGAAGAACTTTCGGCTGAAATGTTCCGGAATTTTTCCATTTTTTATATCGAAGGGTACCTTGTTCAGGATCATAAATTAATTGAAACAGCCGTTAATTTGGCCCGTAAAGAAGGACTGAAAGTTGCCATAGACTTGTCCAGTTTTAATGTAGTTGAACAGAATCTTTCTTTCCTGAAAAAACTCATTGCAGAAAAAACAGATATAGTTTTTGCCAATGAAGAGGAAGCACGGTCATTTACAGGGAAAGAGCCGGAAGAAGCGCTTTCAGAAATGGCCTCGGTTTGCGAACTGGCTGTGGTAAAAATTGGTAAAGCAGGCTCCCTTATTCAAAAAGGAAATGAGAAAGCCAAAGTCGGAATTATTGAAGCCATGGCCATAGACACCACAGGCGCAGGAGACAATTATGCTGCCGGATTCTTATATGGATTAACCAAAGGTTTAAGCCTTGAAAAATGCGGGCAAATTGCAGCCCTTGTTTCCGGGAAAGTAGTTGAGGTTATGGGCGCTAAAATACCGGAAAACAAATGGGTTGGGATTCTTGAGCAAGTTAAAAAAATTGAAACCTAAAACAAACCATGAATCTGGGCATCAATCTTATCAATAATTGAGCTCAAATCTTCAGGATTGGTTGTAAAGTCGAGGTTATCCACGTTTACAATTAATAATTTACCCAATTTATAGTTGGTAATCCATTTTTCATAGCGCTCATTTAACTGTTTCAGGTAATCGAGGCGAATGGAATTTTCGTATTCCCTGCCGCGTTTTTGAATCTGATGTACCAAAGTAGGAATGGAAGCCCGGAGGTAAATGAGCAAATCAGGTGGCTGAATGAGGCTCACCATCAAATTGAAAAGGGTCTTGTAATTTTTAAAGTCGCGCGTGCTCATTAAACCCATGCTGTGCAGGTTTGGAGCAAAAATTTCGGCGTCTTCATAAATAGTCCGGTCCTGAATAATGGTTTTTCCCGACTTGCGGATGTCAATAATTTGTTTAAAACGCGAATTCAGAAAGTAAATTTGCAGGTTAAACGACCACCGTTGCATATCGTTGTAAAAATCATTCAGGTAAGGATTTTCATCCACATCCTCGTAATGAGGCGTCCATTTGTAATGTTTGGCTAACAACTCTGACAATGTGGTTTTTCCGGCTCCAATATTTCCTGCAACGGCTATATGCATAATTATTTATTTAAATTCAAATGTGAAAATAAAGATTATTTCTGTAAAAGTTTCATCAAATCATCAAGGTATTTTCGATCATTTGAAAGACGTGGAATTTTATTCTGTCCGCCAACTTTCCCCCGGTTTTTCATCCATTGGTAAAAAGTTCCTTTGGGAGCAACAGTCAGATGAAGCATTTCCAATGTAAAATCCTTGTAACGTTTGGCCTCATAATCCGAGTTTAATTCTTTCAGGCTTTCGTCCAGGACTTGGGCAAATTTATTTTTGTCATCCGGTTCTATTTCAAACTCTATTATCCATTGGTGAGCTCCTTTTTGGTCATCTCCCATAAAAACCGGACCAGCAGTGTATTCGCTTATTATTGCCCCGGTTTTCCGGCATGCTGCCTGTAAAGCATTTTCGGCATTGTCAACAATAACTTCTTCGCCAAAAGCATTTATAAAGTGTTTTGTGCGTCCGGTAATTTTAATCCGGTATGGATTTTTAGACGTAAACTGAATGGTATCGCCAATAATATATCGCCACAAGCCGGCGTTGGTAGAAATTACCAGTGCATAATTTTCATTCAGTTCCACCTGTTCCAAAGTCAATACCCGCGGATTTTCAGTCCCATATTCACTCATGGGAATAAACTCGTAATATACACCGTAATCCAGCATTAACATCATTTCCTGACGGGTAGGATCATCCTGAATGGCAAAAAAACCTTCCGAAGCATTGTATGTTTCCATGTAATGCATGTTTTCTGAAGGAATAAGTTTTTTATACTGCTCCCGGTAAGGTTCAAAATTTACACCGCCATGTGTAAAAACCTCCAGGTTTGGCCAAACTTCCAAAATATTTTTTTTGCCTGTTTTTTCAAGAATTCGTTTAAGCAATACCAGGAACCAGGAGGGAACACCGGCCAGCGAAGTAACATTCTGGTCGAGCGAGGTATCAATTATTTGTTCCATTTTCTCCTCAAATTCCTCAATCAGTGCAATTTCTGCCGGAGGAATTCGAATAAAATCTGTCCAGAACGGAACATTTTCAATCAGAATGGCCGACAAATCTCCGTAATAGGAATTGTTGCTGAAATTATTGATTTTGTGGCTTCCACCCAGTGTAAGTGTTTTTCCCCACAGCACTTTGGTTTCAGGGTAATTTTTAATGTAAATGGCAAACACATCTTTGGGGCCGCGCAAATGACAATCTTCCAAAGCCTCTTTTGTAACCGGAATAAATTTGCTTTTATCGCTGGTTGTCCCCGATGATTTGGCAAACCATTTCACATCTCCGGGCCAAAGCAAATCGGGTTCACCTTCGCGCAAACGGTCAACCCAGGGCTTAATGTCGTCGTAAGTTTGCATGGGAACACTTTGCTGAAAGGTTTCAACAGAACGAATTTCTCCATAATTATGCATTTTCCCCCAGGAGGTATCCTTAGCCCGGCGAAGTAAATTCAACAGTGTTTCTTTCTGGATATCGTTGGGATGCTCGCGGTATAACTGTATTTGGTAATTCCGCTTAAAATTTATCCAATTAATTACTGAATTAAGCAGTGGCATCGTAATCTTAATATTTTAGCACCCAAAGTTAGAAATAATTTGCAAGGGGAAACGAACTGAAAATGTTTTGGAGGTTACTTGTTTAAAACTATTCTGAATGTGGTACCCTTACCCAGCTCCGACCATTTAATAAGAATTTTTCCCTGGTGGTAGTTTTCAATAATGCGCTTCGCCAGCGACAAACCCAGCCCCCACCCTCTTTTTTTGGTAGAATAACCAGGCTGGAAAATGGTTTTAAATTGAGATTTTGCCACACCTTTTCCTGTGTCGGTTACATCAATTACTATTGAGTTTTCCTTTTTTTGAAGTCCAAGTGTTATGGTTCCGTGATTATCCATGGCATCAATGGCATTTTTACACAAATTTTCAATCACCCAGGAAAACAGTGCAGCATTCAGCGGAATAAAATAAAGTTCTTCCTGCGGAAATTCAGTTTCGAACCTTACCTTTCCTGAAGATCGTGTTTTCAGATAACTAACTGTGGAATTTAAAACTTCAACAATATTGGTTGGAACCAATTCCGGTTTTGAACCTATTTTGGAAAAACGTTCGGTAATTTTTTCCAGACGTTGGGTGTCTTTTTCAAACTCTTCAATCAGCGCCAGATCGACATTCTGGAGCTTTAAAATTTCTATCCATGCCATTAACGATGAAATGGGTGTGCCTAACTGGTGAGCCGTTTCCTTTGACATGCCCACCCAAACCTGGTTTTGCTCGGCACGTTGGGTTGCAAGAAATGCCGAATAGGCTGCAATAATAAAAACCACAATCACAATCAACTGAACAAATGGGTAATAACGCAGATTTCGCAAAATATTCGACTCCCTGTAATAGAGCAAAAGATAATCATTGTCTTCTTCTGAAAGATTGATCCGGATAGGCTCTGCGTGTGTTTTCATCTTTTCCAGTTCCTTGCTCAACACCTGCTCTTTCCGTCCCTCGCTGAAACTAATGTTGGCGTCGTAATTAAAACTGCCGTCAGACTCAACAATTACTACTGGTATGGTTGTATTCTGTTCTAAAATGGATTGAATAAGTGTCAGATAAGCCGTATTTAATTGTTCAATTCCAATCTGGCTTCCGTTCTGAATTCCTGACTCAGCCAGCCGCTTGGTTGCTTCGGCCCAAAGTTCAACTTTTTTACGTTCTTCGTTGGCCATTTTTCCGCTTAACCAGTTGGTATAAAGCAACGACGCTACACCAATTAAAACTGCTACCAACAACAGTAAAATTTTTCCACGCTTTCTTTTAAGGTAAATATCCAAGGTAAGTTATTTAATTTGTTTTTCTGAAAACGGGAGAATGGAATAAATATTATCTTATTTCCCAAGCATTTCCTTTACAGCCCTTATTATCCCTTTTCTATCAATCCCGCAGAGTTTATATAATTCTCCCAACGTTCCTTGTTCAATAAACTTGTCGGGGATTCCCAGCAATTTCACCTGCGCTGAATATCCCTTTTCGGCCATAAATTCTAAAATTGCGCTACCAAAACCACCTTTAATTGCGCCATCTTCAACAGTAATAATTTTACTGTATTTTTCAAAAATAGTTGACAACAAAGCTTCATCAAGAGGTTTAACAAAACGAAGATCAAAATGGGCAACTGACATTTGTTGTTTTTCTTCCTCCAATTTTTTGAGGGCATGTTGAGCAAAAATTCCCGATTTACCAATGGTGAGAATGGCTAAATCTTTCCCTTCAGAAAGTTGCCTTCCTTTACCAATTTCAATCCTTTCAAACGGTTTTCTCCAATCTGGTTCAATTCCGCAACCTCGCGGGTAACGGATTGAAATGGGTTGTTTCAATTCACCCAACTGAGCGGTGTACATCAGGTTTCTCAGGTCTGGTTCATCCATGGGGGCACAAACAATCATATTAGGCACTGTTCGCATGTAAGCCATATCAAACGCACCATGATGGGTTGGGCCGTCCTCGCCTACCAGGCCACCCCTGTCGAGACAAAAAATGACCGGAAGACTCTGTATGGCCACATCATGAATAACCTGATCGTAGGCACGTTGCATAAAAGTAGAGTAAATGTTGCAAAACGGAACCATGCCTTGAGTAGCCAAACCTGCGGCAAACGTAACGGCGTGTTGTTCGGCAATTCCTACATCGAATGCCCGGTGAGGCATTTTAGCAATCATCAGGTTCATGGAACAGCCCGAGGGCATGGCTGGAGTAATTCCAACAATTTTTTCATTCTTTTCGGCCAGTTCAAGCAGTGTTTCGCCAAAAACATTCTGAAATTTATGTGTATTTTCAACAGGACAACCCGAAATGATAATTTCACCGGTTTCCTTGTCAAAGAGTCCCGGAGCATGATATTTGGTCTGTTCTTTTTCAGCCTGTAAAAAACCTTTCCCTTTTTTGGTAACCAAATGCAGCAGTTTTGGACCGGGAATATCTTTTAAATCTTCTAAAACCTCTGTAAGATAATTCACATCGTGCCCGTCAATAGGGCCAAAATACCTGAAATCGAATGCTTCAAACAAGTTATTTTCCTTCAGTAAAATATTTTTGAGCGCATGTTGGTTTTTTTGAATGAACTTTCTTGTTTTCTTTCCAAAACCATCGAGTTTTCCCAAACCTTCCCACACTTCTTTTTTTACACGGTTATAAGCCTGCGATTTGGAAATATTCAGCAAATACTGGCCAATAACTCCAGCATTGGGATCGATGGCCATGTTGTTGTCATTCAAAATCACCAGTAAATTTGCTTTCGAGGCTCCTGCATTGTTTAACGCTTCAAACGCCATACCGCCGGTCATGGCGCCGTCGCCAATAATAGCTACAATTTTCCGTTCAGTTTCATTTTTCAAACCAGAAGCAACAGCCATTCCAAGGGCGGCCGAAATTGAAGTAGATGAATGTCCTACTCCAAAAGTATCATATTCACTTTCTTCACGTTTGGGGAATCCGCTTATGCCATTAAATTTTCTGTTGGTGTGAAAAATATCGCGGCGTCCGGTTAAAATCTTATGTCCGTATGCCTGATGGCCAACATCCCAAACCAGTAAATCGTAAGGAGTATTATAAACGTAATGAAGCGCTACAGTAAGTTCTACAACTCCAAGACTTGCACCAAAATGACCAGGATTTGTTGACACTTCATCAATAATGAACTCCCTGAGTTCTGTACAAACTTCAGGCAGGTTTTCAGGTGGCAATTTCTTTAAATCGGCTGGGCTGTTTATTTTATCAAGCAATTTTTCTTTAACTTTAACCATTTCATGTGAAAATATTTTCAAAGATACAACAAATCGAATACGCCAAATTGTTCAAAAAACGTTACATCAATGTTACATCAATTCAAATTTGTTATCAACTTGCAAAAAAAGTAAATTTAGCCGGAATTAAAATTTAAAAAAATGAGAACTGCACATATCTTAATATTTGTTGCCCCAATCCTGATGTTTTCGTCATGTGTTTCTATGAAACAATTCACTGATGTTCAGGATAAACTAAAAAACGCAACACAGGAAAATGAAGTTTTAAAACAGTCGAACATGAGACTGGAAACAGCAAACCGTGAATTTGAAAGCGCCTACCGGCAGCTTACAGAAAGGAATAAAGATTTGAACGCCCAGTTGGAGGAGGCGCTTTATAACCTGAATGCCCAAAAACAAAAATATGCCGGACTGGAAATTGATATGCAAAACCTGAACCGGCAACTCGACATTTTAAAAACCGGCAGTACTTCTGAAATTGAACTTCTGATGGAGGAATTACAAATTGCCCGTCGAGATTTAAACCTGCGTGAAGACCGGCTGCGTGAAGCTGAAAAGGAACTGGAAGACAGAAATGCCCGACTGATTGAACTTCAGGAAGTTTTAGCCCAGAAAGACCAGGCAGTAAAAGATTTACGGCAAAAAGTAATACAGGCGCTTACCGGTTTTACAGACAATGGATTAACGGTTCATGAAAAGAATGGGAAAGTTTACGTTTCGATGGACGAAAAGTTGCTTTTCAAAACCGGGCAGTGGGCAGTAGATCCGAACGGGCAAAGGGCTTTGCGCGATTTAAGCCAGTTGCTGGCCGAAAATCCGGACATCAATATTATGGTTGAAGGACATACTGACGATGTTCCCATGCGCGGCTCGGGCGAGGTAAAAGACAACTGGGACCTGAGTGTTATGCGCGCTACTGCTGTCACTAAAATCCTTACCCAGAATCCGCAGCTTGATCCGCAACGCATCATTGCCGCCGGCAGAAGCGAATATGTTCCGCTGGTTCCTGAAAAAACCCCGGAAGCCCGGCAAATGAACCGACGCACGGAAATTATTCTTACTCCAAAACTGGATGAACTGCTTGAGATTTTAGAATCTAACTAACGAATATCAAATCCAATTTCTTGTTTTTGCAACTGAATATAGTTACATTTGTGCCGTGACAAAAAAGGATAAACTAGTTTCCCGCTTTTTAAATATGCCATCTGATTTTCATTATAATGAGATGGTAAAATTACTGGGATACTTCAATTTCCATGAAATAAAAGCGGGGAAGACATCTGGGTCGCGCGTGAAGTTTATAAACGAAGAAGGAGTGATGATAATGTTGCATAAACCTCACCCTTCAGGCATTATGAAGAGATATCAAATGAAACAAATAAAAGAAGTTTTGGAGTTATGAAGTACCTGGAATACAAAGGATACAGCGGGAGTATTGAATACGGCAGGGAAGACCATCTTTTTTACGGAAAAGTCATTGGAATACAGAGCCTTATCTCTTATGAAGGAAAAACAGGGAAAGAGCTTGAAAACGATTTTAAAGAAGCTGTTAATGAATACTTGGAGGCCTGCAAAAAAAATGGTTCTGCCCCTGAAAAACCGTTTAAGGGCAATTTTAATGTCCGGATATCACCCAAACTCCACTATAAAGCAGCACTATTAGCCAAAGAGGAAAAAATGTCATTAAATAATTTTGTTGCCGAATCAATTCGGGACAAAATCGAAAGAGAAACCGGGACGTCGGTTTAAAGCAGCGTCAGTTTATTTCCTTTTGCAAACAATTGCGCAGATCTGTACCAACCCGTCCAGTGTGAGCATGGGCTCAACATTTCGGATATTTTTTGTAAGCGGCGCCACAACCGAGCTCAATCCACCTGTGGCCACAACCGAAATTTTTTCTCCCAGCTCTTCCTGCGTACGATCGATAATGGAATCGACTAAACCCGTAAACCCGTAAACAATACCCGACTGGATGGCGTGGATGGTATTTTGTCCGAGTACCGACGGCGGAGCGGCAAGGTGAACATGCGGAAGTTGTGCCGTTTGCCCGGCCAGCGCAGCAACAGCAGTTTGTAATCCCGGTGCAATGGCCACCCCTCTTATTTCATCGTCTTTGCCAATTGTGGTAAACGTAAGTGCTGTGCCAAAATCAATAACGGTAGTTAGTTTTCCAAATTTATCAAAGGCCGCAACAGCGTTGGCAACCAAATCGGCGCCAATTTCGAACGGATTTAAAATTTTGACAGGTAGCCTCGGGTAAATGTCCGGTCCAACAATTGTAATTTTTGTGCCGTCAAATAATCCCGGCAGCATTTCGGTAAACGGACGAACCAGCGACGGGACTACACTGCTCAAAATGATGTTGTTTACATCAGTCCGGCAAATTTTACCAGCCGAAAGCAATGAACGAAAAATAACTTCGTATTCATCAGCTGTCTTTTTATGGTCAGTTTGAATGCGCCAATGATTCAGCCATTTCCCGTTATCGTTCACTCCAAAAACGATGTTAGTATTTCCAATGTCAATTGCAAGTAACATATTCCAGGTTTTCAAAACAAACTTAACTGATTATCCTTTTCTTCCGGCTTTTTAGGCGGCTTATTTTTTATTTGCTGAATGAGTTCCTGCTGAATGGAACTGAGGAACGGGCTTTTGGGCAGGTTAAATTTTCGTCCGCGCAACGTTCTGCTCCGGGCATGCGTGAGATACAAAAGCTTTTTGGCGCGGGTCATTCCCACGTAAAGCAATCGTTTTTCCTCTTCCCGGTCAACTTCATTTTTGTATAAACTATACGGCAGCAGTCCTTCTTCGCAGCCCGGAATAAAGTGGTTTTTTTCGCTGCATTCGAGTACAATTTCGAGCAGGTTGCGGGAGTCGAGCCCGAGGATTGGCCGTCCGTCGGTAGCGAGGTTACCGCCCATGTTCACCAGCTTTTCATTTATTTTTTCTGCTTCTTCAAATCCCGGCACCAGCAACACATTGTGCACTTTACGCACTTTCTCTCCCCGCTTGTAAATATTGCTGATTTCTGAAGTAAGTAAAAACCGTGTTTCGTTGTCGTCAAAAGGTGATTCGAGCCGGTATTCCTTTTTCAGTTTGAACAACCCGTTGCCGTCGGGTTCGGTTTTTTCTTTCAGTTCAGCCAGCCAGCCGGGGTGTGTAAAATCGCCGGTACCCACTATTTTGATTCCTTTCAATCCTGCATAGTAATCGAGGTATTCTGGCGTGAGCGTTTTGCTGGTAGCCCGCGAAAAATGGGAGTGAATATGTAAGTCGGCAATAAACTTCATTTTTCAGTTTTATCCCAAAAAGATAAGTGATTATTAATTTGGAAAATTTGCTACCTTGCGCGCTGAAAAATGTAATTCATAAAAATTATGGCAAGCAAAAAAGATTTAAAAAAAGATATTGACATGCTAATGTCAATGGTACTTAACGACTGTTTTTACGTATTGGAATACAATCCAAAAATAGATGCAAAAGCCGTAATGAAAATTGCAGAAAGTATAATGGAAAAACACAGCGAGTTTCGGTTAAGAGTCAATCATCCCGACGGAAAAGACAACCCGAAACTGGTAAAAAAATATTACAATGAACTGGCTGCAGATGTTTTAACCGTTGCCGATGAAGCTTTTGAAGCACTTTCTGCGGAAGTTAAAAAAGTGGCTTGATTCATTTTTTAACAAGCTCGAAAACCTTGTGAGCAATTACTTTTCCATTGTAATTGCCCACTCCCATCCGGTTAACCATAACGAACAGGAACCGCTAAACGCGCATAACCAATTAAAATGGTGGAGAAAATCCATAAACCGCTAATTTTCAAAAATGAGATTTAATTCAGTATTCAGTCTATTCCTATTTATTGTGGTTTTCCCATTTTCGGGTTTTACAGAACCCGGGGAGCTTTCGATGCCATGGGAGACGGGTTTTCCGAACTGGCTCCCATTGACAACAGTACGCTTGGCGCCCGTTTCTCCCAAAGGGTTGCAAACCTTGGAAAACTTACGGTTGAATATTTAAGAAACCTTGAATTTAATGCTTCACCATCAAACAGATAGCAGTTGCAGTCAGGATTCATCATTCAGAAAAGTGCTTTTGAAGTACCGCAGGAATTTGATGAAACCCGGTTTTTCCGTTCGCCCGACAATTATGGTTATGCCAGTTTGAATTTCCAGCCTTCTCCGCGATTAAGTCTTTCGGCAACTGGCAATTACACAGGCTCAATGCTTGTTCCTTACTTTGGGCCACAACTCGAAAATCCGGAAGCGGGTGAATTGCGAAAATCAAACTCATTTTTCGATGCCGGGGTAAAGATTTTTTATTCCATCCGGATTACTGACGTGGTAAAAATGGAATGGAATGTCGGAGTGAAAAATATTTTCAACTCCTATCAAAATGATTTCGACTCAGGCATTGATCGCGATCCGGCTTACATTTACGGACCAACATCACCCAGAACAATTTATTTTGGAATCAGGCTGGGAAGTCTGCTGTAAACATAAAACTGATTAAAAAAAAGGCTGCTCAACGAACGGGCAGCTTTTTTTATTTGTGGCACACAAAAGATTATTAATTTTGTGGCGTTCTATCATTTAGATAAAAGTTATACGATGAGTGAATTGGAAAAACTGAAAAAAATAAAAGCCAGGGAACGGCGTAACAATATAATTGTAATTGTGCTTGCGGTAGTTCTTGTAGCCGTGGGTGTTTTGTATTACCTGCAAAACAAAGAACACAAGGTAATTGTAAATGAACTGAATGCCGAAAAAGACTCTATACAAATGGAATTGAGCAGCCTGGTGGTGAGTTACGATTCGTTACAAACCGAAAATGATACCATTAACGAACAATTATTTGTTGCTCAGGCAAAAGTGAAAGATTTACTGATAGAGATTGAACAAACCAAAAGGGTAAGCCTGGAAAAAATCAATTCCTACCAGAAACAGGTAACTACCTTACGCACCATCATGCGCGATTTCGTGGTTCAAATTGATTCACTCAACCGCCGAAACCAGGAGTTGATGGCAGAAAACCTGGAAGTAAAAGAACAATTTAAACGATCGGAAACTGAAAAACAGCAGATAAGCGAAGAGAAAGACCGGCTTGAACGAAACCTGCAAAGGGCTGCTGTGCTTCAGGTGCGTGAATTAATGGCTGAGGCGCTGAATTCCAGAAATAAAGATACCCGGTTTGCCAGTCGGGCTGAACGTATCAGAATATATTTCATTATAAACGAAAACATTACCGCCCGCAGAGGCAGCAAAAATATTTATGTTCGCATTATGCGCCCCGACCAGCTTCTGATGAGCAAATCAGCCGACAACCTTTTTCAGTTTGAAGATTTAAGAATTCAATACTCCGCCATGCGCGAAGTGGTTTACGAAGGGCATAATTTGCCCGTGGCCATTTTCTGGGACAATACCAACGAGCCCGAACTAATGTCTGGAACTTATACCATCGATCTTTTTGCCGACGGGCACAACATTGGAACAACAACACTTGAGCTGAGGTAAAAACCAGATTCAAAAAAATGGTCTGCCCTTCATTTGGCAGACCATTTTTTTGAATTATAGCCGCTTTCAGGCATGCATAAAAATGGGTTCAGTAGCCTGAGATAGTTCCGTCAATTTTGCGGTTTCTTCGGCAGTAATTTCGCCAAAACCATCCATAAACTCCAGCGCCTTTAAATACAGGGTATTTTTTCCCGGAGGAACTGCCGCTGTAATATTTTTCGACAAGGTATATTTTAACGCCATTTTCATAATTTCCTCATCCAAAATAGGCTTATACCACACATTTTTATAGAATTTTTCCTCGCCGTCACCCAGGCGGGTTAAGGCCATAGCTTTAAGCGCCAAAATCCCCATGCCCTGTTTTTCAGCTTCGGCATAAACCTGCGGACCGAAGTTTCCGGCATTCCAGCAGGCAAAATTTATGGGAAACAAAATGGAATCGAAAGCATAATTTTTCATGGCCAGCATGGCCGCATCAACCGAGTGTGCCGAAAATCCCAGGTATCTCACCTTACCGTCTTTTTTGGCTTTTTCAAAAACTTCCATGGCGCCGCCGGGTGCAAAAACCTGTTCCACCTGTTCTACAGAACTTAAAGCATGAAGTTGGTACAGATCGAAATGGTCGGTTTGCATTAGCCGGAGTGAGTTTTCCAGTTCCTGTTGTGCACCTTCGGCATCGCGTTTGCCGGTTTTGCACGCAAGGAAACAATTTTTCCGGTAAGGCTTCAGTGCCGGGCCGAGGCGTTCTTCTGCATTTCCGTATGAAGGCGCCACATCGTAATAATTTACACCCAACTCATAAGATTTTGCCACCAGTTCGTTGGCAAAATCCTGCGGATTATCGTTCAGCATAATACCGCCAAAACCAATAATGGAAAGCTTTTCGCCGGTTTTACCCAATACCCGCTTCGGAATGGCATAATTGGGTGAAAAATTACTTCCAAAACTGCGGATGACGGGAATAGTTAATGCCAGGGTTCCCATCGCGCTGTTCATTATAAATTTTCTTCGTTTCATATTGACTTTATTAAGTGATTTATTCCTGATAAAAGACCTTAAATATAACGATTTAATAATTGTTTTACCAATTTTGTATCTGTATTTATTATCGCTAAAAACAAAAAGGCGCCATGAACTGACACCTCTTTGATAACCGCAAAAAATCTTTATTCGTGCCCGTGATACTTAAATGAAACTTTCAATTTAACACGATAGTACTGAATTTTACCTTCGTGCAGGTGCATGTCCATTTGGCAAACTTCTGCTATGCGCAAATCAGACAATGACTCAGAAACACGGGCGATGGCATTTTGGGCTGCTTTTTCCCACGACTCGGGACTGCTGCCCACTACTTCGATAATTTTATAAACGCTGTCGGGCATAATAATTTATTTTTAAGGTTTTTTAAATTTTATTAATGCCTTCTTTTACGATACTTCACCTGTTTTGTTTTAAACATGGAGACAAAATTCAGCCTTTGTGATTTAATAGAAACAGTGAAAAAGAAATCAAAATGCCCGTTTTCCCATAAAAACAGAATCTGCAGAGAAATCCATCACGTGTTTCACCACACCGGTATAATCCTGAATTCCCTTTTCTATTTTATTGGTTTTCAGGTAAGCATCGTTCATTTTGGAAGCAGCCTGATCGATTTTTTCGTTGCGCAACTCCTGCCAGTGTTGTCTTATTTTTATAAAATCATTTTTTACACCTTTATCCAGTTCTTCCACTATTTTCTGCAATTGCTCCATTCGGCCTCCCTGATAAAGAAAATACCTGAATATGGCCAGGTTTGCCGAGTATTGCAGATGTTTCGATTCGCTTTGAGAACAAACCACCCAGGCATAAAAATTAGCTTCGGCCTCGCTGGTTATGCCAAATTGGTGGGCCTTTTCGTGTGCCAGAACAAACGGATATTCCTGTGGCAGATTAAACCGGTTCACATGCACCTCGTTAAAAAACGGTCCGTAATAGCCCGAAATTCCTGCTTTAGCAAAAAAACGGCTCAGGGTAATTTCTTTGGCCCTTCTTTTACCCAGAGGATATTGCAGCTTTAACATCGGCTCCCATTTTTCAAAAGAAACTTCAACAAGTGAATCAATTTCTGTTTTTGTGATGGTTTCAAAATCAGTATGTGATAAATTAACCTGTTTAACCAGATTCTCAAATACCCTGATAAAATTTTCAGTGTCAGGTTTTTGTTCCGCCATTTCCAGTCGCTGGTTCAAATCGATTCGGTAATAATTGAATCCCCATAAAAAGTAGAATGAAATATAAACCAGCGCTAAAATGTTCAGCCCAAACTTTAAAGCAAACTTTCCCGATATCCGTTTTAAAACAACCAGCAGAATAAGGATAACGGGCAAAAGCATTAAAAGCCCATAAAACAGATCACCCAGCGAAAAGGGAAACAAACTACTGAGTAGTGAAAGGGATTTAGCAATAACGGGATAAATTCCCTGTGCGTAATACTTTTCAATAATTTCAGGATTTCGGGCGGCCAGTTCAGTCAGGGAAAATGTAATCCCTGCAAAAAAAGGGAGCAGCAACCAGCTCCAGTTTTTTATTTTTGCTCCTTTTGTTTTCATTAAAAAACCAAAAAAATATCTTTTCATTCAATGCAGCCAAAAATAAAAAACTCTTGAATGAATTTATTGTTTGAAGTAAAAACTAATTTTTGGTTACGATGCGTATGAATTTATTGGTGTGACCGGAAATAATGACCCACTGGTATATCGGCTGAATTTATTACCGGGTTGAATGATTACCATTACTATACTTTTAATATAGGTTTAACATACAGGTTTGGTACAAAAGACAAATAAACCGGGGTACTTTTCTCCCTTCATCCGAAAAACGGTTAACATACTTTTTGTATAATTGCAATGTTTTATGAATCATAATATGATAAAATTTATTTCAACCGCGATTATTGCACTATCTGTATCCATGTCAGTCTCCGGGCAAAGTGATGCATTGAGGGCAAAACAAATCCATGCAAAAGCACTGACAGTTGATACCCACGTTGATACGCCGATGGCTTTGCTCAACGAAGGTTTTGATGTGGGGCAGCGAAATGAAGCTCCCCGAAGCCGGGTGGATTTTGTGCGCATGAAAGAAGGCGGACTGGATGCCATCTTTTTTGCAGCTTTTACCGGCCAGCGCGAACGAACTGCTGAAAACACGGAAGAAGCCTACAAAAGAGCTCACCAGATGATAGACTCAACCTGGGCGGTTTGCAAAAAATACAGCCACCTGGCCGAAGTGGCCACTAATTCTGCCGATGCAGAGAGGCTTAAAACACTTGGGAAGCGGGCCATTTACATTGGCATGGAAAACGGATTTCCGCTTGGAACAGACATCAGGCGGGTAAAAGAATTCTACGACAGGGGAGTGCGCTACATTACCCTCAGCCATTCCAGAAACAATGATATTTGCGACTCATCAACAGATGCAGCCGGCCCGGAGCATAACGGGCTGAGCCAGTTTGGAGAAGAAGTGGTTGCCGAAATGAACCGCCTGGGAATTATGGTGGACGTTTCGCATATTTCCGACAAGGCATTTTACGATGTTATTAAACGCAGCAAAGCGCCTGTAATTGCGTCCCACTCCAGTGTGCGCGCCATTGCCCGTCATCCCCGAAACATGACCGACGATATGATTAAAGCGCTGGCAAAAAACGGCGGCGTTATTCAAATCTGCCTGCTCGATGACTACGTAAAAGACCCGGACACCACAACAGTTCGATATCGGAAAATGCAGGAGCTGCGTAAAATTTACAATGCCGAATTTGAATCGATGACCGATGAGGAAAAAACCGCATTCAGGCAAAAATGGCGCGAAACCGGTGAAAAATATCCGAAGGACCTTCCCACCGTTGCCGATTTGGTGGACCACATTGACCATGTAAAAAACCTGGTGGGAATTGATTACGTGGGCATTGGCAGCGATTTTGACGGTGGTGGCGGACTGGCCGACTGCGAAGACGTGAGCCGGTTTCCCAATATCACCCGCGAAATGGTAAAACGCGGCTACACCGAAGAAGAAATTCTGAAAGTGTGGGGCGGCAATTTTTTCAGGGTGTTCATGGAGGTGGAAGAGTTGGCAAAAAAATAAGCAGCCAATAACAGATTTGCATAACCTGTTGACTTTAATAAAAATACCAAATAAGCACCAAAAAGAATAAAACAATTCTCGAAACATGATGAATTGAGAATTTTGGAATTTGAAGTATTTAAAAATTGAAATTTACGACACAGACATCCCTACGAGGTTTGGGATTTATAATTTGAATTTTGGAGATTTATTGTCATTCGGCTCATCTTGCGCGATAAAACTGAATGAGCACTCAAATAACATCAGCGAGAACTCTTGAGACAATCTCAGAGACAGTTTTGAAATAATAATTGCAGAGTTCATGATGATATCTCAAGGATATTTGTTGCTTTATAAATTAGACGCTTTCAGGTTTTAAAAACGCTGAAAGGTCTGGTAATGAAAACCTGACAGCGTCTTAAAGACCTGTCAGCGTTTAAATGGCCTAATACGAATAAAGCTAAAATATAAAAATCAAAACATTCTCTCAACTTTTGTGGGTTGTACTGGATTCCCCCGCAGGGATCCCGATGGGAGAACCAGTGACCCCTACCCTGTCATCCGCCAGCTGGCGGACTAAACCAACTGAGCTAACGACCCTTTTCATATCATTGCCGGACGTAAGACTCATATAAAATTAAATTTTTGTGGGTTGTACTGGATTCGAACCAGTGACCCCTACCCTGTCAAGGTAATGCTCTAAACCAACTGAGCTAACAACCCCTATGGCGGCAAAATTAGTACAAAATTTCAGATGGCTGACAGGTTAAAACAGAATTTAGAAGTTTGCAGGGAAAAACTGAACATAAAAAGCTAATTTTAACGCAACCAAATTTTGAACATTTGCATCTTTTGGTAAACAGGATCATGAAAACAAAAAGCCTGATATTATTTTTCACTATTCTGGTTATTTTCATTTCATGCAATAAGGATGAAGAACATGAAAGTCCGGATTGTGTATCTTTTGCAGAAGCTTTGGTTTATTACAGAACAGATTCAATAAAAATTGTTATCGATGAACTTACAAATGATTTACATCCGGAGAAAAAAGAAAATGACCAGTGGGGACATCGTGAAAATGTGGATTTGTTAATTGAAAGGCTAAACGTCAAATGTACCAATATAACTGCTGTTTTGTGGTGTTATGCATGTATCATGACCTATCCGCCTCAATCTGAAATTATTCTTTCGACTGATTCTGCCGGAATTGAAGTTAAACGGGTTATTGATATTTTAACACCAGATGATGATGTACTGAAATATGTAAACGTGCATGAGTATCATTGGGAGTAGAGCAGATTTTTTGAAGAAAATAGCAAACTGAAAATAAAAAACCTCAAATGAACGCAACCAATTGACTTTTAAAAACATCTTGAAAAAGAAACTGAAAACCTTTGGATAATGAAAAAAACTGCTTTGCTCGGGTTCGCTTTAATGTTTCTTTTTTCCTGTAATAAAAAAGATGATGTTAACGACGGCATTAAGCAAGGAACCGGAAAAGTTTGGTTAAGCGGCGGCCTGGCATATTGTGCCGAACAAATTCATCTCGACAATGGCGATACCTTAATCGTTTCAATCGAAGAAATCATCTCCTTTAATACCGATGACAGCGTAAAAGTGAAATACAAAGAACTGGGTATAAATGCGTTTTGTACGCCGTTTATTGATTGCGAAATCATTGAAATAAAAAAATTGAATAAATAGATTTTTGAAATTCATAAAATCCAAAGTACCATGAAAACCTTAAAAATTTTAGCACTAATAATCTTCTTATTCAGCGCGTTAGGTTGCGATAAAGATGATGAGGTTGATGTGAATAACATTGAGGTAGAAAAATACATTGAATTGCTAAAAAAAGGTGAATATGAATCTTGGGACTTGCCCCCTTTCATTGCTGAAGACATTCCCGCGCTCCTGAAATACAGAAATGAAACTCAGATGATAATCAGGTTCCCACGTAATTTACTTTCATCTTATGGAATGCCGGAATGTAAATTGGGGATGTATGTTTTGTGGACCATTGAATCCATTCGCGCAGTTGCCATTAAAAGTAAATATTTGACTGGACGCTTTCCATCGCAAAATCCTGTTCTGTTTATACGTACTTCGGATGGATTGCAAATGGATAATATGGATGAATCCCATGCAGTTGCGGCCAAAGCCTATTTCGACTGGTGGGAAGAAAACAAACACAAGGATTTTGAGGCGTTTAAAAATATTGACCCGTTAGCCAAAACGGATTACAGGTGGCATTAATGAAAGCAAGAAATATTTCCTGAAATGAATTGTTAAAACCACAAAATATATTAGCCATGAAAACATCAATTTACACAATCATCGTTTTTATTTTTGCAGGATTATTTTCTGCCTGCAAAGAAGAAACCATTGAACGTCCACATGTACTCGATGAAGTGCCGTCAACTACATATTTTGATGCTGAAATTTTCGCTGAACAGGATTTAAAAATTTACGGCACATGGAAAATATTTGATATTTCCGGAGGAATTCACGGTTTAGGTTATGAACCCAATTTTGATTACCTGGTCATTAAAAGAATCGGAATTTATGGCTTTGCAAAAGACAACAGCCTGCTGGAATTTGGCAAAATTGTACCAGCACTTTGGAATCCCAACGATTTGCGGTTAAAAGTTGATTTTGAAAAAGATGAACAATCGGGTTCGTTTTTTACCGACACCGAAAAGTATGTACATTACACCGGCAACGACACATTGCATTTAAGCTCTCCTTGCTGCGACAGGTTTAATTACCATTTTGAACGGGTGAAATAAATTGTATAAAATTAGAAACCATATTTGAATTTGAAGAAAAGACTGCAAATAAAAAAACCCTGCAATTCATGCCTTGCAAGCCTTTGATTTTCAGAGCGGGAAACGGGGATCGAACCCGCGACCCTCAGCTTGGGAAGCTGATGCTCTACCACTGAGCTACTCCCGCATTTAGTGCCTGCAAAATTAAAAATTTATCCAAATGTCACTAAAACTGAAATTCAAAAAACAGGGTCCGGTAATTTAAAAACTGGTTGCCGGATCCTGTTTTTTAATTTTTCCCGATGTTGCTTATATAAAAAACTTCAGCACAAAAAGCACTGCCAAAACAATCATAACCACTGAAACATCTTTCACTTTTCCGGTCAAAAGTTTAAGGAAAACATACGACAACATACCAAACACAATTCCTTCGGCAATGCTGTAAGTAAGCGGCATAATAATGATGGTGATGAATGCCGGAATGGCTTCGGTAAAATCATCGAAATTGATTTTCAAAATGGGCGACATCATAAAAAAGCCAACCAAAACCAGTGCTGCGGTTGTTGCAGCGGCCGGAACCATGGTAAACAGCGGTGCAAAAAACAGCGCTACCAAAAACAGGCCTGCGGTTGTTAGCGCGGTTAATCCGGTTTTTCCACCTTCGGCCACACCAGAGGCACTTTCAACATAAGTTGTAACCGTACTGGTTCCCAGCATGGCTCCCACAGTGGTTCCGATTGAATCGGCAAACAGCGCCTGTTTTACGCGGGGCACTTTCCCGTCTTTGGTAAGCATACCGGCTTTGTCTGAGACTCCCACAAGCGTTCCAACCGTATCGAACATATCCACAAAAAGAAAAGTGAACAATACAATCAGCATATCAAGGGTGAAAATTTCTGAAAATTCAAATTTGAAAAAGATAGGAGAAAGTGATGGCGGGGCGCCAACCAGATTTCCCTCAGGCATGTGAGTAACGCCCAACGGTAACCCGGCAACGGTTGCAACAAAAATTCCAATAAGCAGGGCGCCTTTTACTTTCAGAGCCAGTAAAACCGCAGTTACAACAATTCCACCCATCGCTATCAGTACAGCCGGGGACCCCATATCGCCCAGGCCAACAAGTGTGGCGTCATTGTTTACAATTACGCCTGCATTTTGTAACCCAATAAAAGCGATAAACAAACCAATACCGGCAGAAACGGCGTGTTTTACCGAAAGTGGAATCGCATTTACAATCAGTTCGCGGATATTGAAGGCTGTTAAAATCAGAAAAAGAATCCCTTCAAGAAAAACTGCGGTTAATGCAAATTGCCAGGAGTGACTCATGCCAAGCACAACCGTAAAGGCAAAAAATGCATTTAAGCCCATTCCGGGAGCCAGTGCAAATGGCAGTTTGGCCACAAGTGCCATAACCAAAGTGGCAACCATTGCTGAAAGAGCAGTGGCCGAAAACAGGGCATTTTTATCCATCCCCGTAACACTCAGGATATCAGGATTCACTGCCAGGATGTAGGCCATCGTCATAAACGTGGTTACCCCTGCCAGAATTTCGGTTCTAACCGTTGTTTTCTTTTAGTTTGAAATATTTTTTGAACATAACTCAGGTTTTTTTAGAAGGTATATTTTACACCCAGGGTTGGCATTACCTTAAATTCATCGGCTACAAAGTTATTGCTTAATTCAATTTCGGTACCCAATGATAAATTTTTAGTGGCGTTGTACCACAATTGTGGCTCAGACAGGAAGCGGTAGTTGGTTCCCCAAAACATTTCTTCTTTCCAGAAATCGGCAAACCCGGTAAAGGTTAGTTTTCCTTCCAGCATTTGAATGGTCCATACTGCGGTTAACTGAAACGAGGCATCTTCCTTGTCTTTAATGCGTTTGTAATTGGCCTGCAGGGTCAGAATTTTTGAAAAATCGGCCGAGGCAAACGTTCTTTCCACACCGGCCAGCAAACAATTTTCAATAGGAATCCAGGGGCCATCGCCATCCAGTGTAAATACACCGGAGTTGAATTCAACACGTGGCTGGAATTGCTGGTTTTCATTCCATTTAAAACTCCTGGCAATTTCCCAGTAAGCCAGCGAAACTCCATTGGTTACATTTCTTGTGTCGGCACTGTAATCCATATCGATAAAGAAAAATGTACTTCCCCAACTGTCGGGCCTGAACATTTCAACCGTTGTGGTAACAAAGTTTCTTCCTTCGCCCAGGTCGTAATGGAGCTGGATATTTTGTGATTTGGCTGTAAAAAGAGCGGTAGAAAAAACTAAGTACAGTAGAACTCGTTTCATATTTTTGGTTTAAATTTTTAATGGCGGCAAAAATAGAAAACTTATTTAAAAATAAACCCCGGCAAATGAATTTGCCGGGGCTATTTTTTCATCGGGAAGATAAAAAAATATGGGTCATCTGTTAAGATGTTGTAAAGTTAGGAAAGTTGGTTTCAATTTCCAAATTAATTTTTTATAAAAATTCCCTTAAAGCATCGTATAAATAAGCATTAACTTTATAAAGTTGTTTAAAGGAATCAACGGCCATTTCTATAAAATTTCCATTCGTAATTTCATGGTCAGAAACTGGTGCTGAAAACACAAACGACTTGTAACGCAACAGGTGAATAAACTCATGATCTTTGGGAAAACCTTTTGGGGCAGTTTTCAATTGATGATCGTACATCTCGGGAAACACAGATTTAAATTCAGACTGGTTTATAATTTCAATAAATTCTTCAGGAAAACGTGAAATATATTGTCGGATGGCTTTTAGCGGCCCGGCATCGGGCATATAAACTCCGCCTCCCACAAAACTCTCCCCGGGTTCAACATGAAAATAATACCCAGGCAACTGGCTTTTCCTGCCTTCTTTCGAAATAAAACTGCCAAAGTTGGTTTTATACGGGCGTTTATCATTCGAAAACCGCACATCTCGAAAAATACGGAACATGCAGTCTTTTGCATCTAAAACAGGCACTTCCGGATCAAATTTTCTGATTTCGTTTACCAAAACATCAGTAACAAACAAAACCTTTTCGCGGCTTTCCTTATATCTGTCCCGGTTGGCATCGAACCATTCGCGCGTGTTGTTTTTTGATAGCTCACGAAGAAATTGCAATACTTTTTCCATTGTTTTTTAAATTGCGTTACTTTTATGCCAAGGTAATTCTTTTTTATGAAAAAATATGCACTGATTGTAGCCGGAGGAAGCGGAACACGAATGAAATCGCCATTTCCGAAACAGTTTATTGATGTAAACGGAAAGCCGCTTTTAATGCATACATTTCAAGCTTTTATGAACTTTGATTCAAATTTTGAGTTCGTTTTGGTTTTACCTGAAGGCGAAATAGATACATGGAAAAAGCTTTGCGAAAACCATTCATTCAGCATGAAACATTTGGTGGTTAAAGGTGGCAAAACACGGTTTCAATCCGTAAAAAACGGGCTGAAACAAATTAACGAAGAAGGAATTGTATTTATTCACGACGGAGTGCGGCCCCTGGTTTCCGCCCAAACCATTGCAAATTGCTTTCAAACAGCACTGAGAAAGGGCAACGCTTTGCCTGTAATTGCACCATCAGAATCTGTTCGTGAAGTTTTTAACGGCCAAAATAAGGCAGTTGACCGAAACCGGTTTTTCCTGGTTCAAACGCCGCAAACTTTTCGTATTCAACTTATTCAAGATGCTTATAACCAAGAGTATCTGCCGGAATTTACCGACGATGCTTCAGTTTTGGAAAACACCGGCAAAAAAATTTACCTGGTTGAAGGAAACCGTGAAAATATTAAAATTACTTACCCGGAAGATTTGAAATTGGCAAGCCTGTTACTATACTAAAAACGGGATAAATTTATACATTTATGTAAGTTGGCAAAAAGCAATTAGTCCCGATGGTTATCGGGAGCAAAAGGACTTGCCAACTGCAATTTTGCTCCCGAATGCTCGGGACCAACTAAATTTAGTTGGCACATTTTATCCCGTGCAAAGTATAACTCCGGTAATGTACATGCTTACCATTCGCATAAACTACCGGATTAAAAAATGGACAGGAAACCTGCCGGAGATAAAGCAGGAAAATATAAAACAGTAAAGCAAAAAGGGCTGAAAAAATTCAGCCCTTTTTGTACCTGGTTTAAACCAGCGACTCTCCCTTTTGAATTCGAACATCGGTAACAAACTGTTTAATCTGTTGTTCGTCTTCTTGGCGGCAAATCATCAGCGTATCGTTCGATTCTGCAACAATAAATCCGTCAAGTCCCTGCAAAACGGCCACTTTTTCATTGCTCAGGTTAATAATGCAGTTGCGGCTGTCATAAACCAGCACATTTTCTCCCTGAATCACATTTCTGTTCGTATCCTTTTCTTTGTTATCATACAACGAACCCCATGTGCCGAGGTCGCTCCAGCCAAAATCTGCTGTAAGCACAAACACATTTTTGGCTTTTTCCATTATGCCGTAGTCTATGGAAATGCCCTGGCACTCAGAATAGGTTTTATTGATAAAATGCACTTCATCTTCCGTATTATACAATTTAATTCCTTTGGCAAACAGCGAAGAAACATCGGGCAGAAAATTTTCAAAAGCATTGATAATGGACGTCAGCGACCAAAGAAAAATACCTGAATTCCAGAAAAATTCGCCGCTTTCCAGAAATATTTTAGCCATATCGAGATTTGGCTTTTCAGTAAAGGTTTTCACCTCATACAAATTGTCGAGTTGGTTAAAACTGACCTTTTCTTTTACCTGAATATATCCGTAACCTGTTTCCGGGCGGCTGGGTTTAATACCCAGGGTAAGCAGGGCATTGTTGGCTTCAACAAATTCGATCCCGTTTTTTATATGCCTGATAAACTCTTCTTCTTTAATTATAAGATGATCTGATGGAGCTACAACAAGATTGGCTTTGGGATTTACAGATTTAATTTTATACGCGGCATATGCCACACATGGCGCAGTATTCCTCCTTAAAGGTTCCAGCAAAACCTGCTCTTTTTTTAACTGCGGAAGTTGTTCCATCACAAGGTTTTTATACCTTACACTTGTTACTATCATGAAATTTTCATCAGGAATAAAAGCAGAAAAACGATCGAATGTTTGTTGCAGTAAGGTTCGTCCTGTTCCAAGAATATCGAGAAATTGTTTTGGTTTGGCCTGCCGGCTTAATGGCCAGAACCGGCTTCCAACACCTCCGGCCATAATAACACAATAATTATTTTCCATTATAATCAATTTTCAATTACAGACAAATTTAAAATTTTAACCTGAATAAGAATAATATAGAAGTATTTATACATAAAACATTATCCAATAAAAGAATTAAGTTTTGTTTCATTTATTAATGTTGTAAATTTATGCCAATTCTTTTTACAGTTATAAAAACCGAAAAGTGAATCAAAAAATAAATTAAAATGAAATTCTTCTTTCATGTAGGGAAATACTTTAAGTTGCTTGCCAGGGTATTTGGGCGACCAGAAAAACATAAAATGTATGTCAGGCAACTGTTTCATGAAATTGATAGTTTAGGGGTGAATTCCGTTTGGATTGTCATAATCATTTCTGTTTTTATTGGTGGAATTATGACCATTCAGTTTGCCTACAGCATGTCGAATCCCATTTATCCGCATACCCTTGTGGGGTTGGGAACCCGCGATACATTAATTCTCGAATTTTCATCTACTATACTGGCCCTGATTATGGCAGGGAAAATTGGATCTAACATTACTTCCGAAATCGGGACCATGCGTGTAACCGAACAAATTGATTCATTGGAAATTATGGGGGTAAATTCAGCCAGTTACCTGATTCTTCCCAAAATTGTAGCGGTAGTTTTTATTTTCCCGTTTTTGTTTATCATCAGTGTATTTTTTGGACTGTTGGGAGGATTGGTAACAGGCTCCATAGCTGGCGTTATAACCATTCCGCATTATATCGATGGCATTCAATGGCTTTTTTACCCTTACTATGTAACTTTTTCGTTGATAAAATCGGTTGTGTTCGGGTTTATAGTAGCCTCAGTTCCTGCCTATTACGGATATTACGTGCAGGGAGGCGCCCTTGAAGTGGGTACAGCCAGCACAAAAGCTGTTGTGAATACAAACATTCTTATTTTGTTGTTCGATTTAATATTAACCCGTTTATTACTGACATGATAGAGGTAAAAAACATTTACAAATCATTTGAAGAAACTACTGTTCTGACAGACGTTTCAACCCGGTTCGAACCAGGTATAACGAACCTGATAATAGGTAGAAGCGGATCAGGGAAAACGGTTTTGCTGAAATCAATTTTGGGATTATATGAAATTGACCAGGGAGAAATTTGGTACGACGACAGAAATTTGGTTGAAATGCCGGAAAAAGAACGAAAATTAATGCGGCGCGAAGTAGGTATGGTTTTTCAGGGAGGCGCTCTTTTCGACAGCCTTTCGGTAGCTGCCAACGTAAAATTTCCATTAGATATGTTCACTGCCATGACTTCAAAAGAAAAACAAAAAAGAGTGGAGTTTTGCCTTGATCATGTAAATATTGAAACTCAGGCATTTCAACTTTTCCCAAGCGAAATAAGTGGTGGAATGCAAAAAAGAGTAGCCATTGCACGCGCCATTGCCCTGAATCCGAAATACCTGTTTTGCGATGAGCCCAACTCAGGCCTCGACCCTGAAACAGCTACCGTAATTGATAAACTTATTCAAAGTTTGACCAAAGAATTCAATATGACCACTATTATTAACACCCACGATATGAATTCTGTAATTGAAATTGGAGAATCAGTGCTTTTCATCTCAAAAGGAGAAGTTTGCTGGCAAGGAACGAATAAGGATATTCTACACACGAAAAATGAGAAATTAAACGATTTTATATTTGCCAATAAACTGTATGCCCAAATGCGGAAAGAACAATCGTGAACAGCAGAATTCTCAGGATAGAAATCCTGTTTTAAAACGTTTTGTATTTCGGCACCTGTCATACCCAGAAGTGCAATTGTCCACCAGCCGGCAATTAACTTCGGATAAAAAACATCCGTTCTGAATATTCAATTCAATATTTTTGAAAAAGGTTATATCCTTTTAGTACAATTGTATTATTTTTGCACCCGAAAATTGTCCTGTGGTGTAATTGGCAACACGTCTGATTCTGGATCAGAAGAGTCCAGGTTCGAGCCCTGGCAGGACAACTGAAAATCAAAGAGTTACAAAGATTAAATTTGTAGCTCTTTTTTTTTTGACAAATATTTTCTCCGGCTGTCATAGTGATATGCAGTAAAAATTTTCAATCAAACCCACCGTGTAACCTGCAACGACAATCTGGTTATCGATCATCCTTACTCCAACGGCATTTGGTACGATGTGGGCAACAAGGAAGGTATTTTTGTAAACAACCGGGTGCAAAATGTGGGCAAACAAAACCACTCATTCAACCCGAACAGCATCTGGCCCGGCCAGAACGGATTCTTTTTTGAAATTTCAAAAGGTGCAGTTTGTGCCGGTAATGTGTTTGTAGATTGCGACCACAGTATTTTAATATTGAACAGTTCTGATGTAAAAATTTACCAGAACACATTCATTAACAGCCAGGTGTGCATAGCCCGCGATCAGCGCAGTGCCGAAGGCGATCACTTCGATTGGCATCCCAGCACCGGCCACGATGTGGAAGAACGCACCGGGCATGAATTTGTGAACAACCTGCTTTACGGAGATTCTGATTTTAACCAACCGCTGCTTTTTGTGTGGCAGCCCGGTTTTATGTGTGAACGGTTAAAGGAACCGGCTCTTCATCAACTGGATAACAATGTATATGTAAACAAAACGGTTGCGGAACCGGTAATCCTGTTAAGCCAGGACCTCGGTGGCCAGTGCCAGACCGGTTTTAATTCTCCGGGAGAACTGAACAAAACCGTTCCGTCGTATGCAACCAAAAGCATTAGTTTGAAAAACTTTCAATAAAAGGTGAGATTGGAAAACTGTTGAAAATCTATACAAATTATAATTTTATGTTCAAAATAAATTATTTCGGCGAAATTAAAATAATTCAAATTATTACTTGCATTGAATTTGATTATTCCTTAAATTTGATAGTGATCAACAAATTAACATTATGAAAAACCTTGGACATAGCAAAAAAGAAGATACTCCCTGCAAGGAGGAAATAAAATCTAAAAAGAATAATGGTTCAGAAAATGTAATTACAGAAAGCGAAATTAGATATCAAAATCTGCTTGAATTTGCATTTGATGGAATTCTGATAGGATCAAAAGAAGGATACATTATTGAAGCAAACTCAAAATTTTGTTCAATTCTTGGCAGAAAAAAGGAAACTCTTATCGGAAAACATATAAACTTGAGCAAGTTCATATTCACCACTGAAAGTGTTGAAAATGCACCTTTCCGTTTTGACTTGCTCGAAAAAGGAGAAACCGTTATTAGCGATAGGGAAATTTTACGCCCTGATGGCTCGAAATTAATGGTTGAAATGCGGTCAAAAATGATGCCTGACGGTACTTACCAATCTATTTTTCGCGACATTACCGAACGTAAAAATCAAGAATACCAACTCAGAAAATACACTGCAGAGCTGAGTAAATTAAACGCCGATAAAGACCTGTTCATTTCAATCCTCGCGCACGATTTAAGCAACCATTTTAATTCCATTATCGGTTTTTTGGATATTTTAAAAGATCACTTTTATAATTTTACAAACGAAGAAACAGAGGAGCAAATTAAAATCATACACCATTCAATACATACAGCTTTCTCATTACTTCAGGATCTGATAACATGGACAAAAACGCAATCAGGCTTTATTCACTTCGAACCGGCAGTTGTTAATCTCATTGACATTTGTGATGAAGTACGGAATAATCTGAATTATTACGCAAAAGGCAAAAATATTTCATTAAAATGTCAAGTTCCTGCTGATTTGATGGTTAAGGCAGACATTCAAATGTTAAAAACCATTTTAAGAAACCTGATATCCAATGCTATAAAATTTACTCCGTCAAAAGGAAAAATATTGGTTATGGCAGAAAAGATGGAAAATGAAATTTTAATTACAGTTTCCGATAATGGGACTGGAATTGATCCGGCCACGCAGGAACAACTTTTTAAAGATTTCAAAACCTATTCAACTAATGGTACAAAAGGAGAAAAAGGAACCGGGCTGGGACTTTTAATCTGTAAAATGTACGTTGAAAAACATGATGGGAAAATATGGGTTGAAAGTACTCCGGGAAAAGGAAGTAACTTTAAATTTACATTGCCCAACCATCAATAATCATAAAAAAATCAGATGCTAAAAACACTACAAGAAAACACACAACCAATTAATTTATAATAATATAACCATTCAACAAAGGTTTATTGGTTTCGTTTTGGAATATTTGGTACGTGCCAAATCTGCTGTAAAACATCACAACCAGAAAATAACTATTAAAATACTTTTTGTTTTTTTGTCCTACCAAAGTGATAGGATTGATAGGACAAACCATTTTTAAATTATATAACATGAAAAATTTCAAATTAAATTTTCTCTTAATAAGCATCATATCCATTTTATTTAGGGTGGATGCCCAGGCGCAGGAATTTTACAAACTGCAGTCTCAAAACAGTAAACTCATTATAGAAGGAACTTCATCTATTCATGACTGGAAAATGGAAGCAGAAAACTTCAATGCTGAAACTCTGCTGAAAGTTGAAGGGGGAGCAATTTCAGAAATTAGTAAAGTTGAGTTTTTCACACCGGTTTCAGGATTAAAAAGCGGTAAAAGCATAATGGACAAAAAAGCCTACGATGCTTTAAAGGAAAAAAAATCTCCGGAAATTAAGTTCTCGCTGAATAAAAACAACAACGTGAGCATTTCTGGTGCCAAAGCAAACCTTACCGGATTGCTAACCGTTGCAGGAAAATCAAAAGAGGTAAAAGTTTCCGCCAATTTTGATGTTGAAAATCCACAAAAATTTTTGGTTAGCGGAAGTGTGCCAATTAAAATGTCAGACTTTGAAATAGACCCGCCAACTGCCATGATGGGAACAATAAAACGGGTGATAAAGTGATCGTTCATTTTAATCTTGAATTTCAAAAAAGCAATCAGGAATATACAGGTAACTTTTAATTCCTGAAATACAAATAGTTATTATTTAAATCCCTTTTATTAATCATTTTAATTATGAAAAATTTATTCATTGTAGTTTTTGCAATGCTTATTAGCATGCCCTCTTTTTCTCAACAGTTTGAAAAAGAAAAAATTGAAGACCAGGAGTTTAATAACTAAAGGTCAAAGTAGGTGCCGATTTCGCACTTCAGCTTCAGGCACTCGATCATGAAGCTCCGGTAGAATTGATTGATTTGAAAAACAACTTTAACCTTCCAACGGCAAACCTGAACATTACAGCAGATTTGGCTCCCGGAATTCAGTTGTTTATCAACAACTACATGTCGTCGCGCAACCACAACGAAGCGTGGGTAGAAGGCGGCTATTTAATCATTGACCACATGCCGTTTTTGCCTTCATCCGTCAATTTGATGAAGTTCCTCACAATTAAAGCCGGGGTAATGATGCCAAACTATGGCGACGCCCATTTTTACCGCAGCAACAACGCAGCAGTTAATAACAACCCGTTTGTTGGCAACTGGATTATGGATGCTTATACCACAAATCCCGGACTGGAAGTGATGTACCGCAACAGCGGATTTTTAGCCCTGGTGGGAACAAATAACGGACGTATGAATTACGGTCGCGGAAACGATATTGGTGAAGATTTGGTTTTTAACTGGAAACTTGCTTACGACACCGATGTAACCGAAGATTTAAGATTACGCGCCAGCCTCTCGGGTTATCACGTAGGTGAAGGCCACAGCGGTTCAACGTTGTGGGATGGCGACCGTGCAGGCGCCCGCTATTACAGTGTGATGCAAACGGCAGAAGCTGCTGGTGACAATTTCCGTTCGGGACGCTGGAGCCCCGGCGCAAACCAAACTGAAATGAACAGTTACATGGCCAATATTTTTGCTCAGTTCCATGGCCTGGAGATTTTCGGAGTTTATGAAACCATGAAAGGAGTTCGGAGCGGGAACGACCAAAACTTCACGCAAACTGCCCTGCAGGCAATTTACCGTTTGGGTAGCTTTTATGCAGGCACCCGGTTAAATAAAGTGGATAACAACAATGGTTCAACAATAAGCCGGACTAACCTTGGCGGCGGCTGGTATATGGTTGACAACGTCGTCATCAAACTCGATTATGTTATTCAAAAGTACGAAGGGCCAGCTCACGGAAGCATCGGGGGTGGCAAATTTAATGGCCTTGTGCTCGAGGCTGCCATTTCATTCTAAAAAATTTTAGAAGATCATACAGGTTGTCCGGAAGCTAATATTCCGGATAACCTGTTTATATAAATCAGGGAAAAACCCATGATGAAGTTTTTTAAATACAGTATTCCTCTTTGGGCGTTTTTGCTTTTGCATTTTTACGGAAATGCAACTGAAAAAAAAATGCCCGGGAAATAGACGATTGCAAAAACTACATGTCGATACATGGGTCTTCAAACATCAACCAATTTCAATTTGTTAATCATAATCTAAAATTAAAACCATCAACTAACGATTCAGAAGACCAGGACAATTATCAGCACATCAGAATCCCGGTTTATGATTTTACAGGCCCGAATGATCGGATGCTGAACGATTTTTTTGAAATGGTCAGCGCATCAGAATTTCCTTACATCCAAATCTCTATTGAGCCAAAAGAAAAGGCAGATTTTGATGAAACATCAGGTAATACCAATTTTAGAACTATAATTTCACTGGCAGGGCAATCCAGAATTTTTACTGTCCCCTGCGAAATTTTATTTTGTGAAAACTCAGGATATATTCTGAAAGGCGAATTGGAAGTTGAACTTACAGATTTTAAAATTAAACCACCGGTAAAAGTTTTCGGTGCCATAAAAGTTAGCAACGAGGTTTTTATTAACTTTGCTTTTAAACTAAAAAACGAAGAAACTTTAACCGAAAAAATTACATTTTGAAGTTCAGTACAAAAACAAGGTATGGTGTACGCGCAGTTCTGGAAATTGCAATGAATGCCGGAGAAAATGGAATTTATCAGAAAGAGATTGCCCAAAATCAGGATATTTCCTATAAATATCTCGATCAGATTATCAATGCCTTAAAAGTTGCAGGACTGGTGACCAAAGCCGGAGGTAGAAAAAGTGGATATGTTTTAACACGAAACCCCTCGGATATTACTATTTACGATATTCATGTTGCCTTTGAACCAGGCATTTGTGTCATCGACTGTGTGTCGCTGGATTTTTCATGCGCCAGGGAAAAATTCTGTTCACTCAAAGGCTTTTGGGGTAAACTGAACAACCAGATTGTTGAATACTTTAAATCAATTACAATTAAAGACTTAATGGAGGAACAGGTAAAACTGGATGATTTGGTGCAACTGCAGGATTGATTCTCCATACCACTTAGGGTTCGGCCGCTTACGGATAAGGTTAAACGAGAACGGCAGATACTCGCAAAGGATTCCATTTGGACGAACTGTTGGAGTGCTTTAATTGTATTGCAAACGGGCTCGGCATATAAAATTTTATAACTTTTCCCCAAAATTGTGTAAAACATATTTCAGAAATAAATTGTTACTTTGTTGATTGTTAAAATAAAATGTTGAGAAATTTCAGCCATATTATCCTTTCATTTTTGTTGCTTTTTGCAACAACGGGCATGGCTGTATCAAAACATTTTTGCGATGAGTTTTTAATTTCAACTTCACTTTTTTCTGAATCCGAACCTTGCTGTAACAACAGCGAATGCTGCCAAAACGAATCCAGCTTTTATCAGTTGGACGAAGATTTTTCAGCCCCGGCATTTACTCCACTTCCGAAAATTTTGGAATTGGAACTGTTTATAGCAGTTGCCAAATTTGATTTTGAGATCTTTGGTGAAAGCGATGAAAAATCATTTAATACCGAAAGAAAATCACCTCCACTACCCAAAATTCAAACTGCCCTTTCGCTCAAACAGGCATGGCTTTTATGATTTAATTTCCTTTCCCTTAAATAAAGAATTGTGCGATTAAATTATTGTACAAATGCTAATTTTCATCAACAAAAAAGTTAAATCATAAAAAACAAAATATGCTCAACAGAATCATACGTTTTTTTCTTGAAAACAAGCTGGTAACTGTTCTTTTGCTGTCCCTTTTTGTTAGTTGGGGCATCATTACCTCGCCATTTGGCTGGCAAATCGGGGCGCTGCCGTCTGATCCGGTTCCGGTGGATGCCATTCCCGATATTGGCGAAAACCAGCAGATTGTTTTTACCGAGTGGATGGGCCGCTCACCGCAGGATATCGAAGACCAGATTTCCTATCCGCTTACCACATATTTGCTGGGAATTCCGGGCGTAAAATCCATCCGGAGTTCTTCCATTTTCGGATTTTCCAGCATCTTCATCATTTTTGAAGAAGGCATTGAGTTTTACTGGTCGCGATCCCGGATATTGGAGAAGCTGGCTTCGTTGCCATCGGGCCTTTTGCCGGAAGGAGTGCAGCCGGCATTGGGACCCGATGCCACCGCTTTGGGACAGGTGTATTGGTACACCATCGAGGGCAGAGACAAAGATGGCAACCCGACCGGCGGCTGGGATTTGCACGAAATACGCACTGTTCAGGATTTCTATGTAAAATACGGGCTGAATGCTACCGAAGGTGTTTCGGAAGTTGCTTCAATCGGTGGGTTTGTGCAGGAATACCAGATTGATGTGAACCCTGATGCCCTGAAAGCATACAACATTCCACTGCACAGCGTGATGCAGGCTGTTCGTAAATCGAACCGCGATGTGGGTGCAAAAACCATCGAAATCAACCAGGCAGAATATTTGGTACGCGGCTTAGGCTACATCAAAAGTGTGGAAGACATTGAAAAAGCCGTTGTTGCTGTTCAGGAAAATGTGCCCATCCGTATTCAGGATATAGGTGTGGTAAGTTTGGGGCCTTCCACCCGGCGTGGCGCCCTGGACAAAGACGGCGCCGAAGTGGTTGGAGGCGTTGTGGTTGCCCGTTATGGAGCAAATCCATTACAGGTTATCAACAACGTGAAAGATAAAATCGTAGAAATTTCACCCGGACTGCCCAAAAAGGTGCTCCCTGACGGAACGGAAAGCCAGCTCACTATTGTGCCATTTTATGACCGTTCAGGTCTCATTTACGAAACACTCGGAACGCTGGAAGAGGCCATTTCGCTGCAAATTCTGATTGTTATACTTGTGGTCATTGTAATGGTGTACAACCTGCGGGCTTCGTTTCTGATTTCCAGCCTATTGCCCATTTCCGTGCTCATGGTTTTTATTGCAATGCGCTATTTTGGTGTCGATGCCAACATTGTGGCTTTATCGGGTATTGCCATCGCTATTGGGACAATGGTCGATTTGGGGGTGATTCTTTCGGAGAACATCATCAAACATGTTGATGAAGCCCCGCCCGGACAAAAATTGATAACCACCATTTATAACGGCGCTTCAGAAGTGAGTTCCGCAATACTTACCGCGGTTTCAACTACTATTGTTAGTTTTATACCGGTGTTTACCATGCAGGCGGCCGAAGGAAAACTGTTTGGACCCCTGGCGTTTACCAAAACCTTTGCACTGGTGGCAGCGCTGATTGTTTCCCTGTTCATTTTGCCCACGCTGGCAAACTGGTTTTTCGGTGCAAAAATCAAAAGTAAAAAAATTAGAAAATGGCTGAATATCGTACTGATACCCATTGGAATTGTCGCTCTTGCTTTGGGGCAAACCTGGGGGGGATTGATGCTGCTGGCTTTTGGATTGGTTGGAGTGGTAAAAGAGTTTAGAGGAGAGAAGTTAGAAGGAGGCAAAGGTGCTACTTCTTACAATACCTCAATTCAGGAAAAATTCAAATCATTTGCCCAATGGATTCTTGAACATGCCGAAATCATCATAGTGGTTATTGGTGTAATCTGGCTGCTGGCCAAATACTGGCTTCCGCTGGGACCTGCCAAAAGCCTGGTGATGAACGTGACGTTTGTTGCCTTAATTGTGATTCTTATCTTAGGGTTTTTCACCATCCTGGAGTATTTCTACAAACCAATACTCAAATGGTGTTTGAACCACAAGGTCGCCTTCCTGCTGATTCCCTCTTTTTTGATTCTTTTCGGGGCAACTACCTGGATGGGTTTCAGCAACATTTTTGGTTTTGTGGCCAAAGGTTTTGATACAGTTGGATGGAATGTCCGTACCACCAAAGTATGGAGCGGGTTAACCCATACCTTCCCCGCTATCGGGAAAGAGTTTATGCCTTCACTCAACGAAGGAAGCTTTTTACTGATGCCCACTTCCATGCCCCATTCAGGTTTTGAATACAACCGAAAAGTTTTAGGGCAACTGGATATGCTTATTTCCAACATTCCTGAGGTGGAAATTACCGTGGGAAAATTAGGAAGAGTAGAGTCGGCGCTCGACCCGGCACCCATTTCAATGTATGAAAATGTGATCAATTACCGTCCGGAATACATGCTGAATGATAAAGGGCACCGGGCACGGTTTAAGGTGGATAAAGACGACCGTTTTATTCTTAATTCGGGTGATACACTTTCCAACGAAAAAGCATTGGAGCGGGGTGTTTTGCGCGAAGATTTAATTCCCGATAACCGAGGAAACTATTACCGCAACTGGAGGCCTGAAATAAAATCGCCCGACGATATTTGGAACGAAATTGTAAAAGTGGCTAAAATACCTGGGGTTACCTCTGCGCCCAAACTGCAGCCCATTGAAACACGGCTGGTGATGTTGCAAACCGGCATGCGCGCTCCCATGGGAATTAAAGTGTATGGCCCCGACCTGCCAACCATTGAAGCATTTGGGATGCAACTGGAAGAGGTATTAAAAGAAGTTCCTTCAGTTAAAGCCGAAGCGGTGTTTGCCGACCGGATTGTGGGCAAACCTTACCTGCATCTCAAGATTAATCGGGATGAAATTTCGCGTTACGGGCTGAATATTGAAGATGTGCAGCAAACCATCGAAACGGCTATTGGGGGAATGAAAATTACTTCAACTGTTGAAGGTCGCGAACGTTTTCCGGTGAGGGTGCGCTATCCCCGCGAACTCCGGGATGACCCGGAATCGTTGGGTAAAATTTTAATTCCAACACCAACAGGCGCTCAAATACCCATCTCACAGATTGTTGATTTTGAATATGTGAGAGGTCCCCAGGCAATCAAAAGCGAGGAGACTTTTTTGGTGGGATATGTTTTGTTTGACAAGCGGGTTGGTTTTTCTGAAGTAGGAGTGGTTAATGATGCGCAGAATGTAATTCTGTCCCGGATTGATTCCGGGGAATTAAATGTTCCGGCAGGAATCAGTTACAAGTTTTCGGGCAGTTACGAGAACCAGGTACGAGCTGAAAAGCGTCTTTCCATCATTGTTCCCCTGGTATTGGTCATTGTATTTCTGATTCTCTACTTTCAGTTTAAGTCAGTCACCACTTCCCTGATGGTCTTTTCCGGCATTGCCATGGCCTTTAGCGGTGGTTTTATGATGATATGGCTATACGGACAGGGGTGGTTTGTCGATTTCTCCATATTTGGTACCAACATGCGGGAGCTTTTCCAGATGAACACCATCAACCTGAGTGTGGCCGTTTGGGTGGGTTTTATTGCGCTTTTTGGGATTGCAACCGACGACGGCGTTCTGATGGCTACTTACTTAGACCAAAGTTTTGCCCGAAACAAAACCGATAATCTGAAAGGAATACGGGCGGCTGTGGTGGAAGCAGGTTACCGCAGGATTAAACCAGCGGCAATGACATCGGCTACCACGATTATTGCATTGCTACCCATTTTGACCTCTACCGGCCGCGGCGCCGACATCATGATTCCAATGGCTATTCCGGCTTTTGGAGGGATGATTTTTGCCGCTGTTACCTATTTTATTGTACCTGTGCTTTACAGCTTGAGGGAAGAAAGAAAATTAAAAAAGATACAATCATGAAGTTCATAGTTAATATAATAATTCTGATTATTCTGGGAATTACAGCTGGTCAGGCACAAACACTGGATGATTATTTCAGAATGGCAGCCGAAAACAATCCCGGTTTGCAAGCCAGATACAAAGAGTTTGAAGCCTCGTTGCAAAAAGTACCGCAGGTAAGTACCTTGCCCGACCCTGCTTTTTCTTTTGGTTATTTCATTTCGCCCGTTGAAACGCGGGTGGGGCCGCAACGCGCCAAATTTTCACTTACCCAGATGTTCCCCTGGTTTGGTACGCTTAAGGCACAGGGCGATGCTGCTGCTTTGTTGGCTGATGCCAAATACCAGTCGTTTCTCGATGCACGTAACCAATTGTTTTATCAGGTTGCTGCGGCTTTCTATCCACTTTACGAACTCAACCAGTGGAAAAAGATTGAAAAGGAAAACATCGACATTCTGGAATCGTATAAAAACATTGCCAATTCAAAGTTTAAAAACGGTACCGCTCCCATGGTGGATGTACTGCGGGTAGATATTATGCTGAAAGATGCCACAACCAGTTTAAGCATTCTGAATGAGAAAGAAAAATCCCTTCGCACTACGTTTAACAAACTACTCAACAGAAATGAAAGCGATGAGATTGCAATAAATGATTCTCTTTCTGCTGAAACAATACAGGCGAACTTCCGAAAGGATTCCCTGCTGTTAAATAACCCAATATTAAATGCACTCGACCTGAAAATTAAGGCGAGCGAAGCCGGTGAACGGGCAGCACAAAGGCAGGGTCTTCCAAAGGTGGGTGTTGGTTTGGATTATGTTGTAGTTGGAGAACGAACAGACATGGCTCTGGCCGATAATGGGAAAGATGTGCTAATGCCCATGGTTTCGGTGAGCATTCCGCTATTCAGGAAAAAGTACGATGCGGCAGAAAAAGAAGCACAACTGATGCAGGAAAGCTTTGCCCTACAAAAAACTGAAATGGAAAATTCGCTTATTTCAAGCTATGAAATGGCCTTGTTTCAAATTCAGCAGCAAAAGCAACTTTTAACGCTTTACGAACAACAAATTCAAACATCGCAACAGTCATTGAATTTACTTTTCACTTCCTATGGAAATTCCGGGAAAGAATTTGAAGAAGTACTGCGAATGCAGCAGCAACTGCTGAAATACGAAAAAATGAAAGCTACGGCAGAGGTTCAATACCAAACAGCTCTTGCCAAATTGAATTATTTAACTGCAAAAATAGATTAAAAATGAATACAAATAAAAAAACAATAATTATAGCCGCAATTACTCTGGTGGTTGGTTTGCTGGCAGGATGGTTGATTTTTGGAGGAGATAAAAGCGATTCACACGAAGGCCACGAACATGTTAAAACTGAAATAAACGGCGAGACTGTCTGGACCTGCTCCATGCACCCTCAAATTCGTCAAAATGAACCCGGCGATTGCCCCATTTGCGGCATGGATTTAATTCCGCTGGATGACGAAACCGACAGTGATATTGACCCGATGGCTATCAGCATGTCGCCAACAGCTATGCAACTGGCCAGCATAAGTACTGCTCTGGTTAGTTCTTCTGACCCGGTTAAATCCGTCCGCTTAAACGGCAAGGTACAGTCTGATGAGAGGTTGGTATTTTCACAGGCATCTCACATTCCCGGCAGGATAGAAAAGTTACTGGTAAATTTTACAGGCGAATTTGTCAAAAAAGGACAGGTGATTGCATCCGTATATTCACCCGATTTGGTCACTGCCCAGGAAGAGTTGTTTGAAGCGGAAAAAATCAAAGATTCGCAGCCGCAACTGTTTAATGCAGCCAAAGAAAAACTCAAAAACTGGAAACTTACAGAAAGCCAGATTGAGCAAATTTTACAGTCAGGCCAACCTGAAGAAGAATTTAATATTCAGGCAGATGTTTCCGGCTATGTAACCAACCGCAAAGTAAATGTCGGTACCTACATTTCGCGCGGACAATCGATTTACGAAATTGCCGATTTATCGCGGGTGTGGGTGTTGTTCGATGTATATGAACAGGATATGCCGTGGATAAAAAAAGGCGATAAAGTAAGCTTTACTGTGGCATCCATTCCGGGCGAAACTTTTGAAGGGACCATATCTTTTCTCGATCCCGTAATCGATGCCAAAACACGGGTGGCCAAAGCACGGCTTGACGTGGCAAACAACGGATTGAAGCTGAAACCGGAGATGTTTGCTTCGGGAACAGTGGAAGCAAAACTGCCTGCAAAAGCCGGTAGTCTTTCGGTACCTAAAACCGCTGTGATGTGGACCGGCAAACGCTCGCTGGTGTACGTTAAATCGGAAACCGAAACCGGCGTAAACTTTATGATGCGCGAAGTGAACCTCGGCCCTTCACTGGGTGAC
>JAHYIT010000114.1 GCA_019429205.1 Mariniphaga sp. | reverse complement strand
TAACAAATAATCAGGCATTTTACACCGTGGCTTTAGCCCGGTGGTTTGGCATTTAGTTTTTTAATTTTAATTGGCTTTAGCGTTTAATCCTTTTAATTGACTGATGCATGTATTCGACAGGTTTTTGTAAACGTGGGATTTGTCGCACACCCGGCTTTATGAAACCACCTGCTCCACTTCGTCCTGATTAATGTACCAGAGAAATCCCTCCACTTTTTCGAAACCGCATTTTTTTAAGGTTTCGGCATAGCGGGAAACCTGTTTATGGTATTTTTCAGGCATTTTTTCGCCCCATTTGTAATCCACCACAATGGCCTGGTTTCCTGCAATCATAATCCGGTCGGGCCGCAGTAATTTGCCAGGTGCAAGTAAATTCCGTTCGTTTAATACCTTAAAACTGCCATCGAACCACCGGCTGATTACGGGATTTTGCAGGCTGGTTTCCAGTTTTTTCAGGATGGTTTTTTGCTCTGTTTCATTTATCCGGCCTTCTTTAAAGGCTTTGGTACAGGCTGCTTCCACATCGTTTGCCGTAGTTATTTCCGCCAGAATTTCATGTACCAGTTTTCCGGTATTTTTCACTGAATGTTTTTGTTCTTCTCCAATGAAGAAATCTTCGCTGTTAAGCCTCAACCGGATGCGGTCGCTGAAATCGCAAAACTGCCAGGTTTTAATCCACCCCGGTTGACCGACATTCATTTTAGCTTCAAAAATCGGCAATTCTCCAAACCGGAAATCAGTTTTTTCATCATTCCAGCAACCTGCAAATTGCTTTTCAGAATCCATTTGATTTAATGCGTATTCCAGAAGCGCATTCACTGATTTTCCCAAAGTATCTGATTTTTTTGAATTCTCTTTTTCCGGCTTTCGTTTGCTGTGGATAAACAAAGCCGATTTGGCGCGGGTAAAAGCCACATAAACCAAATTCATGGTGTCGATGTAACTGCTCACTTTCTCTTCGAAATAATCTTGCCGAAAAATGGTTTTCGCCAGATTTTGGCTGGCTTTCACCGGCAGCAATGGAAACCGGTTGAACGGTTCGGATTGGGGCCGGCACCAAAGCAGCGGCGCAAGGTTGCCAATCCACGAAACATCCCAGTTGAAAAAAGGCAGCAGAACAGCTTCGTATTCCAGGCCTTTGGCTTTATGTACGGTAATCAATCGCACGGAATCCACTTCCTCGTTCACATTTACCGAAGTTTTGTACCCTTTTTCTTTCCACCAAAACAGAAAGTTGGATAAATCGTTTGAAAGTGAAATCTTCAGATCAGCTGCCTGGTCAATGAGCGTTTGCAAATAAGGTAGTTCCGATTCCATTTTAAACAATCCAAACAAATCACAAATTTCTGAAACCGTTTCATCGAGGGAAGAAAGCAAAACTTTTTGCCTGAGTAACTTCATTTTTTCACCCAACTCTGATTCGAAATCTGCTTCAAAAGTTTCATCAATGGCCCAGCCTGGTTGAGGTTTCTGGCTACTCCTTTCAAATTCGTGAGTGAGTTGAGATTCTTCGGAAAAAACATACCCCAGATTTTTCAGTGCAGGTTTCAGCCACGAAAGCCAAAGCTGAAGGATTGCCACTTTCTGAATTTTAGCATCGGAATCAATCAGTAATTCAACAACAAGCAAAACCAGATTTACACCCCGGGAAGTATAAAGAAAAAGCGATTCATTGGAAAGAACGGACAGGTTATAACCTACATTCTCCTCTTTTTTGGAAGCATCCAGAAATGTTTCAACAATTTTGGGACCTTCGCTGTTTTTGCGAATTAAAATGGCTATGTCTGAAGCATTTAATCCTTTATCCTGAAGTTGTTTAACCTGTTCAACAAGCAGTTGCAAAGATTGCATTTCAAAATCTTCTTCCTGAATAAAATTTATTTCGGCCAAACCTTTTCTTTCAGTAAGGGCATTTCCCGGTTCCTGTTTAAAATGCCGGTAAATGGAACTAAACTTCTCTCTGAAACTTTCATCTTCAAAATCATCAAATAAAAAATCTTCAAACGTTTGTTTCAGCGCGCCAATGGACGCATTATTAAAATCGATAATATTGAGCTGACTGCGCCAGTTTTTTTTGAGCGGAATTTCATTGGGCGGGTTTTGCGGAAAATCGGTATTTATTTGCGAGGCCAGAATGTTCCAGTCGCTGTTGCGCCAGCGGTAAATTGATTGTTTTACATCGCCCACCAAAAGCGCCGGATGACCTTCGGCCATCGCATTGGCCACCAGCGGCTTAAAATTATTCCACTGAAGCGAGGAAGTGTCCTGAAACTCGTCGAGCATGTAATAATTAAACCGGGCGCCTATTTTTTCATAAATAAAAGGAGAGTCGCTGTCGCCAATAATTTTGCTCAACAACAGGTTCGAGTCCGAAAGTTGCAGCAACCCTTTTTCCTGCAGAAGTAATTTTACTTCCTCCTTCAAATCGGTGAGGATTCCAAGCATTCGCAGTTGTTTGCGCACTTCGAACGCCGATTGGTAGCGGCTTTCATTACCGGTGTAAAATTCCAGCATGTCCAGAAGCAAAGGTTGCAGATTGGTTTCCACCAGTTTTTCCAGTGCAACTTTGTGTTGGTGCGATTTCGAAAACCATTTTTCTGTTGAATCTGCTGCCGCCAGAACCCTGGCACCCGGCTCTTTCAACTCTCCTTCAGCCATTTTTTTCAAATAACCTGCAATACCAGCCATTTTATAGGAAAAATCATCCACCGAAAATCCGGCATTTTGGATGGACTCAATACATTCACCGGCTTTCTTTTTTAAGGTTTGTTCATACCAGGCAATAATTTTTTCCAGTTCTCCTCTGAATTCTTCAAGATTTTCCCGGGTGTAAGTATTTTCATCCTGTTCATTTTCGGGAAAGAACACCTGGAACTTTTCTTTAAACAATTCGACTCCCAGACTTTTGATGTCCTCTTCTATCCGCTGACTTTTGTTCTCCCGTATTTTTTCCTGGCTGAATTTCACAAGCCACCTGCGTAATTGTTTATCCTTGTCCACTTTAGACAAAAGCCGGTCAACAGCCTCTTCAAGTATCATCTGGTTATCCAACTCGAGCATAAAATGCGGTGAAATACCCATTTCGCGGTTAAAGGCTTTAATAACGCGCTGGGTGAATGAATCGATGGTGTTTACGGAAAACCGGTTGTAATCATGCAAAATATTTTTCAACGTTAGTTTTGCCCGGTTTCTGATTTCTGTTTCTGAAAAAGTTGTAGCCTTTAACAGGAGTTCCAAATATGCGGAATCCCTGTTTTCTGCCAGTTGATGGAGTTGTTCCAGAATCCGGCTTTTCATTTCGTTGGTGGCTTTGTTAGTAAAGGTTACCGCCAGGATGTTCCGGTAGCTTAAAGGATTTTTAAGCAGCAGTTTCAAATATTCTGCCACTAGTTGAAAAGTTTTCCCTGAGCCTGCAGAAGCTTTATAAACAGTTAACATGGTGCAGTTTTGAGTTTAAAGTTCAAATTTAAAGTTTAAAATTTGGTTACTATACTAAAAACGGGATAAATTTATACATTTATGTAAGTTGACAATAAGCAATTAGTCCCGATGGTTATCGGGAGCAAAAGGACTTGCCAACTGCAATTTTGCTCCCGAATGCTCGGGACCAACTAAATTTAGTTGGCACATTTTATCCCGTGCGAAGTATAACCTGGGGAAAATTCCGGCAGGGTGGATACCCGAAAACCCGATTGAAAACACTATTAATAAAACATTAATTGGCAAGTGGTTATAAAGTTACAATGTTTAGTTCAACACACCCTCCAATGTAAAGCTTATGCAAGCAACGCTTTATTGGAGGCTAATTGTTAGGTGCTGGGCTTTATTCATTTTCAATCATTTACGTTTCAAATTTACACTTATTTTTGTTTTATCAGGGTTGGCAATCTTTCCGTGCGTTTGGGCAGCCATACTCTTTGACAAGTTTAGGTCTGCGCGTTGGCTATTTTGAGCGACTTGGCAATGTGAATGGATGCTATGCGTTGGCAAAAACATTATTAATATCATAATGTATTAATACACACCCATCATTATCAGTACTTACTAAAAAATCAATGTCATCAAGATGTTTTATGGATTTGTCTATTTCCTTTTTAATTGATGGAATTCCAACTCCATAGTTAATTTCTGAAATGCTATATTCCTTTAATAAATCAGCTAAACTTTCTGAATAATCACCTGATAATTTAACTTCTTTCAATTTATCAAAATCACTTTTCACAAAACGGTCTTTATTTTCGCTCGCTTGAACAGCTTTTACAAAATCACCAACTTTCCCTTTTGTTCCATTAAGTATTAATGTTTTGGTGTTATCATCCAACTCAACATCTGACCATATTAAAACCAAGTTATACCTTCTTTCTTCGAAAGATTTTCCTTCTCTACACAGCAAATAATCTATTGCAGCTAAAGCCCCAGGATAAGGGTCGCCTCTAAATGAAGCATTGACTTTATAAATTATGGTTTCCTCTCTACTTCTTAATAATTCTCCGATAGAATAGTTATTGTTTTCAAATTGTGATAAATAATTTAGAAGATATTCAGTTTTGACTTTAATTGTTGCAGACAAAGGAGACATGTTAAGATTTCCACCCTTATTAACATACTCATTATTCATAAAGGTTCTTCTATCAATGATTTTGCGGTTGCTCAATAGCTTTTCACGACCTTTTATAATTCCACTAGTTTCGAATATTTTTATTATTTCATTGATTGCACCAAACATTTTCTTCATTTCGTTATCAGAACCAAGTGGGCTGCCAGAATAATTTCTTTTAGGGTCATATAAAATTCCTTTGGTTAGCAAGTTTGGGGAAGTTGATGCGTCTGAATGTGCTCTATAATCACTTGGATAATAATATAATAATGCAGGAATTTTATAGATTGACATAACATCATCAAGAGCTTTGAAAACTAATGGATTTATTTTATCCCATTTTGGAGGAGTGCCTTGTCTAGTAATAATTGCTGCTTCAGGATAAATATAGAATGCAGGAACATTGTTCTCAACTGAAGCAGCTAATCGTGCAAACCTTTGGAAGGCATTATGACCAGTACCTGCCTCAGTCGATACCTCAATTGAAAATATTGGTTCATGGTCAATTTCAACAATAAGGTCTGGAGCATCCAAATATAGGATTTTCTTGATGTGGTCAGGCATTGTATGAAAGTTCTTTGCATTATTAGCATCACTTTCATACATTTTCTTTTTTACGTATGTTTTGTTTTTTAGCTCAGTATTATTGATTACAAAATCAGCAAAAGGTTCTGTACTATACCAAATTCTATATTTCATTATATTTTTTGACTTGTTTTTCTTTTTATTGCAGACTTTAAGTTTCATACTAAATATTCCTTAATTGCTAGCGCTACTGCTTTTGCCAATAATGGAGGTACAGCATTTCCAGTTTGCACTCTACCTTGAACTGTACCACCTTTTACAATAAAATCATCAGGAAAACTTTGAATTCTGCAACGCTCTCGGATTGTTAAACCTCTTGCATCTTCAGGATGACCAAATTGGAACTGAGGTCTTATGCCACCAGAAACCTGAGTTGGACTTTGAATATCCCAAGCCAGCCTTATTCGTTGTTTGAATTTTGGATACATTGGTTCTCCAGGTATGGTGTTCCTAATCTTTTCAATTGTTGCTAAAGGATGATTTGGAGCAATATGACATTCAACCGAACCGTTTGTATTTAACCTCATTAATTTTTGATATTCAGAGAATGGTTCTGTTTTATATTTTTTCTTAGATTCTTTTGGTTTTAGGGAAGGTAAATCACCGATGGCTTCTTTTATTGTCACATAAGTATTTTCTGTATCTATTCCATGTGTCTTTTTAATTTTATTGAAGTCAAATTCTTCGCCTTCTACTCCAACAAAAACAAGCCTACTTCTTTTTTGTGGAACTCCATAATCTGGAGCATAAAGCATTTTACTTTTCACAGTCATATTACCAGCTCGCGAAAGGTCTTTTTCAATTTCTTCAACGAAATTCCCTGTACTTTTCATTCCTGAAACATTCTCAAGAACAACTACTTTCGGTTGTAATACATCAATAAAACGAACATATTCTTTATATAATAAATTTCTATCGTCATTTTCATGTCGTTTTCTATTATTTAAAGAAAAACCTTGACAAGGAACACCAGCCATTAAAACATCAATACGTCTTCCATTTAGTAGTTCTTTAATTACCTCAGGATTAACTTTTCTAACGTCTCCAAGTATTGTTGAACTATTCGGGTGATTAGTTTTAAAAGTATCAATAGATGGTGCATGAATATCACACCCTAAAATCAACTCAAAGCCAGCCATCTCAAAGCCCAACGAAGTTCCACCGCAACCACAAAACAATTCAACTATTACTGGTTTGTCATTAGGAATTTCACCACCTTTATTAAAAACAGGTTCCTTTTTCCAGTAGTATCCATTTTCTTCAACTTTGACTGTTTTATCCCAAACATTTTTAATCGGTTCAACATCTGGTTCTAGTTCACCATAAATATTGTATTGGGGTTCTTCAATGTTAGTTTCAAGAACATCAACATTTTCAGAATAATTTTTCAAATCATTTTTTTTCATTGATAATACTTTTATAAACAACTTGTTCCTCTGCAACCTTTAAAGCGCTTAAGCCATTATTCTCATTTTTAACTAAGTCATAAAGCTTGTTAGCAAGCCAAAGTGTTTCTAATTCAGATAAGTCAACATTAAAAAGATTACTTAAAATCTTAAGGTCATCTCGTTTTAAAAGTTTTTGGTCATTTTCAACTTTACTTAAAAATCCTTCTCCAATATTAAGTTTGGCAGCCAATTCTCTTTGTAATAAGCCTGAGGATTCTCGTAATTCTTTTATTTTTTTGCCAATGGTCACTTTACCAAATTTCAACTTGACTAAATTAGGTCAAATATAAGAAGTGTTTGTGAGAAAACCAGATTTTATTTTGTTCTTTATTCAACAAGTTTATTAACAATGTCAGAAAGTGTTGATTCTATTTTATCCTTATTTAACTGACACTCCCAAATTGTCAATACATTCCATCCTAATTGAATAAGAGAATTTGTATTTTTCTTATCTCTCTGTTGATTCCTTTTGATTTTATTTTCCCAAAATTCAGAATTGCTTTTTGGCTTCTTAGCCTCTTTACAATTTATATGTCCATGCCAAAAGCAACCATTTACAAATATTACTGTATTATATTTTTTTAGTACTAAATCAGGTTTTCCTGGCAATTTTTTATCATGCAACCTATATCTGTAACCATTATTGTGTAAGAACATTCGTACCAAGAGTTCAGGAGTAGTGTTTTTACTCCGAATATTCTTCATACAATTACTTCTCTGTTCCTTTGTTCTATTATCCACTTTTTCATCACTTTGAATGTAAAGTTACATCTTTAAGTGAGCATCAGCAAAAATTGCACTCTTTGGTAAGCTTTGGTCTGAGCATCGGCTCGTGCGGGTTTGCAAATGTGCTGCAATGTGGGTGGGGTTTCCTTCTTCTTTTTTTGCGGGGGGAAGAAAAAAACAAAATAAATTTGGCTCCGCCGAACTTCGTTTCCATCAAATTTGCACTGTCCTGTCAAAAAGCTAAATCCTTTCTTATTTTAATTTTGTCAATATCGTATCTGTTTGGTCGTCTGTCTTTTTTACACTTGTTGCCAACGGTTTGCGCATAACGAAAGTGGCGACTTAAAATATGCAAGTTTTTCGGTTAAAGTTTTAGTTTCTAAAAATACACAAACCTTTCGTTTCAATCACTAATCTCGCCATTTTTGTTATGCGCTGTTGCCCGCTGTGCTTTCGAGTTGCTTTTTCCACATTCTAACTTTATTCGGTAATACTTTGTCATACTTTTCCATAAAGTTTTCAATATCAGAGCGCACTATAAAATGAATGTTGTCTTTTGCAGTTCCAATATAACTTCCTTTTGTCGTGAATAAATAAACTTCGCAATCAAGTTTATCATAATTATCTGCATTTAAATTCACAAATCCATTTTTTACCTGAACAACAGCACTTTTACCAGATATTTTATGCTTTAATTCAAATTCATAACCCATCATACTGGATTTGCACGAACTTGGAATTAAATAGTAATTTTTTTCAACTTGCAGATACATAGCAACTAAATCTTCGCAATCGTCTGATGATAAAAGTGAAAATATATCATTCGTTTTCAAATTGTCTAACTTATAAACTTCTTCTTCTTTAAGTCGATTGAATGTGAATTTTGAATAGGTTTTGACAGCATTATCATTAACTTTTTGAAGTGTTCTTGCAGGAATGAAACTATTAACCAACTTACCAGGTACAGATTCAACTGTACCGATTTTAACCCAATCACAATTCCTAATATTTACTATATCAGCTTCAAGATTTTCTATTTCACTTTGATACTGCCAATCACTCGTTATTCTTCCTAACCTGGACAAGCCAGAACCAAACAGGTTTTAAAAAGTTGGATAAAAAAATTTTCTTCTGTAATACCCGTCAATAAAGAGTTACAGAAGTCAGTTAAAAATATTGTGCCAAAAAAAACATCAAGTTAAAAGATAAGGTACTACGTTTTTACAGTACAAGCCTGAAAAAAGGCCGCTTTGCGGGATCTTGTTCACTACAAATTTGTAACTTTTTGGGATGAAAACAAATGATTCACTGACAGAACATTATACCCCATTATTGGAAGGCACTTACGATTGCATAGACAGGATCGTACTTAATGCCTATTGTCCAATGCTTTTGGTTGCTGGAGGTGTACGGAACTGGTATCGTTTAATGGAAGGCAGTGACAATGACATGTCTGATGCAAGCATGATGCGTTATGCAGGCCGTTTCAGTAGGAGGGTGCAATCTTTCTGCAAGAAAAAAAACATACCATTTGTGCATTTTCAAACCGGTGAACGTAAACATTTGGAAGCTGAAAGGTTAATGCCAAAAGACAAATCATTCATTGGTATTTTTGCAGTTTTTGTTTCACGGGCGCCAAGCCTTTTGTGGGAAGTTAAAAAGTTTGACAATGGGTCAATAGATATACGGCGAAAAAAGAAGACTTCATTAGTGAACCATTATTATTTCCACATAATGGATAAAAACTGGGGGCATATCACAGTCAGGATGTGTGCCCACCCACCATTTAGTTGTAATATCATACTAAACGGGCATGAATGGGTAGAACATCACAAGGATTATAACAAACTTGAAGTAACAAAACAAGGAAACTGTTTTACATCATATAACAATGGAGAAAAGTTGTCTCAAATTGCAGACACCTTGAAAATCAACGGGCAATTTGAGCGGGTCTGTCAAAGGTGGATTTATTCTTGTTTGTGGTTTGTCATGGACAAAAAACAACAGGAATCTACGGGCATAAAATATAATTTTTCCATCTACCAGATAGAGTACAGCCGTAATTTATTGTTCAAAAGGGGGCGCCAGATGGACGATGTCTATCAAAAAATAATAGATCTTACAAGGGGCCGCCTGGACATAAAAAGGCTCAAAACGATATTTGGCAGGAAAAATCGCCCGTATAACCATAAATCCACAGCCCCTGCACCGGAAGTGCGTATCGAGACACCTGATTATAATCTGACCATTTTCAAAATTCATTTTGGCAGACTTACGGTCAAATTGTATGACAAAGGCGAGAGCACTTTACGGGCAGAGGTGGTTGTACATAACACCAAAGATTTGAAATGCAAACGTGGAATTGATTCATTTGGAGAAATAGTTGAAAAACTGGAAACAATCATGGGAAGTTTCCTTTCCAATCTTGATTACGCCCACGTTGCAACTATTAGCGAAAAAGGCCTTGAAGAATTATCAAGCCCATCACAAGCGGGAGCCAACAGGTTGGCAGGGCTCGACTTTAACAAAGCAAGGACAAAACAAGTGGGACTTGTCCTACTGGCTTTATCAATGAAACCAGGTGGTTTTACAAGTAAAGATTTAGCTGTTGAGATGTCCAATAAGTTTGTCCCCGGCTATTCCTGTCGCAATGCTTCTTATGACATTAAAAAGTTCAGGGGAAAAGCACTGGTCATTAAAGTTCATAGACGAATCAAGTATCAGTTGACAGAAGAAGGAATTAAGACCATTGCTGCCATACTTTGTGTTATGACAAAAGAAGTGCCCCCCATTTTATCCGTCATTACAAGCCAGTGGAAAGAACAGAAAAAGAAACAGCTATTACAGATGGACAAATATCTTTTTGTTGTACACGAAAAATGTGAGCAAATAAGAAAGTTACAAAACATGAAATTAACTGCATAAACAATACCAACCAACTTAAACAACATGTTGGTTAGTTTTTTGCGTTAAGAACCTAAATAGTAATTATTCTGTCTATCTCGCGTCCAAATAAGGTCGTCAACTTGCATTTTATGCTTTATGGCATTTAATGCAGATTTCCAACTCTTGTCGCCATAGATCGTTGAAGCCCTTTTATAATATTCAGACCATTCTACGGTTTTTTCTGTTTTTTCACTTATTCGCCATCCAACTCCAACAATATTATTTGCTAAACAAAATTGTCTTGGATTGACATTATTTATGGACGAAGATTTTAAGTTAATTCTCCAAATGTTCATAGGTATTCTGGTTTTTTTTGCATTGCGGGCAACGTCTGTGCAACCCAACAAGTTGGGTTATATCTTTATTATCAGTTTGGCATCCACCGCAAATAAGAGTGTGTAACCCAACTTTTTTGTTAAAATCATTTTCAGATTGATTTTCTATTTTCCGTGGTATTTTCCAGTGGTTATTCATAGATGTTGGTTTTCTGGTTTTAAAAATAGAAATCTTTTATTAAAAAAACACCCAGACACAACGGAAATCCACCGGTTTTTTTCACCAGGGCCTTAAAAATTCCAAAACCACTTAATTTGTTGATTCACAATATCTGCCAAACAACGCCATGGGCATAACATTGTTCAGTGTTTCAGATGTCACCACGGCATGGGCATGATATTTTTTAGCGTTTCTGATGTGTCCGCAATCGTGGAATATTGAGCAGGTGATCCGCCAACTGGCAGACACCAGTTCAACTTCTGGCGTGTTCACCTGCTGATTTTGGGTCAGCTGGTGAATAGGCTTTGGTACTGGTTAATTGAGCAGGTAATCCGCCGCGTGGTTGCTTTATTGAGCAGGTGACAGGGAAGTCACCAGCTCAACGTCATGGAGAGTCACCAACTCAACCTGGAACGCTATTTCATCAGGTTCTCATCCCGGATAATCATGAGAATGGCCGAGTGCGGAAGGATGATGTATTTTTCCTTGTTAAATTCAATTTCAAAACCGCTTTTATTCAGGTAAACAGCCAGGTCGCCCCTGTGGGCCTGCAACGGAACATACCGTACATTGTCCTGTTTTTGTTTCCAGGCTTCGTCTTCTTCCGAAACCGCAGGAATAGGATAACCCGGCCCCACTTTTACAATGTAACCCGTTTGCACTTTTTCACTTTCCTGAACTGTAGGCGGCAAATAGAGGCCCGTTTTGGTTTTATTTGAAGGTGTTTTGGGTTTAACCAACACCCGGTCGCCAACCATAATAAATTTTTCAACGTCTTTTTCTTCAATTATCAGTGACATATCGGTTTCCTTTTCTGAACCGCAAAGATAAAACTTTCTAACGGGTTTCGGAAAACCGGGTGCGGTACAAAAGAGGCACATTTAGCAAATAAAAAGTTTCATAACAAAAAGGAAAAATTATCTTTGTGGCAATTGAAATAATTTCAAACTTTACTGAAGTTTTTTAAATATTACCTAAAGGAGATTCCCGGTAAATTCGTCAGCGGATTTCGAATTGATCCTTATATTGAGGGTGGAGGCGGTGTTGTTTATATGGGCTCGCAGCTGAGTTACCAAACAAGGCCACCGGGTGCCGGGCATTCGGTGGTATTTCAAAAAGGAACCGGAAACCAGACACCGCCGGCGGTAGGACAAGTAGTTTTAGGACTGGGAACGAAACTTGGGAACCCGGACAAGTGGCACCTGGGCATTTCATATAACATAGATATCGTAAATTATGCGGTTTTGGATGCAGTTCATAATTACAATGACGATGGTATCAGGAACCATGCGAAAGGCATTGTTTCTAAAGTAATGGCAGAGATAATTTTTCCGTTGGGAAAAACCAGCAAATATTCCGGTTCGGGTGGCTCCAACCTCAGGTTGCCGTGGAGTCCCTGATTTATTCCACCTTTTTTAACACATATTTTTCAGCCAATTCTCCTGTAATCCGGTTACCTGCCATATCGAGCTGAATCAATTGGTTTTCGCCAACAAAATAATAGGAAGGGCCATTTTCAATGCCGTGCAGGTGGATGCTCCGGCCATCATCATTCCAGTGATAATGCCCTGAAGAGGTAAAAACCTCATCGCTTTTCCCCAGATAAACAGTTTGAACAACAAAGGTTTCATCCGGTTTTAAAACAAAAAAGTATCCATTGCCAAACGATTGACAACGGATACTTTTAAAACCATTTTCGGGAGGGAAAAGTTTATTTTCCCCGAAAAAATTAAAATTCTTTTGAATATTATTTTTTAAACGGCCACAGCATTTCCGATAAGGAAGGTAGCAGCCAGTGCGATAATCGCATACAGCTCGGGGAATACGGCAAGGATAAGGGTTTTACCTGCCACGTCGTGTCCCGAACCAATGGCGGCAATACCGTTGGCACATACCTGCCCCTGACGGATGGATGACAACAGCCCAACAAGGCCTAAAGCGAAACCGGCGCCAAAAACCGAAGCGGCAACTCCCCAGCCAATGCCTGTTTGCAACAGTCCGAAACTGTCGAGCAGGAAGTATCCGGCAAATCCGTAAAGCCCCTGGCTGCCCGGAAGTGCGGTAAGCATGATGTAATTACCAAATGCATCACCGTTTTTTTTCATTGCTCCTACCGACGCATTTCCGGCGATAGTAGTACCATACGCACTGCCAACCCCTGAAAGGCCGACCATTAATCCAATTCCAATGTAAGCTAAAACAATAGGTTCCATTCTCGATTTATTTTAAATGTTATTACTTATTTATTTATTCATTCGATTTTGAAGCAGGCTCTGCAAATGGAGTATACGCCTTGCCTCCGCCGGTAAAACCGGCATTTTTATAAAACTCAACAAAGGTTAAACGAATGGGGTGTACAAATGCTCCCAGCCCCGCCATAAAAATGGTAATTCCATGTCCGACAACCAGAATGATAATCATTACCAGCGGCCCAAGTATAATATTGTCGGGTTTCATGCTCATGGCCATACTGTTAAATACCAGTCCGAGGATGGCACTGGAAACACCCAACGCAAAAAGCCGGATGTACGAAAGAATATCGCCAAGCAAACTGGTGGCCATACTGTAAACATCCCACAAGCCGGCACCAATATTCATAAAAATATTCCGTTTCGGATGATTCAACACCAGAATTAATATCCCCGAAGCAATCAAAATACTATTTTGAGCGATTCCTGCAACTTGAGCAGAAAGCACCTCAACAGTTTTCAAACCATACACACTTCCCAGGCCAATAATCAATATGAGCCAGCCAATGGTAGAAACCGAATACCTGAACCCGCGCACGCGCGAAATATTAATTACCTTCAGAACCATACCAAAGAGTATTTGTATAACCCCCAAAATAATGGCCAGGTTGAATAACTTGTCGGTATCTATCATATACGCCTTAAAGTTTTCGAGCCAGGGGATATCGGAATTAATCAGGTCAATTCCGAAGAACGTACCAGTTAAAATTCCAAATATAACCGTAGCTAAACCGAGCCATTGTGCCAAACTCATTACAGATTTTAGTTTGGGCATTTTCTTTTTCATGACCTGGGCGGCAGCAATAATCAACAGACCGTAACCGGCGTCGCCCAGCGAGAAACCGAAGAACATCATATAGAAGGGTGCAAAGAAAGGCACCAGGTCGAGTTCTTTGTGGTTGGGCAGTTCGTAAAGTTTCCCGATAATTTCGTACAGCCTTGCAAACCGGTTGTTTTTCAAAAGAATTGGCACTTTATCCTCTTCTTCCGGCGAATCGGCCGTGTACAGTATCTGATTTTCTTCAAGATATGTATCGAGGTCAGCTTTTTTGGTTTCGGGCACCCAGCCTTCAAGCAACTTCACTTTGCCTTCCACCTCTTCAGTGGTTTGAAGCAGGGCATTCTGCTCTGAAAGTTCCTGCTGAAGTTCTTCCCTGTATTTTTCCAGTAAAGGTTTGCAGTAATATGCAATCCGGTGCAACTCGTGACTCAGCGCATCCGCTTCCTTTTTCAGTTTGTTTATTTGAGCATTCACCTCGCTCAGCGAACGTTCAGGCAACACCAGTTCATCTGCCCCCGAAATCTCATCAAAACCGTTTTGCGGGATGCCTTTTTCTGTTTTTTCAATTTTCACAAAGTACCGGTAACCATCGAGGTCGGTTATTACTTTGAGGTAAAATTCTTCTTCCCATGCCGGTTCGTATTTTCGTATGGGGCACGACATAAACCGGATGTGCAATCCTTTCTCTCCCAGGTTGCGCACTTTTTCCCAGTTGAAATCGCCCCACGGAAGCAGTTGTTTTTTCTCTTTTTCAAGCTGCAACACCTGGTGATGGTTGTGCTCCATCTCTTT
>JAHYIT010000113.1 GCA_019429205.1 Mariniphaga sp. | reverse complement strand
TCTTTATATATTTAAATATGGGGTTGAAACCCTTTAGTTATCTGCATTCTATAAATCCGTTCACTAAAGTGAACGGCAATTTATGCTTTAATTCCAATTTTGTTGCCTTCTTATTACCGTCTGCTTTTCCCGAAGGGATGGCTATGCCAAGCAGACGGATTTAACAAATTGTTGTTGAACACGGCTTTAGCCACATTATTATTTGTATCAGTTAAACGCCTAATTCAAAAAATTTATTCATTAGAAAAAATTGATTTTGTCGATTTCATTTTAATTGTCTGGAATCACATTTCCGGTGCAAAAATTCATTCTTTCGATAAAAAGGTAAACAAACTTTGCAGGTAGATATTTCACCGGGTTTCCGTTAGTCATCCTCGCCGCTAAAAACCTCCGCAAACTGCCCCAGTTGCTGCACCGGTAAAAACAGCGCCAAACTAAAGAAAAAAGCCGTTGTTCGCAGTAGGACACCTCTTTTAATTGTAGTGAATTGCTGCCATTAATTGTAATTTAAAACCGGCAATTATTGTAGTGAGCTTGCTTTTTAAGTTGAAAAACATAACCATTAACGAGCGCACCTTATGCAATTACCTCAATGCTATGCGGCGGCTGTTTGTTTTGGAAGATGTCCACGCCTGGTCGCCCTCGCTCCGGTCAAAAACAACCATCCGAACTTCAGTGAAACGGCAACTGGCAGATCCGTCGATAGCAACGGCCATAAAGCGGGTAGATGTAAATGGTATGCTGCAAGATTTGAACACCTTTGGTTTTTTGTTTGAATCCTTAGGTGCCCGCGATATGAGGGTTTATGCGCAGGCCAACTATGGGGAGATATTTCATTACAGGGCATCATGAAACGTTTTATTCAATCCAGTCCGGACGGAGTGCTGAAAATTGGCTGGGCTGTGTTAAAAAATCCGGCATTGCTCAAACCCTTGTGGAAAACATTCCGGGAGCTTGCACATTCTGTTTCTGAAAATAAAAATGAACCGGACATTCCTGAAACCGAATTACTTTCCATTTCGGTAAGTCCCGAAGCCCGGCAGGGCGGCATAGGCTCCAGACTACTGGCCGCGCTGGAACAGGCACTTAAAAATCGGGGCATTAACCAATACAAAGTTATTGCAGGCCAGAAGCTGGAAGGCGCCAACAAATTCTACCGCAAAAACGGGTTTGTATTGGCCAAACAGATATTCATTCACGGCAACGAAGTTTCGAATGTGTATGTGAAAGCAATATGAAGTCGGGAGCCTGCCCTGTGAAATACGACGTCAGGAGTAAATTTCATCAGGGGCGGAAAGTCCATCTTTCAGTGTTTCAATTTTTATTCTTAATTTTGACAATAAAAATGAAACGAGCATGGTTAAGTCATTTATCACAGCCGCCCATGGCCAAAGCGAGTTCCATGATTCACCATTGAAAATTAAATATTTAGACGAATGAAAACAGAAAACATACTTATTGCGCATCCTTCAAATAAAGAAGAAATGAACACGATAATGGCCTTTTTCAATGCACTGAAAATTAAGTTTGAAATTGCAAAAGATACGCCTTACGATGCTGAATTTGTAGCTAAAATTGAAAAAGGACGCGAAGATTACAGAAAAGGTAAAGGAATAACTATTTCTTTGGATGAACTGAATGAATTATGCAAATAGTGCTCATGCCCGAAGCTAAAGCAGACCTTGATTTCTGGATTAAATCCGGCAATAAGGCTGTTTTGAAAAAAATCACCCAACTTTTTGAATCTGTTTCCTGAACTCCTTACCAGGGCATTGGTAAACCGGAACCTTTAAAGTACAGCCTTATGGGCTGTTGGTCTCGCCGGATAAACAAGGAACATCGCTTTGTTTATGAAGTACATTCCGACAAAATTATTGTTCTCTCCCTGAAAGGCCATTATTGAAACAGGAAGGCGCCAACAAATTCTACCGCAAAAACGGGTTTGTATTGGACAAACAGATATTCATTCACGGCAACGAAGTTTCGAATAAGTATGTGAAATCAATATGAAGTCGGGAGCCTGCCCTGTGAAATACGACGTTAGAAGTAAATTTCATTGGGGGCGGAAGACGAAAGACGGGAGTCGGAAGATGGAATCCCCCTCTGACTTCTGATTCCTGATCCCTGATCCCTGATCTCTGGTCCCTGATCTCTGAAAAAATTAGTGCCATCCGTGAAATCCGTGGATAAAAAATAGTTTCACCTTTTTCGTCAAAGTGTAAAAAAAAATCTACTCAAAGTGTAAAACAAAGCGTTCGTTAAGTGTAAAATAAAAACCGGTTAAAATGTAAAATGTTAAAAAATTATCATATCTTTGTGCTGTAAATGAAGTATATATGAAGTACTATACCCGAATAATAGAAGAAGAAATTGGGCAAAAGCTGCAAGCCTCGGGCGCTTTATTAATTAAAGGTCCTAAATCTTGTGGAAAGACCGAAACTGCCAAACAATTTGCAAAAAGCATCCTTCAAGTCGACAGGGACGAACAGGTACCGATCGTAATGAGCATTAATCCCCAAATTTTATTGCAAGGGGAAAGCCCCCGGTTAATTGATGAGTGGCAGGAGCAACCTAAGTTGTGGAATTATGTGAGACACGAAGTGGATGACCGGAAAAAGAAAGCTCAGTTTATTCTGACAGGCTCGGCAAATCCCGAAGAAGAAATAAAATTACACAGTGGAGCCGGGAGATTTACCATTGTTGAAATGCAGACCATGTCGTGGCAGGAAATGGGCTATTCATCAGGAGAAATAAGCCTTCGTGCATTATTACATGGCGAGGCAATCAACTATTCTCAAAACAGCCTAAGCATTGAATTGATTGTGGAAAGGATGGTAAAGGGAGGTTGGCCCGCATTGCTGAACACTTCTCTTCACGAGGCGATCCTATTAAACAGAAGCTATGTCGATTTGTTGGCAGAGGCAGATATGAGCCGGGTTTCGAATGTAAAACGCGATTCGCAAAAAGTTCGTTCTTTGCTTCGTTCTCTTGCCCGGAATATTGCAACTTTAGTTGATAATACTACTTTAAAGAAAGATATTAAAGCAATTGAAGATACAGATTTATCGCGCCCTACCATTATTGATTACCTGAATGCGCTGTCGCAATTAATGATATTTGAAGAGCAACCCGCTTTTAACACACACATACGTTCGTCCAACTCGTTGCGGAAATCTCCTAAAAGGCATTTTTGCGATGTTTCGCTTGCAATAGCTGCATTAAAGTTAGATAAAAACAGCTTGATGAACGATTTGAAATATTGTGGCTTTTTATTTGAATCATTGGTATATCACGAACTTAAAATGTACGCAAAGGCAAACGATGCCGAAATTTTTCATTACAGAGATTCAAGTGGTTTAGAAGTAGATGCCATCATACAACAAAGTGGCGGGATTTGGGCTGCTTTTGAAGTTAAACTCGGAATAGGCATGATCGATGAAGCCGCAAACAACCTATTGAAATTTAACAAATTAATTGATGAGAAAAAGTTCACAAAACCCATATCCTTGAATATCATAACCGGAACAGGAATGAGTTTCACCCGACCTGACGGTGTAAATGTGATATCATTGGCTTCGTTGGGTAAATAATACAGTGACAAGACTTATTCAACGTCAGCGACGTAGCCCCCAAAAACAATGTTATTTCGACGAAGGAGAAATCTGTTGAATCGAAGGGATCCCTCGCAAACATTTCACAGGGCAAGTACCGGTAGCATCAAAGGCATCCTGCTTAAAATGCAGGAATCCCTATAACCATCGGGATGCGCTCTTCGCAACAACGGGTTTAAGTACTCCCTCGCCGCCAAAAACCTCCGCAAACTGCCCCAACTTCTGCACCGGTAAATACCACTTCGTTTTTGCCGGTTGGATAATGCAGCTCATATTCAATTTCATCCGGGAATTCAACGCATGATTTAAAGCATAAAGTCTTTTTCATTACCTTTGAAAAAAATAAAGTAATGAAGAAATTGAATTATACAGCAATAATCGAAAAGAGTGAAGACGGCTGGTATGTTGGTCAGGTGCAGGAAATTCCGGAGGCTATAGCCCAGGGCAAAACCATTGAAGAATTGAAACAAAATCTGCTTGATGCACTGGAACTGGTAATCGATTTTCACAGAGAACAAACCAATAACCTCTACCAGGGCCGGAAAATCATAAAGCGAAAACTAAACCTTGCCTGATGAAGCGCAATGCTTTCTTAAATATCTGAAAGCCAATGATTGTATGCTGGTTCGTGAAGGTAGTAACCATAGTTTGTATATGAACACAAAAAACGGCAGGAAATCCACCCTAGGTCGCCATCCTGAACTGTCAAATCTGATGTGTAAGGTTATTTGCAAACAACTTGGGATACCTCCTGTTTAATAATGTCCACCCAATACACAATAGTCCGCACCTGGCAAAACAAACCTTTTCACCTCAAAAACGTGCACCACGGCTGGACCTGTTCGCCCACCGGCTGGGACTTGTACGACTACTGGCGGATGCCACCGCACCCCACGCTCTTCCTCCGCAAAGAAGTTTACGAGAAACACGGCCTGTTCGATGCATCGTTTAAAATTGCCGGCGACTACGACTTTATGCTCCGCGTAATGACCGACCCCGAAATGAACCTGCACTATCCGCCCGAAGTGATTACCAACATGCGCCTCGGCGGAGTTCGCCCTTGGAAATTTGTACGCAAACATTTCACAGGGCCAGCTCCAGCAGCATCAAAGGCATTCCGCTTAAAATGCAGGAATCCCGATAACCATGTTTAAATTTATAACATCTCTTCATTCTTTGATTTGAATGTATCCACTTTTAATTATTTCCTCCATCAGCGCTTTCAGTTCTGCCACTTTTTCGGGATATTGAAAGAACAGGTTGGTACTTTCCAGAGCATCTTCCTTTAGGTTATACAACTGACCTTTGGGGCCTTTTTCTTCCGGTTCAATTCTTGAAGGATGCGAAAAACCACCTGAACCTAGTCCGTCAATGAATTTCCAGTCGCCCAGGCGGATGGCGAAATACCCGCCCGACGAATGGTGCACCATCGATTCGCGGACAGCTTTATCGGTTTCACCATTCAAAATGTGCCAAAAACTGAAACTGTCTTCGGCTTGCCCAGCTTTGGGTTGTTGTCCGGTGAGGTCGCAAAAGGTTGCGAAAAAGTCTGTGAGGCTGACAAGTTGGTTACAGGTTTTAGCTGTTTTAATTTTTTTCGGCCACGAAATAACGAGCGGTATCCGGTGCCCTCCGTCCCACACATCGCCTTTTTGGCCCTTGCGCCCCTGGTTGGAGTCGTGGGCGTACAATTCTATCTCTTCCTGTGGCCAGTAACCGCCGTTGTCGCTTGCAAAAATGAGCATGGTGTTTTCAGCGATTCCGTTTCGGGCTAGTGCGTTTTTAATTTGTTTGACTGCATCGTCAATATTGAAAATAAAATCGCCATATACACCAACCGACGATTTTCCTTTGAACGGATCTGTTGGTAACCACGGAGTGTGCGGCCCGGTTAACGGCAGGTAAAGAAAGAACGGTTTTTTCGGGTTTTCTTCCGACTGTTTTTCAATAAAAGCTACACCTTCGTTTACAATTTCCGTATGGCAATCCTCCACCCTGAACGAACGCGACATTTCACCCTGCCGCCACCACACGCCTTTTTCCCAGTAAACGGCCTCGTCGTTGCTGTGTTTTTTGTCCCAGGCATATTCTGTATTTTCCAGCCGGGCAGGGTAGTGGTCGGTGGTTAATATCATATCCGCGTCCACAGCTTCGTGGTTCCGCAGAAACAGATAGGGTGGAATATCAAGCGATGCCGGGTGTATAAACGAGTAATCGAACCCGTAATCGTTGGGGCCGCCGGTTACTTTTTTGCTATAATCCACATTGGAATAACCTGTTGTTGCATTGAACTCCGGCTCCGTTCCGTCTTTGGTTTGCCAGCCAACACCGAGATGCCACTTACCAATACAGGCTGTAGTATAACCGGCATTTTTTAGCAGGGTTGCCAGCGTTTTCCGTTGCGGTTCAATTACCGGTTTATGAAATCCCCAAATACCGCGGGCTGCATCTTTAGTTCTAAAAGCATACCTGCCGGTCAGGAGTCCGTAACGCGATGGCGTACAAACCGATGCACTGGCATGCGCCTCGGAAAATGTTATTCCTTCGCCAATGAGTTGGTCGATGGCCGGAGTTTGAGTCCGCGCCAGCGGATTTAAGCCGCTCACATCGCCGTAGCCCATGTCGTCGGCGAAAATGAAAACGATGTTGGGTAACGGAAAATTGCCGGATGCTGAGACACCATTAGCTAAAAAAATAACCAAAGAACATGTGAAAAATGAAACCACAATCCAGAATAACTTCATGATAATCAATTTTAATTATGAGATGTTAAAGATATTATGGAATTTCTTATTGCTCAAATTTCCAACCCAGTTTTCACCGGTTGCCGATGTCATTTCAGCCAGGGCTTTTTTTGCTGAATCATGGCATTGATTTTTTGAGTTAAAAACCGTTGATTGAATTGGTTTACCAAAAAACGAAATGAAGACTGCAAGACCAGTGAACCAGCAACATAAATTATTAAACTTTAAGAAGGAGTTATGAACAAGGAAAAGTTTTAGCCGGGATAATCCACAACAGACCGTTGCTCCGAAAATAATTCAACCACGCATTCACCACACGGAAAAATTTCGAACAAAGGGGTTAGCTTCCTCCTTACAAATTCTAAATGCAATTTTGTATATTTGCAAAAAAAGAAGCGATGACAACGGTAATTATTGATACAAAAAGCAAAGAAGCCAAGCGGTTGGTAGATTATCTAAAGACTGTCAGTTATGTTAAAGTAGTTGAGAACAGTCAGGATGATGCTTTAATATACGATCCTGACTTTGTTGATAAAATTAAGCAGCGGGAAAAACAGGCATCGGTTAAACTTGATGTAGATAATTTATGGAAATAGTTTTTAAAACCGGAGCTTTGGATGACATTGATTTTTGGAAACGTTCAGGAAACAAAAAAGTACAAAACCGCATAATATCACTTTTAAAATCAATCGCTTCTAATCCTGAAAACGGAATTGGTAAACCTGAAAAGCTAAAAGGGGACCTATCCGGTTTTTGGTCGAGAAGGATAAGTAAGGAACACCGAATCGTATATAAATTTGATTATTCCTCCAGGATTGTGACAATTTATTCGCTTAAAGGACATTACAGTTAATTGAATACCCGCCTGACTAACTGCTTGAACTGCAATTTGCAGGCAGCTACGTGCAGATTTTTTCTTTATTAAATTCAACAGTTGCCGGAAATGTTTTCTGATTTTTTCACATGGAGCGAAGTTAAACCAATTGCTAAATACTAAAGAAATAAGATATTTTTAAAACTACCGTACGATTTTTAAATTCAAGGTACCTGTTTATATTTGAATCTGAATTATCGAAACGGGCTTCATTATATGCCAGGTAAAGAAAACTTCCCGGCCGGTATTCCCAGCTCAGCAGGCCGCTAAGCAGATAATCGTTGTAAATTTGTTTTTGTTCATAGTAAGTTGTTCCAAATATCCCCTGGGCGTGCACACGAACATAAAAGTCTTTTGTAAACATCCATGTGGTATTCGACGACAATTTGTAATACCGGCCATCGTTTTCGTTTTGAGGGTTATATGTTTTGGTAATGCCTCCCTGCAGTGTGGTTAGAATATTATGTAAAAACCGGCCTTGCCCATCGGCAGACAGGCTTTTTTGGCTGCCTACATATTTTTGGTCGAAATTGTATAATGTTCCTTTTGATGCCGATAACTTTCCTGCAAACCGGGCACCTAAATTCAATGGCCTGGTGGAATAGCTCATTTTGAAGAAGTTGCCGGAATAACTGCCGGTCAATTCTGTGTCAGAAAAGTATTTTAATTCTGAAGAAACTGACATTTCATTTATAAGGTTTATGGTTAAATCTCCGCCAACTTCGAAATTATTTACTTCTCTTATGCCCTCGCTTATTGTCCGTTCGCCTGTGTCGGTCTGCATAACTGTCCCAAATTTTTGGTCGGGAAAAAAGTCAGGGTAAATTTTAAGCCATCGATCAATGTATCGTGAGGTGAACAGATCGTTTTTGTTTTCATATTCCAGGTTGGCAATTATCCTGCGAATATGGTATTTATTTATGCGGGGACTGATCCGGACAAGGCCTGTCCATTTGTTCCAGCCACGGTCAGGCTCTTTTTGAATATAACCAACACGGTTAATTTCGAATGCAGGTTCAGTACGGTCGAAATTTAATTTCACCCCCATCAAATCGCCCGTACGGACATAGGCCAGATTATATGCCATATTCTGGTCGTATTCCATTTCAGTTTGTCCTGATGCAATCTGGAAATCAACTATATCGTTGCTGTTGAGCATGAAGCTTCCATCAACGCCAACAATCCGGTTATAGTTGTCAGCATCTTCTTTTGTTGCCGCTAAAATCCCTAAACTGCTTGAACCCAAAATATCTTTTTTAACTCGCATAACCCCAAACAGGGCATTTTCGACATTCTGCACGGAACTGGAAAAAAAAGATTCACCAGTGAGGTTTCCAAGCACCCCAAATTCAATTCCATGTTGCAATTTTCCGGTCATTTTTACTCCCCCAAGAATATCACCTTTTGCCCCAATTCTGCGGCTGTAAAATAACTCCAGAGGGGTATTGAAAATATTGATTCTTTCAGTGAAAAACGGGCGGAGTTCTTTAAAACGGGTAGGAAACCGGGTCAGGTTAATCTCGAAAACATCGGCATCTACCTGGGCAAAATCGGGGTTAAATGTAAAATCTGCCGTAAGGTTTGGACCGGGACTATACCTGACGTCTCCTCCAAAACTAACTGTTTTTAACGGATTCTGATCACGTGTTTCAGTTGCACTTGCCACCCCGTACGGTCTGATTTCAAAAGTTCTGCCGGAACTGATATTCCTGATATCTTCGATGTGTCCCAACTGCGACATGCGGGTGGTGTTGTCCCATTCCGGCAGGTGAGGTTTCCATTGTCCGCGGGAGGCATTCTTCGAAATATTTCTCATAATGTTAAACCCCCAGGTCTGAATCTCATCGCGTGGATACCTGAAGTTAAAAAATGGGATTTTAATTTCCGCATACCAGCCTTTTTCGTCAACCGTTCCTTCTGAATACCATATTCCATTCCAGTTGCCATCGCGTTTTAAGTCATCATAACGGAGTTCGTCTCCCTGCACCCCGGTGGGAGATACTACAAATTTATACCCGGTCCGGTGATCATGGTAGCTGTCAATAAAAATCATCAGGTGGTCCGGTGCAGATGTTCCCCGCGGGGATAATTGCTGAATAATTTTGTCGGGTTCAGAATCCCAACACCAGACACCAAGGTAAAAATTCTCATCGTCATATAAAATGGCAAACTCGGTTTCCTCAATCATGGGAATTAACGGAAAAGGTTCTTTTTCCAGCAGACCGCCTGCATGTTCTGCTTTCCACCAGGCGGGTTCGTTTAACCGGCCGTCGATTATAATTTCATCTGCTCCTGACAGACGATAAGCTTTTATTGTGTAATATTCCTTTGCAGTATCATGTAACAATACCCTTACCGAATCAAAATATGAAGTTGAAAACTGTTGAAAATATTTCTCCCTCTGCCCAAATGAATTGAAGGAGAGGAAAAGCAAAACCAACAAAAAGATTGATTTTATATTGCCGGATTGTTTCAATTTTGAATAGCTGACAATAACCGGGAAAGAATATTTCATGCAGCCTGAATTTTCCTTTCCTGTGTCTAATTTCATAATATTTTTAAATTGAAAATAATTTCCCGAAAAATACCAAAATTAATTTATGCTGCGGCATTTTGATGATCCAACAGATGTACGACAAATCCCAAGTTTTATAGCACAGTTCAAAGCATTCATTCTTTTTTTCACCGGAGCTTTAGCCCGGTGGTTATTTTTTTTAGTATTTTTTGTGGCTTTAGCATTTAATCCCTTTAATGGCTGAAGCCCTTTAGTTTTTGGTTGTTTCTGTTCACCGGGCTGAACAGACTGTGTGAAAATGGGATTTTTTTGCACCGTGGCTTCAGCCCGGTGTATCATAAGCATATAAACAAGTTGTGGCTTTAGCCGTTAAAATGCTGGATGTTAATGGCTAAAGCCGGCTTTTATTCTTCACTCAAAACACCGGGTTGAAACCCGGTGCAAAAGATAGTTGTTTTTGTTGCAAATTTCACACAGCCTGTGAAGCCTCGGTGTAAAAAATCCGTTTTTCCGCAGGCTCATAATAATATGGGATTTGTCGTTCACCCTGATCCAACTTGCCGCTCCGGTTTTTTATATTTTTACTTTGATGATTCGAAGACAACCTCCCCATCAACGATTGTTTTTTTTACGTCCATTGTAAAATTTTCCAGGGTGAATAATATGAGGTCTGCTCTCATGCCGGATTTTAATTCGCCCCGGTCATTAAGGTTGTAGAGTTGGGCAGGGTTGGTGCTGGCCATTTTAATCGCTGCAGCAAGGTCGCATCCGGTAACTTTCATTACATGGCCAATCATTTTTGACAGAGGGGATGCAGCGCCACTTAAAACATTCTGGGCAGGATATACGATAACACCTTCCGGTTTTAACTCGAGCGTATCCCCGATTGCATTCAGGTAAAACCCCGGTTCCAGTCCACCAAGAGAGCTCATGTCGGAAGTCATAACAACGTTTTCTGATCCCTTTGTTTTATAAAAAACCCTGATCTGTTCCGGTTGCAAATGAAATCCATCACAAATAATGCTGATTTTCAACCGATCGTCAGCAAGTTGAGGCCATAAAGGATTTATGTGGCGGTTGATGTTGTTAGCCATTCCGTTTCCCAGGTGTGTGGCAATCACGGCTCCGCGGTCAATCGCTTCGGTAATTTGAGCTGAGGATGCGTTGTGATGTCCTAATCCCACATGAATGCCAAATTCACTGCATTTGGAAATAAAGTCCATCGCCCCTTCTGTTTCAGGGGCCAGCGTCACTTGCAGAATATTCTTTCCGGAAGCTTTATAAAGTTCCATGAACTCGTCCCAGTCAGGTTTGCGAACGTGTATCAAAGGATGTGCTCCCCGGTATCCGTCAACGGGTGAAATATAAGGGCCTTCCAAATGAAAACCGGCGATAGAACCGCAGGTGACAGGATCTTCTTTTGCTTTGGCAAGGATTTCGAAATTCCGCAAAAATATTCTATGGTCATTGGTAGTTAGAGTGGGCAGGAAGGTTGTAATGCCAACTTCCCAAAAAGACGTGGTTAATTCTTTAATACCTTCCAGACTTAACTCTTTTCCGGTATTAACAAATGAATACCCCATGTATCCATTCACCTGATTGTCAATTAATCCCGGCGAAATAATCAGTGCATTTGCTTCATCTGACAAACTCTTAATCCTTTTTATGCCCGATATTTTCCCATCTTTTATTTCGATTTCAACGGGTTTATTATCGAGGTAATGAAGTCCTTCCACTTTAAAATCGTAATCGCCATTTCTTTCACACCCAAATAAAAAGATAATGATGCCAATTATAGCCACAATCTGCACAGACATTGAATTGATCTTTATAACATTACTTCTGCTCATCGTTTACTGATTCAAATTTAATATTCTTTTAATCACTATGCATCTCTTGTCGAGTACGGCTGAATATCCGTCAGTTCTTCGATTCTAACCGGTCGTTTTTCATCAATATATTTGCTGCCGGCAATTCCAATCAGGCACGACATGGCCCCATCGCGGGAACCGGCAGCATGTTTCAATGGGTCGGGCATGTCCGGGAAACGAAAAATTTTGTCCTGCAACAGCAGCCCTCAACGGACTAGAGAAAAGTGAAGCAGCGGGAGCAGCGCCGGCAGCAGAGGTAATGAAGTTTCGACGTTTCATAGCTATTGGATTCGAATTATCAGGTTATAAAAATAACAAAATAGGAGGTTGTGGACTTAATTTTAATTGGATATTTTCTTCAACCTGTCCCTTGTTTAAATTCAGCCAGACCTTCTGCGGATTTTTAAAATATAAATGAGGTTTCATTCTAAATCATCAATTTAATTTTCATTTTTTCCACTCCGCCAACTCCTCCACCCCCGCCTTTTCGTAATCCTCCCTCGAAATAATGCCGGGCAGTTCCGGGTCAACAATTGACGATTCGTCGTAATTGAGTTCGCTGTCAACAAATACCAGACTCCTCAGCTTTTTATCGCCAATGGTTTCCACAATCTCCTCAAAGCCGGAGAATAAAAAAAACCAACCAAAAAATACAAATTGTCTGAATCTTTGAGGTAGTTGTTTACTACGTCCGAAAGCAACTTTTCCTGGTTGGTTATACATTCTTTACTTATTAAAAATGGCGTGGTTTAAAGTAAAGTTTCGAAAATACGAAAAATTTTACATCTTTAATTGAGTTGTGGGCAAAGAAAGCGCAGAGGAAAAGACTGGTGAAAGGGCTCATTTATCACTACTGTTTTTCACTATTAAAAGTTATAGCTAACTTGCACGCTGAACGTTAATATTTTCCACTTTTAAAATTGATTTTTGTTATGAATATATTGTACCTTAACGATATAGATTATTCGAAGGTGAAAAAACAATTCCACAAAACGGTTGAATTTCTTGAAAAAAATGATTTCAATTCTGCAGAAATTAAAAAATTACCCGATAAGGGTTTTTACCGGGCAAAACTCGATTATGAAAACCGGTTACTTTTTAAGTTTGCCAGATATAATAATCAAACCTACATTTTATTGCTGGAAGTTATTTACAACCATAACTATGAAAAATCACGGTTTCTGAGGGGGGCAAAAATTGACGAAAACAAATTAAGGGCATCGGTAAATGAAGCACAACAGATTCCCGGGGAAGATATCGTTGAACTGAACTATGTAAACCCGCATAGCAACCAATTTCATTTGCTCAACAAGGCGCTGTCTTTCGACGACATACAGCAAAATATTTTTACCGTTAAGCCGCCGGCCGTTATCGTTGGTTCGGCCGGAAGCGGTAAAACGGCGCTTACGCTCGAAAAAATAAAACAACTGAAAGGCGATGTATTGTATGTTACCCTTTCTCCATTTCTTGTGGATAATTCATCGATGCTTTATTACTCCGGAAACTACATCAACGAAAAACAAAATGTCGATTTTCTGAGCCTCCGGGAGTTTCTTGAAACGCTAAAGATAATTTCCGGACAAGAAGTGGATTTCAAAAGTTTTAACGACTGGCTGCAACCCCGGAAACATTCATTCGGAATTAAAGACGCGTACAAGCTGTTTGAAGAATTCAAAGGTGTGATAACCGGCCTCGATATTACCAAACCTTTTCTGGATAAAGATGAGTACCTCGGTTTGGGGGTGAAACAATCCATTTTCCTGAAAAGCGAACGTGAAAAAGTTTATGAAGCATTTATAAAATACAAAGAATTTTTAAACGAAAATAATTTTTTCGATCTGAATATTGTTTCTTTTAACTGGCTACAATACTGCCGTCCGAAATATGATTTTATTGTTGTTGATGAAGTGCAGGATTTTACCAATATCCAGTTGTACATTGTGCTGCGATCGTTAAAAACCCCTGGTAATTTTATCCTTTGCGGCGATTCGAACCAGATTGTCCACCCCAATTTTTTTTCGTGGACGAACGTAAAAACGATGTTTTACAAGCACGATATTGCCGAAAGCAAAATAAGTGTGTTGCGCACCAATTACCGGAACTCGGCCGAGGTTACTGCTATTGCCAACAAACTGCTGAAGATAAAAAATGCCCGTTTTGGTTCTATCGACAGGGAGAGTAACTTTCTGGTGGAACCATTAAAAGAAAACAGGGGACTGACAAATTTTTACATCGACACGGAAGCCAGGCGAAAACAACTCAACGACAGTACAAGGCGCTCTACCAAATATGCTTTGCTGGTGATGTCCGGCGAAGAAAAGGCTGCTGCCCGTAAAATATTCAAAACTCCGTTGCTTTTTTCTGTGCAGGAAGCGAAAGGTCTGGAATATGAAAACATTATACTTATAAATTTTATAAGCAACTACAGTCGCGAGTTTAACGAAATAGTAAACGGAGTTTCGGTAAAAGACCTTGAAAATGACCATTTGGATTTTTCGCGGGGAAAAGATAAGGCCGACAAATCGCTCGATGCTTACAAATTTTATATTAACTCGTTGTACGTCGGTATAACCCGTTCTGTAAAAAACCTTTATATTCTCGAATCATCGTCAAAACATACGCTGTTATCGCTTCTCGGGCTTATTGAAACTAAAGAAAAAATAAACATTAAAGAAGAAGTTTCATCTTTGGAAGAATGGAAGGAAGAGGCCCGAAAGCTTGAAATGCAGGGGAAAAAAGAACAGGCCGACGATATTAAAAAGAATATACTCGAACTGAAAAAGCCCGACTGGGAACCGATTACCCGCGAGAACCTTGTCAAGCTGAAGGAGAATGCTTTAGACCCGGATTTTTACAATAAAAAAGCAAAAGACTTGTTGTTTATGTATGCCTTGCTGTATAACGACCACGACAGCATTTCCAGTTTGGCCGGGCTAAAATACAAAAGAGCCGAACACCCCGAATACGAGCGGAATACCATAAACCGGAAATATTACAGCAACTACAATAACGACAATGTAAAGGGAGTTGAGCAGGAAATTCGGA
>JAHYIT010000112.1 GCA_019429205.1 Mariniphaga sp. | reverse complement strand
CGCTGATAAAATGGATTTCCACATTCTTGTCGGCAGAAAGCGGAGTTCGGGGCATTTGGCTGAAATAGAGCGCCCAGTTGGTGTCTGTAAACGTGAACTGACTATTGTTTTCAATGGAAAATTTCGCCATTGCTTTTGGGGTTTCTGCATATTCATTGCTAAGCATTTCCCAGCTCAGTTTAATATCACCGGGGTCTGGCGTTTTTTGTGTACATCCGATAAAAAGTAATAAAACCATTGAAAAAGTGACAATGCTGTTTTTCATTTTCGACATTTTATTTAAGTTTGACATCCTAAAATTTTCAAAAAGTTGTTGAACGAATTTTGATAAATTTCTAAAATCAAAGATAAGAAAATGGCTGAATTTAAACGACTGATTTCCCTCGATGCATTCCGTGGTTTTATGATTGCTGCAATGATTATGGTGAATTACCCCGGTAACTCGAGCCATGTGTATCCGCCATTGCTACATGTTGACTGGCATGGCATCACTCCTACCGACCTCATATTTCCGTTTTTTATTTTTATTGTGGGTGTTTCTATTACGTTGGCTTACACCAAACGGCTGCAGGCCGGAGTACCTAAAAATCCCATATACCGTAAAATTGCTTTCCGGGCGCTTAAAATTTTCATTGTGGGTATTTTATTGTGGCTGTTCCCGAAATTCGATATGGAAAACATCAGGTATGCCGGTGTTTTGCAACGTATTGCCATCGTATTTTTGGTTTCAGCTTTGCTTTTTTTGAATTCGAAATGGAAAACCCAGGCCTTTGTTGCTGCGGTTCTTTTGGTTGGTTACTGGCTGGCCATGGTGCTCATTTCCACACCCGGCTATGGAAAACCCATACTGGAACCCGGCGCCAATCTGGCTGCCTGGATTGACATCAAACTGCTGCCCGGTTTCATGTGGAAGAAAACCTGGGACCCCGAAGGAATTTTCAGCACGCTGCCTGCCATTGCCACCGGCATTACCGGAATGCTGGCCGGGCACCTCATTCTCGGCAAAATGTCGCAGGAGAAGAAAGTAATTTACCTGTTTTCCTTCGGTTTTTTTGCGTTTGTAATCGGTTACTGGTGGGATTTCATTTTCCCCATCAACAAAAACATCTGGACCAGTTCGTTTGTAATGGTAACGTCGGGTTTGGCCGCCATGATACTGGCCATCAGTATGTTTTTTGTGGATATGCAAGGGCGGACCCGCTTTACAAAACCCGGTATCATTTTCGGTTCGAATGCCATTGCAGTGTATGTGCTGGCCGATGTGTGGGGACAGCTTTTTTACAATATTAAATTTTGGGGAAGCAGCCTCAATGTTCATTTTATGAGTATGTTCGAATCGGCCGGCTGGAGTATGAAATTCGGCAGTTTATTGTACGCGGTTTTGTTCATTTGTTTCAACTTCATACCGGCGTGGATTCTGTATAAAAAGAAGATTTTTATTAAGTTGTAATTTCAAATCCAACTTTCTTCAAATCTTCCCAAAAAGCCGGGTACGATTTGGTAACCACCATCGGGTCATCGACTTCGAGAGTATATCCGGCCAGCGCCATGGGAGCAAAAGCCAGCGCCATACGGTGATCGTGGTAGGTTTGGATGAGTGGAATTCTTTCAATTTTTGAATGATCAATTGTTCCATCCCAGGCCATTTCTCCGTTAGCAGGTTCCATGAGAATAGCACCAAATTTTGCCAGCTCGTTTTGAAGCGCTGCAATCCGGTCAGTTTCTTTTATTTTCAACGTTTTTAAACCTGAAAAATGAAACGGGACTTTTCTGGCTATGCATAAACAAGCCATTGTTTGGGCTACATCCGGATTTTCAATAAAATCGAGTTCCAGTTTTTCGTGTTGAAGGGATTTCGTTTTTTTCAGCAAAACACCTTCCTTTTTTTGTTCCGAAAAAACACCAAACTGCTCAAACCAACCGGCAATATTTGCATCGCCCTGCAGGCTGTTGAGTTGCAGGTTTTCCAACAGAACTTCGCCTTTTTCTGCCAACGCCAGTATCTGGTACCAGTAAGAAGCGCCTGACCAGTCTGCTTCCACAGTGAACTCGCCCGGAAGATAATTTTGTCCGGGAACAGTAATCGAATTGCCGTCCCATTTATACTGAATTCCGAACCGGGCCATCAGTTTCAGGGTCAGTTCAATGTAGGAGCGGGAAGTGATGTCGCCTTTCAGCTTCAAAATCAATCCGTTTTCAATGGTTGGGGCAATCATTATCAGGGCCGAAATGTACTGACTGGAAATGCTTCCGTCCAGTTCCAGGATTTTACCTTTCAGGTGCGAGCCATAAATTTTCAATGGAGGAAAACCTTCCTTTTCCAGGTACTCAATACGGGCGCCCATTTGGATTAAGGCGTCAACCAAAATTCCGATGGGGCGTTGTTTCATCCGCTCAGAGCCGGTAACTTCCCATTCGCCCACAATTTTTGAAAGAAATGCTGTGAGAAAACGCATAGCAGTACCGGCATGTCCAATATCGAATTTATTTTGATTGGAGAACAATGCTTGTTGCAAAACCTGTGTATCATCTGAATCTGACAGGTTTTTGACCGGATACGGATTGTAGCACAATGCGTTAATGATAAGCACGCGGTTGCTGATGCTTTTGGATGCCGGAAGATAAATTCGCCCGTTAATGGTATTTAGATTTGCTTTTACCTGGAACTTCATGAATTATAATTCACTGTAATATTTGAGTGCCTCAAAAATCAACTCTTTATTGCAGTTTTGGTTGATTTTCATTTTACCGGGCTCTGCAAGCAGGGTAAAGTTAATCCGGCCCGATTCATTTTTTTTGTCATGCGTTATCAGTTCAAATAATCGCTCAAAGTCGTTTTCGCCAATTCCGAACTTTCCGTAAATGTTGAGCAACCATTGCGTTAAATCATCGCAATCTGTTTCGCTAAAATCGCAATTTTTTACCGAAAGGTATAATTCGGCAATCATTCCCCATGCCACAGCATAACCGTGCAATACCGGCCGGTTTTGTTCCATGGCCAGGCTTTCGAAGGCATGTCCGATTGTGTGCCCAAAGTTGAGTCCTTTGCGGATATTTTTTTCGGTAGGATCATTAATAACAAAGTATTCCTTTACATTCACCGAGTTTTGAATGATTTGCAACAGGCTTTTGTAATTAATGTTTTCAAGGTCGAAAGCTTTTAGTTCATCCAGGTGGTCTGTATTTTTTATTAACCCGTGTTTAATCATTTCAGCAAATCCCGACAGAAAATTTGGGTGATCGATGGTTTTCAGAAATTCGGTATTAATAATTACTTCTACCGGGTCTTTAAACGCACCAATTTCATTCTTCAATCCATTAAAGTTGATGCCGGTTTTTCCGCCTACCGAAGCGTCAACCTGTGAAAGCAGGGTGGTGGGGACATTCAGAAAATCGATGCCACGTTTGAATGTGGAAGCTGCAAACCCGGCCAAATCGGTCAGCATTCCTCCGCCAATGTTAATTAACAGCGATTTTCGGTCGGCACTGTTTTTTGATAAGAATTCCCAGATTTGTGCCACCGATTCCAGTTTTTTGTTGTGTTCACCTGATGGCAAAACCAATTTTTTTATGGTTTGATTTTCAATAAATTCGCTGAATATTGGCAGCCATAATCTATCTACATTTTCTTCTGTTACCAGGAATACTTTTCCTTCTTCGTAACCGGCAGCCCATTCGGCCAATTCAACTTCAGGTGAATTGGAATAAATTATTTTTGAGTAAATTTTTGAATTTCCCATTGTTACCTGCTAAATTGCGGTAAAGTTACAATAAATTTGTTTTCAGGTTTTTTTTATGCCGTGAGGCCGAATATTTTTACAAAAAATTACGATAATGACCATTTCGAATAAGCAAAATACTGTTCATATACGACGTCTGTTTTTCCTTGTAAGTCTTGTTATTGCAATAGTTGCGCTGGCCTTATTTCTGTTTGATTATACCATTTATGGCATTGTCATGGTGGGGGTGTTTACCCTTTGGTTTCTTTATTTTCAGGTAGCTGATTATCAGTTTATTGAATTTAATGATGCCAATGGAAAGGTGTTGTTACGCTATTACAAGGCTATACGTTTTGGAAAAACAAATTTCAATTCCATTGAGTTTCCGCAACCCATGTTATACAGTGCACATTTCGAAAATTCCATTTTTGGTAAAATGTCAGATTTAACATTGGTGGTTAAAACCCGGCGGGGAATTGCAGAATACCCCTCGGTAAGTTTAACAGCACTTTCGATTAAAAAACGCAGGCAATTGCAGGAACGGTTGTTGCAAATTTTGGGTGTTTAATTTTTCCACAGATGCATGGCTCACAATGAATTGTTTTATAAAATAGCTCTTTCAATGGTTTCGGGGATTGGCGGAGTGCTGGCAAGAAATCTGGTGGCCTATACCGGTAGTGCCCAACAGGTTTTTTCAGAGTCTTTTAAAGCGCTGGTAAAAATTCCGGGAATTGGCGAGGTAAATGCCAAACGGATAAGAAATAACGGCGTTTTCGAAAAAGCTGAAAAAGAGCTGGAATTTATTCAGAAATATAAAATTGATGTGCGGTTTTATACCGATAAAAACTATCCGCGCCGCCTGAAACCTTGTCCTGATGCACCCATTATTTTGTATTCAAAAGGAAAAATGAACCTCGATGAGCAGCGGGTTGTAAGTATTGTAGGAACACGAAATGCCACGGAATACGGCAAAACCATCTGCGAGCAACTTATCCAGGGTTTTGCCGAACGAAATTATCCGGTGTTGGTAGTGAGCGGTCTGGCTTACGGAATTGACATTCACGCGCACAAAATGGCACTGAAATACAATGTGCCAACCATAGGCGTTGTGGGACACGGTTTGGATAAAATTTACCCGTCACTGCATGCTGATACGGCCCGGAAAATGCTGGAAAACGGTGGTTTGTTGTCGGATTTTCCCAGCGGCACCAAAATCGACCCGCCTAATTTTATCCGGCGCAATCGCATCATTGCCGGCCTGGCTGATGCCACCATTGTAATTGAATCGGCCGAAAAAGGTGGTGCGCTCATTACTGCCGAAATTGCCTCGTCATATAATCGTGATGTTTTTGCTTTCCCAGGCAGGGTGGACGAAACCTGGTCCCGCGGTTGCAACAGGCTCATCCGGCTTAGCGGCGCCAGCCTGATTCAAGACATCGATGATTTGGAATTTTTTATGGGTTGGGAAACCACCGAAAAAGAAAAAGTAGTGCAATCGTCACTTTTTTTGGATTTAACTCCCGACGAGGAAAAAGTGGTGGAACTGCTAAAAAATGAAGGAGAATTATTTATCGACCAGATTTCCGCAGAACTGAAAATGCCGGGCAGCAAGGTTTCGGCGCTGCTCTTAAATATGGAGTTTAAAAACCTGCTGGTGGCTTTGCCTGGGAAAATGTACCGGTTAAGGTAAATTGTGCGACCGAATTTCCTCCACAAACTTTTCAAACAGGTTCAGTTTGTTTTTAATGATGGAGTAAACGATTTCAACATCCACTTTTTCATACCGGTGAACAATAAAATTTCGAAAACGAATCATATCGGTAAACTCATTGGCTGATTGGATAACGTCCAATTCTTCCAGTTTCTGAATATTTTCCACCGATGTATTTGTTGGTGTCAGTTTATTCAAAGCCAGTATTCGTTCGCTAATGTCAATCATTACTTCAATGGAAACCTGCAAGGCTCGTTCTGTAGCCTTCTGTAGAAGCGAACTATCCTTAAATTGCTGAAAGTTTTCTATTTTCCAGCTTTTTATCGCATCAATATTTTCTTCAATGATGCGAAGTTTTTTCTCAATTATCCCATTGAACCTCATATCCTCTGTATTCCAGTTGTTTTTTCATCCAAAACGAATCGTATTCATACTTTCGGCAGGTGTATGAATAATAATCAGCATACAAATCCTCATGTTCAGGTTTTACAAAAAGCAGTGTTCCCTGCAAAGCCTGCATGCCCAAAATGGTGCCTGAATCGTTTAAAATTACCATATCGAAATTGTCAAAACCCGGCACTGCTCTTTCGAGTAGCTGGATTATTTTCAGGTGCAGTTTTATTCCTTCATCGTTATTTTTAGCTTTTTCAACCAAATAGACAGCAATGTCAAGGTCCGACCCTTTCTTTATGGTTCCGTTTTGCGCAGAACCGAAAAGATATGCAAATGCAATTTCAGGTAGCGTTTTTAACTTTTCGGCCAATATGTTGCGATCGAATTCCATTCACATTTTCATTTGCAACGAATTTCGGAAAGAATTCCGAATAAAAAAAATGGCTTCATATTGACGATTTATAAAAAAGAATCGCCATGCTGCAATTTTTAAAGGAAATATTTTGAATGAATTGGATGTATGAAAAGTTGTTTTGCGGGTTAAAGCTCGTGTGCGGGAATACGGACCACCCGTCCTTTGTCATCGGAAACAACCAATTCCAGGTTTCTGGCTTTTTTGGTTTGAATGAGTCTTTCCTGATACAATTCAAGACCCTTTAAAATTTTCTCCCGAAGTTCCATTTTATTTTTTATCTTCATCAACTAAAGATTTTAAGCGGTCAAATGTAGCAATATTTTTTATAATGGTCGATTTGGTTGTCATTCCCTCAGCAATCAATTCTGATGACATTTTTTGTGAATTATCGAAAATCATCCAGTAATCGCTTACCGGAATATAAATGTCGAAAAGGTTTTTAATTCCGGCATAATACCGCCGTGCAATAACATGTTTAGGTACATGATGGCCTCCTTCAAACACCCGGTTTTCAACACGTTCGTAGGCCAGTTCTACCGAATTCAGCAAAAAAAACAAGAGCGTGGTTTCATATCCGGATTTTTTGGATTTTAAGATTGTATTCCGAAATGTTCGGGACGATAAGGTGGTTTCAAAAGCAAAATCTTTTTGAAGCGGAATGTATTCGTTAATCTTTTTTAACATTAGCCGTCCAGCTTCAATAGACGATAATTCCGGCTTCAGCGGAGAAAGACCACGCGCTATTTCATCTGCGTTAATAAAAATATCGCAGTTCAGCATTTCCGGCAAAACGGTGAATGATGCGGTGGTTTTTCCTGCGCCGTTACATCCGGCAATTATATATAAGTTTGGCATATTCTGAATTTGGGCCAAAGATAAAAATTAAACCCAACATGAGTTGGAATTACAATCAGACAGGATTTCCTATTTTTGTACCATGAAAAAAACATTCGAAGAGCTTAAAATTGCCAAATCGATACTGAAGTCTCTGGATGACATCGGGTTTAAAGAACCGACACCCATCCAGCAGGAGGCCATTCCGAAAATCAACTCGGGCGCCAATGTAGTAGGTGTTGCCCAAACCGGGACCGGTAAAACGGCTGCTTACCTTTTGCCATTGCTCACCAAGCTCAAAAAACCCGAAGGTACCGATCCTCGTGTGGTGGTGTTGGTACCCACCCGCGAGCTTTCCATTCAGGTGGGAGAGGATGTGGCCGAGTTGACTTCATTGTCGGAGTTGAGGCACGCAGCAGTATTTGGCGGTATTGGCTGGACAAAACATGCCGAATTGATAACACCGGGTATCGATATTCTGGTGGCAACACCAGGTCGTTTAATGGATTTGTATCAGGCCGGTGTACTTTCCCTGAAAAAAGTGAAATACCTGGTAATTGATGAGGCCGACCGGTTGCTCGACATGGGTTTTCAGCCACAGTTGAGAAAACTATTCGAGATTCTTCCACCCAAACGACAAAACCTGCTTTTTTCTGCCACTTTTTCGGAGGCGGTGGAAACACTTGCTGAAGAGTTTCTCGATTTTTATGAAAAGCTGGAGGTATCACCATCCGCAACTACGGTGCAGGAAGTTACCCAGATTGCATACAAAGTGCCCAACTACCGCACCAAACTCAATCTGATAAAACACTTGCTGACAGATGAAATCAACTTTTCCCGCATCATTATTTTTGTGAAAACAAAGGAACATGCCGATGGTGTTTTTAAAGTGATTCAGCGGAAAGTGGAAGGTGAAAAAAGGATTTTACATTCCAATAAAGGACAAAACGCGCGGATAAATGCCATTCAGGCTTTTAAAAACGGCGGGGTTCGTATTCTGATTACTACCGATGTTTCGGCACGCGGATTGGATGCCAGTTTGGTGAGCCACGTGATAAATTTTGATGTACCACCCAATTACGAGGATTATGTGCACCGGATTGGCCGGACTGCCCGTGCCGGTAACCGCGGCGATGCCATTACGCTGATCGACCCGTCGGAAGAGTGGCACTGGAAAAAAATCGAGGAATTGATTCGGATGGAAGTGCCACCGCAGGAAATACCTCCAGGAGTGGAGGTAGTGGAAACCGAGTTTGATGAACGGCAGCCGCAACTAAGGGAAATCGACCGCCAGAAAAAAATTGATGATCCCACCTATCAGGGTGCTTTTCATCAACGAAAAAAAAAGGACAAATCAAAAAAGTCATTCGAAGATAAATTTAAACAGACCAAATCGAGGCAAAAAAGGTCGAAAAGAAAAAGGTAGATTGGGATCGGCGAATTGTATTCGCTGGTTTTTTTCCGCGATTGCAAATCGCGGATCCCGATTGCGAGAAAAAATTCTATCTTAACTGTTTATTGTAAACTACATGGAAAAGAAAGAAGCATACAGGCACAATTTACCTCACTTTCAACAGCCCGGGCAAGCTTACTTCATTACATGGATTTTAAAGGATGCAGTGCCTCCCAAAGCGTTGTTTCATTATACCCAAAAGCTCAAAATATTGAAATCGCAGATAGAATTTCTTAAAGCAGAAAAACGTGAAAAACAGATAATCGATGAGCTAATTTTCCAGTATAATTTAACTCGGAAAAAATACATGAAAGTTTACGACGACATGCTGGCAGCCGAAAGTAGGAATACTCCGATTGATTTATCTAAACCTGAAAATGTGAGGATTATAAAAGAAGCACTGCATTTCTGGGAGAATAAAAAGCTGAAAAATTATGCATATTCCATTATGCCCAATCATGTTCATTGGGTTATCGGGCTAAAAGAAAAGGATACAGAAGAAAAACCTGTTTATTTGCAGGATATTTTACAGTCGGTAAAAAGGCATTCCGCCAGGCAGATTAATATTCAGGAAGGCCGGTCAGGGACATTGTGGCACAAAGAAAGTTTTGACACCACAATTCGCGATGAGAAGCATTTGTACAATGCCATTGAATATACGCTAAACAATCCGGTGAATGCCGGGCTGGTTCGAAACAGGGAGGATTGGCCGGGAAATGGATTTTTTGACTGGTAGCTTTGATTTAGGGATCGGCGAATTGCATTCTCAGATTGGGATCGGCGAATTGCATTCGCCGGTTTTTTTCCGCGATTGCAAATCGCAGATCCCGGTCGCGGATCCCAATTCTAAGGCAGCAGTTCCAATATTGCTTCTTCTTTCACTTCTCCGTTTACCACAACTTCTAATTTATGTTCTCCCGGGTAATGTTTTCGGGTTGACATGTTGGCAAACGAATGTTTCTTTTTAATACGATGGATTCCTTTTTTCAAAATGGTTTCTGAAATCTGGAATACTTTAGACGAAGTTTTTCCTGATGATTTTACATAGTGGACAATGTATTCCAATCTTACTTTTTGACTAGAAGAAGTTTCCATTTTTAAATCGAACGAAAAAGTTATTTCGTCACCAATTGCCGGTGAATCATTGGAAAGTTTCAGGTTATCAACATGCATCTTCCCCGGATTGGTAAACCCGAACAGTCGCATAGCACGTTTATTCCCCTGTTTCAGAAGAGTGCGACAACCTTGTTTGATAATCCAGTCGGTGTTTTTCGATTTTCCTTTCCAGTTTTCAGAAAGTTCGAGCACCAGTTCAGGGTGGTCTTTTGAAATGTCGTTGAGGCTGTTGGCCACGCTTTTTCGCACAAAAAGTTCCGGGTTCAAAGTTAACAGTTTAAATTGAAAGGTGTTTATCCAGTTTATCAAAGAGTTTTTCTTTTTCAGAAATAAGTTGATGGCAACTTTTCCGGTTAAACCATTTTAGCCGGAGAACCCGGCAGCGGCCAATGGTTTTGCGCAGCAAAATGTACCACTTAAAGGCAATTTTTCCGGCAAAAGGTAAACTGACCAGAAATGCGATTTTCAGCCAGAATCCGGGAATAAACCATGCAAAGGCAAGCAGTTCGAGCAGATAAATTACCGGGAATAAAACAATTCCGGCCACCAGAAAAAAGGTGCTCCAAAAGGATTTGTCCTTCACCTTTTTCCGAATAACCCGGTCGATGAGGAAATACGGGATGGCGTTGAAAATAAATCCATACAAAAACAGTGGTAGGCCTGCAAGCAGGACGCTTGAATTCAGCAAAATCATTCCGGCATGGTTTCCTGTTTTGTTTACCAACCAGTTTCTGATTTTCAATTTCCTTAAAAGCTGTGCGTAATTATTTGCCTGTTCAACAAGTTTTTGTGTTACTTCAGGTTGCGTTGCTTCCAGCTTATCCAAACTGTTAACAAGCCTTTGGTCTGAATGAAAAAGGTTTAGCGCAGAGGATTTTATTTGTTGCCGGTTCAAAAAATGGCAGCCGTAAATTCCCCGAATCTGCTCAAAATCTTCGTAATGTTTTTTGCTATTAATGTTGATGGTGAGGGGTAAAATGGCATCGTAAATTTTGTTTTTCAGGGCGATTACCGCAGCATTTGGATTTTCAGCATGAGTTTTCATAAAATCTTTTACCGGGATGGGCTCTCCAAAGTTTACGATTACAGTGCGGTTGAATTTCCAGTAATGGCTGTAATAAATTCCGGTGGGAACAATCTGAATGTCCAGTTGATTGTTCGTTTTTTCTTCCGCCATAAAAACAATGCGCGGCACCGCTTTTTTATGCAGCAGCATTTGCCGTTTGGCCGAGTGTGCCGCCTCGGGGAACAGGGCCACAGCAAAATTATGTTCCAGTACTTTAATGGAATTGGCGAACGTTTGCTCGTTTTTTTCAAGGTTTTCCTTGCCGTCGCGCAGGCGGTAAACCGGCATAATTTTCATGAACTTCAGGATGGTATCTACTGCTTTCGATTTTTCGAAAATATCTGCACGGGCAAGCCAAACCGGCTGAAAGCGTGTGTACAGCAGAACGGCCAGAGGATCGCTCAGTGCATTTTGGTGGTTAGGCGCAAAAACAATAGGTTTATTATCCGGAATTTTTTCCTTGCCGGTAATGATGGTTTTTTTGTGAATCAACCAATCGGCAAATTTGATGTACTGCTTCAGACACCAGTAACCCGGCGACCACTTCTCGTACTTCATCTCACCGCAGGTTGGTACAACGGTTTTTTAGCCCACAACCCGGCAATGGTGAGCCCGCTGATGATGTGCCACACCCCCCACCAGGCAGCAATTATGGTCATTCCACCCAGTTCCAGTTCAGGAGGAAAAATTTTTGGATTGAACATGAGTACCAATGCCAGTCCCGAATTTTGAATGCCGGTTTCAATGGAAATGGTGCGGCGGTCAACGCGTGGCAACCGCATTAAAGAGCCCATTGAAAAACCGGTTCCCAGGGCAAGAGCATTGTGGATGAGCACAATAAGGAAAACCACATGGATGTATTTCATGAAGTTGTTGAAGTTGGCCGACAACAAAACTATTACAAACCCAATGAAAATGAGGATAGAAGCCTGCCGGATGGGTTTCTTGATTTTTTGCGTGAGTTTCGGGAAGTACTGTGAAAAGAAAAGTCCCAACACTACAGGAATTCCAAGCAGGATAACCACTGTTTGCACCATTTGCAGGAAGTCGATTTCGATGGGAACCAGATACGTTCCGGCGCCGGCGGCATTGTAATAATTCAGGTACAGTTTTCCCCACAGTGCAAAGTTCAGCGGGGTCATAAAAGTTGCAGCCAGTGTTGCAATGGCTGTTAAACTTACTGAAAGGGCCACATTCCCTTTGGCCATGGCGCTCATAAAGTTGGAGATGTTTCCTCCCGGGCAGGAGGCAATCAAAATCATACCTAATGCCACGGTAGGGGTTGGATTAAGAACCAGGATAAATAAGAATGTTACGGCAGGCAGCAAAAAGAACTGTGAAATAACACCCGTAACGGCCGATTTCGGCTTCATGATAACGTCTTTGAAGTGTTGCCACCTGATGTCGAGTGCCACGCCAAACATGATGAAGGCAATGGTGATATTTAACGCCAGCAGGCCTGAAGGGGAGAAATTTAACCTGACATGGTCGAGAACTTCCAGCGCTTCTTTCATACCAATTTGATTTAAAGTATGCCCGAAAATAGAAAAAGTATCGGGAATTGCAATAAAAGTGCAACTAAAACCTGGTAACTGAATTTTGAAACGGTTTTTCGGGAATTTTTCAAACCTAATTTAGATTCGTTTTAAATTATTGATTTTTCCTTAATTTTTATTCAATTTTCGGAGGATGTTTTCGTTTAAAATACGGCAAAGTATATTGTTTAATACTGTCCGGGCAACGCCCCTTGATAATAATGGCATGGTTCAATTCGTATTTTTAGATACAGTAAAAACGGGTAAGCTAACGAGTCTGGGATTTGTGGCACAGGAAGTACAGCAATTGTTTCCCGAGCTTGTGCAGCAGGATATCGATGGGTATTTGTACATTGACTATGTAGGTTTAATCCCTGTTTTGGTTGAATCAGTAAAAGAACAACAGGAACAAATTGACGAATTACTGGAACTGGCAGCTAAAAAAGGTTTGATTAAGGCAGGAAATTAAAAAACAGCAAGATGAAAAAAATAGTTTTTATATTATTTGTTGTGCTTGTTGCTCTACAACTAAAGGCACAGTTGGTTTACGATGAGTGGGGAGATATAATCCCAGTTTCGCTGACAGAAAAATATATAACCGAAATAGAAGCATACGATATTCCCAGTTTTGTTATTCCAATTATGAATAATGACTCGCTTTGCAGGAAGTACAACGATGGAAAGACATTTAATGAGTTGGGTAGTGAATATACGGGCGGAATAGATTTTCAAACTAAACCTATATCTTTAAAAGAAAACGGTATATGCATTAAATTGAAACAGGGAAAGTTATGGCGGTATGCCATTGAAGGAGAATCTGCTGGTGGTATTGGATTTGATCTTGGTTTCCCAAAATTACCTAAGGGAACTTATATTGCAGTTTTTGCCCCCGATACAACTTATTTGATTCAGCCGCCCAAAATTTATCATTCTGAAAACTTATTGGAAAGGCATAAAAAAATGGGAATAAGCGGTGCAGTTGTTGGAAAGAAATTAATAATGGAATATTATGAACCTGATACATTAAAGAATAAAGAAGATATAGTGATTAAAAGGATTAGTTATGATTTTGTAACATTTAATAATCAGAATCCATCCTCCTACAAAACATTTGATCTAAAAAGTGGCTATTATGGAGATTCTGGTTTTATCAGTTGTCAAAAAGATGTTGAGTGTACGACATACGGAGATTACCGTAATGAAGCAAGATATGTTAATATTAGTTTCAGATATAAAATTTAAAATTCATACAACATGAAAAAAATATATTTAATATCATTTATTGTGATGGTTGCTTTACAACTTAAAGCACAATACGTTTACGATGAATGGGGGGATATTATACCATTCTCACTAACCGAAAAATACAAAGGTGTTGTAAAAACTGATGAGATACATTCTATGGTGCTTCCTTCCTATAATAACGATTCATTAAGCAGGATAAACAATAATGGGAAAGGGCTGGACGAATTGGGGAATGTTTTTGCTGCCGGTTTTTATATAGATACTTTAATTGATTTTAAACAAAATGCAGAATTCTTTGAACTTGAAGACGGAAATCTTTGGGTTTATACCATTGAAAGCCGTACAGCCAATTATTTAAGTATTCAAATTATGGATTTTGACGTATTGCCGGGATGTTATTTTAGCATTATACCTGGGAAATATCCCTATGAAATGCAGGAACCGGAAACTTATCTGTATGGCGAAATACCTGAAAGAGTAAAAGAACGTGGTTTGGATAGGTCAGTTGATAATATTAAAATGGTTTTGGAATATTTTGAACCCAAGGGGACAAGGGAGGACATAAATTATATTATAAACAGGATTACTTATGGATATGCAGGGGGATTTGGGCAGGCTTTAATAAAAAGTATCCGATTTTGATCAAAATTTTGAAAATACGATGGAATCCAATAAACCGAAATTATCAGTATTAGATGAAAAACGAACAGAGGAGATTCCCTCAGATTGTGTCTCATTTGAGGTGATAAGTGAAAACCTGCAAAATGAAGACGCAGGATATACCCTTACTTTGGGTACTAAAAAACTGAAAAGTTATCCCAATCCTCCAAATTCCTATTATTCTTTTATTAAATATACTGTAAGGGAGAATGCAAAAATAAACTATTTCCCTAATGATACGGAAACCGATGAATTGTATTATAAATGGGCTTATACAAACAGTTGATTAGGAAAATGGTATGAAGATACCTATTGGCGATACGTTTGGGGTTTTGAGGCTGTTGACAGCCCTATGTCCATTTATCACCCCCTTAATCATATGGGGATATACAGGTTGGGAATCAAGATTTATTATGATGATCCGAATTGTTTTAACCCACATTGCAGAATAAATCCTGTAAGGATTTGATTTTAAGGGCTATTGTTTTTTAAAATTTCGGCAGGGGGTACAACGGATTTTTTTCTGGTAAATGGGGCATACTTGTAATTGAGTATAT
>JAHYIT010000009.1 GCA_019429205.1 Mariniphaga sp. | reverse complement strand
TGATTACCCTTTTTTGCACATTGGGTTCCATGGGATCATAACTTGTATCAGGTCCAGTGGGATTGTCTGCAACTTCTTCAGGATTAAAAGTTTTGTAGTAGTCGTGATGATACAAATCAGCGCACCATTCCCATACATTTCCGGCCATATCGTATAACCCAAACTCATTTGGCGCATACTGTTTAACCGGCGCTAAAAGCTCGAATTCGTCACGTGATGAGTTGTAAACCGGAAATTCACCATCCCAACTGTTTCCCTTCGGATTTCCTTCATTAACACGTTCAAATCCCCACGAATAAACGTAGTCGTCATTTCCGCCACGGGCAGCATATTCCCATTCCGCTTCAGTAGGAAGTCTTTTCCCGGCCCATTTTGCATAAGCGTTGGCATCTTCCCAACTCACGTGCACTACCGGATAATCTTCAATTCCTTTTATGCTGCTTCCCGGTCCGTACGGATGTTTCCAACTGGCTCCGCGAACCCATGTCCACCATTGCGAAACATCATTCAGATTCACCCGATGTGCCGGAGGAGTAAAAACAAGAGAAGAGGCTTTCAGCAGGCTGTCAGCAGGTTTTGGTGTTCCGGGCGGAAGTTGTTTCCGGAATTCATTCCAGTCAATGTCTTTTTCGGCAGTGGTAACATAACCGGTTTCTTCCACAAATTTCTGAAACCGGGCGTTGGTTACCGGGTGCGGGTCCATAAAAAAGCTGTTTACTTTTACCGGGTGAACAGGATATTCATCTTCGCGGGCAAATTGTGCATCTCGGGCACCCATGTTAAAAACTCCGCCGGGAATAAAAAGCATTTCTTCCAGAACGGGATTGGCTTTTTTTAGCGAATCAATATTAACAGACGATACGGAAATACTGGTTTTTATTGCACCATTAAACCGATCTGGGACCGTGCTAATGCAACAATCTTCGGTGTTTAATTCCGCTTTTTCAGTTGTTTCGTTGTTTTCATTTTGCTTTGCAGACTGGCAGGAAGCAAATATGAAAACCAACATGGAAAAAGGAAAATTATTTTTTATCAATTTGAAAGTCATATTATCAATTTGAAATATAAATTTTGATTTAAAGCTATTTTAATCTTTTTTTTAATTAAAAAATAGTTGAATTTTTTAACAATAATGCTATAGTGATATTTACTCATTTTTTACTGAATCGGATTGATTCTTTTTAAACCAGTTCACCGGATTGAGTTGTTTTTTATACCGGGCAAACAATTCTTTTCCAACCAGTAACCCGCCCGACCAGAACACAATTTCCATCAGAATTAAACTTACGGTTGAACCGATGACTTTGGTTTTAGCGGGTAAATCTGAAAGCGGGATGAGCAAAGTGGCGGCAAAAAATACCCCTGAAAAAATCATTAAAAATACACCCAGTTTAATTTGCCAGTTCTTTTTCATTCGAAATTAATATCATTTTACTGACAACAATAACCGGAAAACGAAACTATTGTTCTGCCTAAAAATGGTCAGTGAATCCGTTTTGCCGCCCAGTTGATGGCATTTTTAATATGAATTTTAACCTTTTCATCCTGGAAAGCCTCGTGGGTGTGGCCAAATCCGGTGTAGAACGAACGCATTCCGTCTTTTTCCAGCCACCAGATGATGGGGTGATCGCCCATGCGCCAGTCGTCGTTGTTGTATTCTTTAATGCTGCTTTCATCGAGGGTGGCCAGCACATTTACCTTTGGCCGCGGATTTTCACGGAATGTGTACCATTCATCAAAAGTAGTATAGCTTTTCATGCCCTCAAATGGTTTCATAGCCGGGTGATCATGGCTTTCAAAAATAACGGTTCCGGTTTGGGCAGGAGGGTGGTTTTTAAAATAGCCGCCAATAAGTTCGCCGTAAAATGGCCATTCGTATTCAAAATCGGCTGCCGAATGAATTCCAACCATGCCTTTCCCTTTTTTCATGAAATCTTCAAAGGCTAGTTGTTCGCTCTCATTCAGCGCATCGCCTGTCGGATTCATAAAAACAACCACATCGAAACCGGAAAGAATTTCGGTATTAAATACTGAACTTTCTTCAGTAGCGGTCACTATCCAGTTTTGCGATTTACTCTGGTCAAATAACATTTTTATTCCCGACGAAAGCGATTCATGCCGGAATCCGGAAGTTTTGGAAAAAACAAGAATTCGGGCAGAGGTTTCAAATTCAGGTTCTTTTTCCTGGGCACACATGGAAAATGAGATTAAAACGAAAAAACTAATCAGCAATACTTTACTTTTCATAACTTTTTTTTCAGATTTGAGAATACAAGTTTACCAAAAACTTTAAACAAACATCGGTTAATCCGATGAATAATTTGTTTTTTATTGATGATGCCGGCTTTCGAAATCGTAGAACAAATGGATGAACAGCAGATTTTTAAAGTTGTTTCACCAAATATTGATTCTTTTGCCTGAATAGGCTCCTTCCAAATGTTATCTTTGCCGTTTATTAAAAGTTGAAATATGCACGAAGTTATTTTTTGGATCATCATAACGATTCTTGTTCTCGATTTTCTTTTTGAAAATTACCTGGAATACCTGAATACCAAACGAATGGGTACCAAATTACCCGATGAACTGAAGGGAATTTACGACGAGAAAAAATACGCCAAACAACAGGCTTATCAAAAAGAGAACCACCGGTTTGGAATGATCACTGGGACTTTCAGCTTTTTGGTAATTCTGGCCATGTTTGCCTTTTACGGATTTGCTTTTGTTGACAGCATCGCATGGAATATTGCCTCTCATGCCATTCTGGCGGCACTTCTGTTCTTTGGTATCATCATGTTCGCATCCGATATCATCAACATTCCTTTTTCGATTTACGATACGTTTGTGATTGAAGAGAAATACGGGTTCAACAAAACCACACCCAAAACCTTTGTGTTCGATCAGATTAAAGGATGGGTGCTGGGAGCCATTATCGGCGGCGGGATGCTGGCGCTTATCATTTTTATTTACCAGAAAACCCAAAACATGTTCTGGATTTACGCCTGGGCGGTAGTGGCCGTGTTCAGCATTTTTATGGCCATGTTTTATTCCAACCTCATTGTACCGTTGTTTAACAAACAAACCCCGCTGGAAGAGGGCGAACTGCGCACTGCCATTCAGCAATTTTCAGAAAAGGTAGGTTTCAAACTCGACAATATTTTTGTGATTAACGGTTCCAAACGTTCCACCAAAGCCAATGCCTATTTTACAGGTCTCGGCGCCAAAAAGCGGATTGTGCTGTATGACACCCTCTTGGAGGAGATGGAAACCGATGAAATTGTTGCCGTACTGGCACATGAAATCGGGCACTACAAAAAGAAACATGTCATTCAGGGTCTTTTCATTTCGCTGCTGCAAACCGGAATTGTGCTGTTCATTTTCTCGCTGCTAATTGATAGTCCGCATCTGAGCAAGGCGCTCGGAGTGGAAGAACCAAACTTCCATATCGGGCTGGTGGCATTCGGTATTTTGTATTCGCCGGTTTCGTTTGTTTTGGGCTTTTTTATGAATCAGCTCTCCCGAAAAAATGAATACCAGGCCGATGCGTTTGCCGCACAAAATTTTAAACCGGAGCCACTTGCTTCAGCCCTGAAAAAACTTTCACAAAAGAACCTGAGCAACCTGACTCCACATCCAAGGTACGTTTTTTTCAACTATTCGCATCCTCCATTGTTGGAACGTCTGAAGCATTTAAAGAAATTTGAAAATTGACCGTTAATTTCAATAATGAAAAGGGTTACTTGTGTTTTATTTCATTTTTCTTCGTCTTGTGTCTCAAAGTCTAATGTCTTGATACTAAAATATGAAAGCAGAAATTATAACCATCGGCGATGAAATCCTCATTGGGCAGATTATTGATACCAATTCGGCCTGGATTGCCGAACAGTTTAACCTGAGCGGAATTGAAATTTACCAGATTACATCGGTGCACGATGACAAGGAGCACATTCTGGAAGCATTGAAAAAAGCGGAAGAAAAAGTGGATTTGGTCATCCTCACCGGCGGCCTCGGGCCAACAAAAGATGACATCACAAAAAACGTGTTGTGTGTTTATTTCGATACCAAACTGGTTTTTCACGAACCCACATTTGAGCACATTAAACAACGGTTTAAAAACCGGAATATCGATTTGAACAAGTTGAACCGCGACCAGGCATTGGTTCCCGAATCTTGTAAGGTTTTGTCCAACAAAACAGGTACTGCTCCGGGTATGTGGTTTGAAAAAAACGATACCATTTTTGTTTCGGTGCCGGGCGTTCCGTTCGAAATGAAATACCTGGTGGAAAATGAAATTCTGCCACTTCTTCAAAACAACGGGAAAACCAAAGCCATTTTTCACAAAACCGTTCAAACCCAGGGATTGCCCGAATCAATGCTGGCCGAACGGATTGAAAACTGGGAAACCTCGCTGCCCAAAAACCTTAAACTGGCCTATCTGCCCAATCCCATGTCGGTGAGGTTGCGGCTATCAGCCATTGGAAATGATTTAAATGAATTGAAGGAACAGGTTCAGGATGAAATCGAACGCCTGAAGCAACTCATCCCTGACCATATTTTTGGTTTCGATAACGAAACTTTAGCCGATGTGATTGGCCGGATGCTGGTGGAAAAAGGCCAGTCGCTTGCGGTTGCAGAGAGTTGCACCGGCGGATATATTTCACATCTCATTACATCGGTTCCAGGAAGTTCGGGCTGGTACAAAGGCGGAATTACTGCCTATTCCAACGAAATTAAGCAAAACCTGCTGAGCGTTTCTGCAGAATCGCTCAAAAAATATGGAGCAGTAAGCGAACACGTAGTTCGTGAAATGGCAGCAGGCGCCCGCGAAAAACTGAATACCGATTTTGCCGTAGCAACATCAGGTATTGCCGGTCCAACCGGTGGAACCGAAGTAAAACCGGTGGGTACGGTGTGGATTGCCGTTTCCAGTCCCGATAAAACCATTTCCGAAAAATTTGTGTTTGGCGATAACCGCGAACGGAATATTATTCGTTCGAGCCAAACGGCGCTACAGCTTTTGAGAAGAAAAATTATAAATTGGGATTCAAACTATTTTCATAAATTTGTATAAAATTGTGATTATGCAACTTACAGTAGATTTAAATATTGACCAGTTAATTCAGGTTATAAAAAAATTGCCTGCACATCAGAAGAGCAGGATAAAAGCTGAATTAACTGACACAGAAACCGAAAAAAAACAGATTGAAAAAACTGAATTTCAAAAGTTTTTGTTGAAGGGGCCTGTAATGTCTGACTTGCACTACAAGCAATTTAAAGAAAACAGGAAAAAGATGAATCAATGGAGAACACTATGATTTGTCTCGACACATCATTTAGCGACACTTAATTCTAAACACTTTGGCAGAATTGAAGGATTGGAAATTATCACCAGATAATTGAAGATTATCACTCTTTAACACTTATTCCCACTAAATCAATCTTGTTTTCTATAATTTTGAAAAATGGCATCATTTTAGAAGGTTGCCAGCGTCTAATTGTAAACACGAAAAGAACATGAAAAAAATACTCATCATTACCGGAATAATTGTGGTTTTACTTTTAGCCACATTGGCGGCCATTCCACTGTTTTTTAAACAAACTTTAATCGAAAAAGCGAAAACCACCATCAATAAAAATGTGAATGCCGAAGTGGAGTTTACCGATCTGAAGCTATCACTGCTGCGTAGTTTTCCAAAAGTTACTCTCGAACTTACTGAAGTCAGGGTAACCGGAAAAGGTGAATTCCAAAACGATACCATTTTTACCGTTCCCTCGTTGCGCACAAAAACAGCATTGCGGCAGTTGTTCAATAAGGATAACATTGGGATTGAGGAAATTATTCTCGACCGTCCGGTATTGAAACTGATAGTAGGAACTTCCGGAAACGTGAACTGGGATCTGATGCTGGATTCGGATGAAGCCTCTGAAACAATGCCTGCGGAAAGTGATGTTGCAGAAGAAGACGGACTTGTACTTCAGCTTGAAAAAATTGAAATCACTAATGCAAAATTCATTTATGACGACCGGGAAATAAACATGCTTCTCCGGCTCGACGACATCGATATCAACATTTCCGGGGAAATGTACGGAACTTCCGCCCAATTGCTGGCTGAAGGAACATCCGCACAGTTTTTCCTGGCTTATGGTGGCGTCAATTACATTACCAATACCTCGGTAGAAACTCGCACCGTGCTGAATGTGGATTACGATAAAATGGACATTGAAATTCAGGAGAATGAATTGCTCATCAACCGTCTGCCGCTGGAAGTGCTTGGCCTGATTCAGATGCCCGGCGACAGTATATTTTTCGATTTGAAGCTGCAAACCAAAGAATCGGGTTTCGACAATTTCCTGGCCCTGGTTCCGCCCGACTACGAGGATTACCTGAAAGACATCCAAACCAGCGGTACAGCTACTATTTCCGGAACAGTGAAGGGAATTTATTTCGAAGAAGATTATCCTGCATTCGACCTGAAACTGGATGTAGCCAATGGAAATGTTCATTATGCCGATATGCCGGAAGAAATAAAAAACATTTCGGCTGATGTGAGTATTACAAAGCCCCAGGGAGTGCTCGATTTAACCGAAGTCAATATTAAAAAAGCCCATGCCGAAGTGAAAAACAGTCCGGTTGATTTAACCCTGAATCTCAAAAACTTGTTTTCTGATACCCGCTTCGACGGGGCATTTGTTGGCAATATAAATTTCAATGAACTAAAAGATGCGCTTCCGCTCGACAGTGTAAACGTTGCCGGAATAATCGATGCCAATCTGTTTGTAAAAGGTAATTATTCTGCCATTGAAAAAGAAGAGTATGAAAAGATACAGTCGGATGGAACAGTGTTACTTACCCAATTTGTCTATGATTCTCCTAAATTGACACAGAGAATAGTTGTTCCGCAGGGCAGGCTCGATTTTACACCGCGTGCTGTAAATCTGAGTGGGTTGAACATGCAAATTGGTGCGAGTGATTTTCGGCTGTCAGGCCAGGTTACCAACTACCTCAATTATTTTTTGAAGGATGGAACTTTGGCAGGCAATCTTCAACTCAATTCTTCTCTTGTGAATTTGAATGAGTTGCTTCGTTTGCAGGTTGTGCACGAAAGCCCCGAGGGGCAGGCGCAGACTGCCGCAGTTGCTCAAAGTGCAGAAGAAGAGGAAGAAGTGCTGGTGTTCGACGTGCCCAAAAACCTTGATTTTACATTCCAGTCTAACATACAGCGGGTGATTTTCGAACGACTGCCCATTACCGATGTAAACGGACTTATTACTGCCCGCGATGGCAAACTGGTACTCGACGGACTGAACATGCAATTGCTCGGAGGCGAACTGAAACTGACCGGCTCGTATGAAAACACTGCAGAAAACAAACCGCTGTTCGATTTTGGTTTCGATCTGGTGAAAATAGACATTCCAAAAGCATATCAAACCCTGACGAGTGTGCAACGAATGATTCCCATTGCTCAACACAGCCAGGGAAAATTCAATACCAGTCTGAAAGTGAACGGACAACTTTCATCGGGATTCGGGCTTTTGGCTACTTCAATCGATGGAAGCGGATTGTTCAGTACCGAAAACCTGCAGATTATTGAATCGCCGATATTCAGTCAGTTGAAAGGAATTTTGAAGCCGGAACGATTGAACAGGGTATCCATTGATGATTTTCGCGCATTTATGGAAATAGAAAACGGTACTATTCAAATGAAACCGTTTACCACCCGTGTTGCCGGGCAGGAAACAACCATTGCCGGCAACCTGAACCCTGAAAACCTGATTGACATGCGTCTCGATTTTAACGTGCAGCGCGATGCTTTTGGTAACGATATTCAAAATATTCTGAGCATTTTACCAGGTCAGGAACGGATTCAGCTTATTCCTGCATCGGTACTCTTGAGTGGACCGGTTGGAAAGCCGGAAATGCGAATTGATTTGGAAGATGCACGTAAAATGATTACCGAAGAAGTGAAAAAATCGACCAGGGATAATTTACAGGAAAACCTGAATAAAATAGGAGAGGGGCTCAGGAAGTTGATTAAGTAGTTTTATTCACCATTAAATTTGCTCTATATTTTCATTTTTTTTATGAGTTAAACGCCGACAGGTTTTAAAAACACTGTCAGGTTTCGGACACCAACTGAAATTAGTTGGCAGTTGGCAACAAAATGATGCATTTGCTTCCGAATGCTCAGTACCAATTGTTTTTTGCCAATTTATTTGAAAATATAAATTTAGCTAAGTTTCGGTATAAAAACCTTATTTTCAATGCTTAACCTCAGAAACCGGGCTAATCCTATTATGCCCCGACCTTGTTCTGAAATTGAACCTGCCTCTGAATTAAGACTAGAGTATCCTGCACACTGTTAATAAAATTCTGGTAAATTACCTCATTTTTCTTTTGAATTTAGGGAATAAAATCCTTATTTTTGACAAAATATGTCAAAATAATTTTATTCAAAAATGGAGTCGCTGGGAGATATTATCAGACAAAAAAGAGAAGAGAAAGGATTGCCGCTGCGTATTGTGGCGGGTTTTCTCGATACCGACCAGGCCATTTTGAGTAAAATTGAACGCGGACAACGAAAAGCTTCCAGAGAACAGGTAAAAAAATTAGCTGAATATTTTAATGTAGAGCAGGAAAAACTTTTGGTGGCCTGGCTCTCTGATAAAATTGTATATGAATTGGCAGACGAGGAATTTGCCGATAAAGCTTTGAAAGTGGCAGAAGCAAAAATTGAATACCTTAAAGAAAAACAGGATGGGCAGAAATACGTATCGGAAACAAAATAAAGAAGCGTTAAAAAACAATGTCATTTTTGGAAAATCCGAGATGCAACAAAGATTAACCAGGCAATTTGAAAAGCCTGTAGAAATTAGAATAAATAATGCAAAAGTAAAAATTTCAGAGGTGTTTTCTGAAATGATTGATCCACTAATGGAAAATGCAGAAAGTTTCAAGGAACGACAAAATATAGTTGGCATGGGTGTCGTGGCCTGGAACTTAGGTATAATTAAAGAAAAAAAAGGCGAAGAGGCGATGCTCGAATCACTTGGAATATATAAAATGACTGTTCCCTATGAATTAAAGGAACTTATTCTGGAATATGTTGAAATAAAATGTACTGAATATGCTCAATATGACCAGTTTATTGTAGATTATAAATTAACGCGAATAAGCGATAAAGCAGTTAACATTACAGTTGCCTATAAATCTTTTAAAGGGTAAAACTATGCCAACACTCAACTTCAAAGGAAAATCGTTTGTACAAAACCACCATTTGGCGGTTCCTTTTCATCAGTTGGTGCCGCAAAAGGAGAAAAGCCTTACCGATAAATTATCGTTACACGACAACTTAATCATTCAGGGCGACAACCTGAAAGCCTTAAAAGCACTCTTACCTACTTATTCCGGGAAAATAAAATGCATTTACATTGATCCGCCATATAACACCGGAAACGAAGGTTGGGCATACAACGATAACGTAAACAGCCCGATGATTAAAGATTGGTTAGGTAAAGTAGTGGATAAAGACGACCTGACCCGGCATGATAAATGGTTGTGTATGATGATGCCCCGGTTGAAATTGTTAAGAGAATTGCTGTCAGAAGATGGGGTCATTTTTATTTCTATTGATGATACAGAACAGCATAGGATAAGAGTTTTATTAGATGAGATATTTGGAGAAAAAAATTTTATATCTAATATAATTTGGGAAAAAGCAGATAGTCCTAAAATGGATGCAGATTATTTTTCAACAAGTCATGATAATACATTGATGTATGCTAAAAATGAGGAATTTTATTCTATTAATAGATTGATATTGGATGAAAAAGATTTAAAGCACTATACCAAAATAGATGAAAAAGGGCGAAAGTTTTATTTGAAACCTTTAAGAGCTATGGGAGGTCAAGGTGAAACTCGAGAATCAAGACCAGCCCTTTATTATTCTTTATTAGCCCCTGATAATACCGAAGTCTTTCCTAAATTAAAAGATGGGGGGGATGGAGCTTGGAGGTGGAGCTCGAAAAAAGTTGAGAAAGAAAAAGATAGAATTGAATGGATTCAAGGAAAAAGTGGATGGACACCTTATTTCCGAATTTATGCAGAAAATTCAAAAGGTAGACCTCCTATGACTATCTGGTATAATAGGGATGTAGGTAGCAATAGGACTTCAAAAAATGAAGTAAATGAAATATTTAATGATACAAATGCATTTAATACTCCAAAACCTTTAAAATTATTAAAAAGAATTATCAAGATTAGTACTTCAAAAAACGACATAATCCTCGACTCTTTCGCAGGCTCCGGTACAACTGCCCACGCCGTGCTCGACCTGAACAAAGAAGACGGTGGAAACCGAAAATTCATTTTGGTGGAAATGGAAGATTATGCCGACAGCATTACCGCCGAACGTGTCCGCAGGGTAATCAAAGGCGTTTCCGGTTCAAAAAAATTTAAGGAAGGCACTGGAGGCACATTTAGTTATTTTGAATTAGGCCCAGCCATTGAAATGGAAAGTATATTGCAGGGCGAAAGTCTTCCGGCCTACGGGGAAATTGCCAAATACCTCTTTTACACGGCCACCGGCGAAGAATTCGACCCGTTAAGAATCAATGAAGAAACAAATTACATTGGTGCAAGCCGGGATTATGAAATTTACCTTTTTTATAAACCCGATTTAAATTACCTGAAATCGACAGCCCTTACGCTTGAAAAAGCCAAAGCCCTGGGGCGGCACAACGGAAAAAAAAGACTTGTGTTTGCGCCTGCTAAATTTGTCGATAACCATACCCTTACCGAATTGCGCATCGAATTTTGCCAGCTTCCTTTTGAAATTTATAAACTCAAAGGCTGATGGAATTAAAAGAATACCAGATAAAAGTTGTTGCAAAACTGAAAGCGTATCTCACCGCTCTTTCAGAGTTCAGGGAGAAATTCAGAAAAGCCGTAGAGTTTGACCCAGAAATGGCACTGGATTACAATTTTCCGCGCCGTGCCTGGGAAAAAGCCGTAAACGGGGTTTACTTTTCCCATAAAAACGGAATTGGAGAACCGCTACCCGAGTTTTATCTGAAAGTACCTACCGGGGGCGGGAAAACAATTCTGGCCTGCCATTCCATCGACCTGATAAACAAAACTTACCTGAAAAAGCAAACAGGACTGGTTTTATGGATTGTACCTACTACCCAAATCTACCGTCAGACCTTGCTGAGCCTCAAAAACAGGGAGCATCCTTACCGCCAGGCATTGGATATTTCCAGCGGCGGACGTACCTTAATCAAAGAAAAAACCGACCATTTCAATCGCCTGGATGTTGAGGAAAACCTCGTTATTTTAATGCTGATGCTGCCTTCGGCCAATCGTCAGAATAAAGAAACATTAAAAATATTTCAGGATGCAGGCGGTTTTACCGATTTTTTCCCTCAGGAAGACAACTACGAGTTAAATGCCAGGCTATTGAGAGAAGTTCCAAACATCGATTGCTACACCACTTTGGGTTTGGAACTGGAAACAGAATCGGCAGGTTCTGTTCACATCACACAACCCAAAACCTCGCTGGGAAATACATTACGCGTTCTTAAACCGATTATAATAATCGATGAAGGACATAAAGCATACAGTGTGAATGCTCGTGAAACCATCCGTAATTTTAATCCCTCAGTTGTAGTTGAACTGTCGGCCACACCTCCTAAAAACACGAACAAACTGGTTGAGATTGCAGGCCGTGAACTCAATGAGGAAGAGATGATCAAACTCGATATTCATTTGACTAACAAAACCAGCCTCGATTGGAAAGACTCCATGCTTTGCTCCATTGAAAAACGGAAAGCACTGGAACAAGCGGCCGGTAATTTTGAGCAAAACACGGGGGTTTATATCCGGCCAATAAATTTAATCCAGGTTGAACGAACCGGGAAAGATCAGCGCGGTGGAAAGTTTATCCATGCCGAAGATGTCAAAGAATTTTTAATAAAGAAGTGTAATATTCCTGAAAATCACATAGCCATTAAAAGCAGTGAAAAAGATGATATTGAAGGCATTGATTTGTTGGAAAGGGAATGCCCCATTCGCTACATTATTACCAAACAGGCACTGCAGGAAGGTTGGGATTGCCCGTTTGCTTACATTTTAACCATTCTTACCAATCCCGGTTCACAAACCGGCATAACCCAGCTAATTGGCCGGATTCTTCGTCAGCCCTATGCGCAAAAAACGAAGGTACAACTGCTCGATGAGTGTTATGTTTACACGTTCCGGCAAAACGCGGCAACCCTGGTAAAAAGTATAAAAAACAACCTTGAAAGCGAAGGATTGGGCGATATTGCCGGCCGCATAAATGTGGACAGCGGCGACGACGAAGGTGGAGAAACTTTGAAAGAGAAAGTACTTCAATACCGGGAAAAGTTTAAAAAATTTGAAGGCAAAATTTACCTGCCCAAGTTTGTTGTTCAGGAAAATGAAACAGGAGGCTGGCGCGATTTAAATTTTGAAGCCGATATTTTGGGTAAGATTGATTATGAAAATTTCGATATTGAAAAAATAACAGAAATTTCTTTATCCGGTATCCGAAAGCAGGAGCAGGAAATATTGCTGGGATTATCTGATGAAGAGAAGGAACTGGTAAGAGAAAAAGGCAGATTTGAAAAAACTGGCAGACTGGAAATCAGTGTGACTTTTCTTACAAAACAAATTCTCGACATTGTTCCAAACCCGTGGATTGGACATGCGATTGGACAGAAAGCAATCGCGCTGTTTCTTGAAAAATACGATGAAGAAACCGTTTCATCCAATTTCGTTTATATCATCGAAGAGCTTAAAAAGTTATTGGAAAAAGAACGGGATTTTGCTGCCGAACAGGTTTTTAAAAAGCTTGTTAAGGATAAAAAACTGCATTTCTTTTTAATTACCGATAAGGGTGGATTTAGAATTCCACCCCGAATTAAAGTAAGAAGCAACCGTCAACTGGTACGCGACGACAATACTGCCATTCAGCGAAGTCTTTTCGATCAGGTTCCCGAAGAAAACATCAATACGCTCGAAAAATCGGTAGCCATTTACCTCGACAAACAGGAAAAATTACTCTGGTGGTACCGCAACCTGTCTAAGCAGGATTACCATATTCAGGGGTGGAAGAGAAATAAAATTTATCCTGATTTTATTGCCTCGGAAATAAACACCGTTAACGAAGAAGATTACGGCGCTGTTTATGTTTTGGAAACAAAAGGCTTGCACCTTAAAAATGAAGATACCGCTTATAAACAGGATGTATTTGAATTGTGCAATGAATTGGGAACAAAAAAAGCCTGGAAAGAACTCGGACTGGACTTCCCGGATAAAAAAGTAAACTTTCAGGTGGTTTTTGAGGGTGAATGGCAAAACAAAATAAACAAGATTTTTGAATAAAAATACAATATTATGAAAGCAGCCGTTTTGGAATCCTACAACCATTTTGAATGGAAAGATGTTGAAACCCCGAAAGTAAAGCCCGGCGAGGTATTAGTGCGCATTCAGTTTGCCAGTATTTGCGGCACTGACATGCACATTTTTCCCGGCGATTTTCATCCGCGAACACAGGTGCCATTTATTCCCGGCCACGAAATGGGCGGGGTAGTTGCCGAAGTGGGTGAAAACGTATCGGATTTTGAACCGGGCGATAAAGTGGCTGTTGATCCGATCATCTGGTGTGGCGAATGTCCTGCCTGCCAGCGGAAGCACTACCCGGCCTGTACCAGCCTGAAATTACTGGGCGTGGACATGGACGGCGGTTTTGCTGAATACATTTCAGTGCCTCCGCACATGCTTTTTAAAACAGCACCGCATTTGCCCGACGAACACGTGGCACTGGTAGAAATTTATGGAATCGGTTTCCATGCCAATAACCGGGCGAAAACAAAAGAAGGAGACACGTTGGCTATATGGGGTGCCGGCAGAGTAGGGCAGGTTATTTTACAAGCTGCCCGCACTAAAACCAATGGAACCATTTTTATGGTCGATCCGCTGGAAAACCGGTTGCAAATAGCTGAAAAATATTATGAAAATCTTATCGGTATTAATCCCAAAAAAGAAAATCCGGTAGAGGCTATTAAACGGCATACCAGCGGCAAAGGCGTTGACATTGCTTTTGAAGCTGTTGGTCATGCCGATGATATTGAAGGTGTTTACACGCCGGTGCGAAGTTGCATTCAAAGTTTGCGTGGCGGCGGTAAAGTTTGTGTGCTTGGACTGAGCGACGAACCTTCGCCGATAGTGTTTAAAGAGTTGATTTGGAAGGAAGCACAAATCATCACTTCACGTGTAAGCGACGGTGAATTTACCGAGGTAATTGAACATTTGAATGCCGGAAACCTGAAACCCGATGTTTTGATTTCGAAAGTGATGCCCGGTTCGGAAATTCAAAAAGCGTTTGAAATGTTGCAGAAAGAAAAAGAGAAATATTTGAAGGTGCTGCTGGATTTCAGGTAAAAATTCCATTTTTCTTTGAATATTTAAAATATATTTTTACTTTCGTGTTCGTACACGGAAACTTAAATACGTTTGAAATCAAAAACTTTAAATATTGAAAAATGAACTTGGGAAAGTACAGTTTTGGAGTGGGAGACCGCTTTAATCATGAAGGAGAAGCTCAGTTAAGTGCATTAATTACAGCTACTTCAGAAGGAGTGGAAGTAACACCTGTTTGGAATAAATCGAATCGGGAACATAATATCGTTCATTCCGAACCGATTGGTACACGCCTGGAAGCGGATGCCGCAGTTAATAATTTAGGATGGGAGGGTTCCTATTTTGTAGATGCCGACCACATTAATTTGTCCAATGTGGACCGGTTTATTGACTATGCCGACTTTTTTACGCTCGATGTGGCCATGTATATCGGAAATGAATCTTCTCAGGAGGACGTTGTTGCGTTCAAAAAATCCTGTTCTTCGCTTGGTTCAGAAGTAAATATTCCGGGAATTCCGGAACCCATTCCTATTTCAGATGAACAACTGGAAGAAGTTGCCGGAAAATACCTGGCAGCAATTAAAGAAGCTGGGAAAATTTACCGGCACATTGAAGCCAAAAAGGGTGCAGGCAATTTTGTAACCGAAGTTTCTATGGACGAGGTGGAAGCGCCGCAAACGCCGGTTGATATGTTTTTTATTTTAAAAATGATTGCCGATGAAAACATTCCGGCTGAAACCATAGCTCCGAAATTTACCGGGCGGTTTAACAAAGGAGTGGACTATGTGGGCGATGTTGATCAGTTTGCCAAAGAATTTGAGCAGGATGTGCTGGTGATTGATTACGCCGTAAAAACGTTCGGCCTTCCGGAAAATCTGAAACTCAGTGTTCATTCCGGTTCCGATAAATTCACCATTTATCCTGTTATGGCCGAAATCATAAAAAAACACGATAAAGGCCTTCACGTAAAAACTGCCGGAACCACCTGGCTCGAAGAGGTGATTGGTTTGGCTATTTCAGGAGAAGAAGGTTTGCTGGTAGCCAATGCCATTTACGCCCGAGCAATGGAACGTAAGGAAGAATTATGTGCGCCTTATGCCGATGTAATTGATATTGATGAATCGCAACTTCCGCCACCTGAAGTTGTTGCCGGCTGGACCGGTGAAAAGTTTGCCAATACATTGCGTCACATTCCCGGACACCCCGATTACAATCCCAATTTCAGGCAGTTGATTCATGTGGGATATAAAGTAGCTGCCGAAATGGGTGAAAATTATACCGGACTTTTAAAAAAATATGACGGAGTGGTAGGTAGTTGTGTGGAAGAAAACATTTACGACCGCCACCTAAAAAGATTATTCAATTTGTAAAACCTATGTGTTCTGTGTGCCTGTTGTGGTTTATTATTCAACACACAGGCATTTAGAACACAACAGAAAACCAAAGAACGATGAAAAAATTTATGGATGAAAATTTTCTGCTACAAACGGAAACAGCGCAGAAACTGTATCACCAACACGCCGCAAAAATGCCTGTTTTCGACTACCATTGCCACATTCCTCCGAATGAAATTGCTGAAGACAAACAATTTGAAAATATGGCCCAAATCTGGTTATATGGCGACCACTACAAATGGCGGGCCATGCGTGCCAATGGCGTTGACGAACGATATTGCACCGGCGATGCTTCCGACTGGGAAAAATTTGAAAAATGGGCCGAAACGGTCCCGAATACCCTCCGGAATCCGCTGTACCACTGGACTCATTTGGAACTGAAACGGTTTTTCGGAATTGATAAAATATTGAATCCTTATACGGCTAAAGAGATTTGGGACGAATGCAATGCCAAACTGCAAACACCGGAATATTCAGTGCGAAACATTATCCATATGGCCCATGTGCATACAATTTGCACAACCGACGATCCGGTGGATTCATTGGAATACCACAGGCAAATAAAAGAAAGCGGTTTTGAGGTTTCGGTTTTGCCTGCATGGCGGCCCGACAAAGCTATGGCAGTTGAAAATACAATCTTGTTTAATCAGTATGTGGATAAACTGGCCGAAGTTTCAGGAGTTTCCATTGATAGCTATACCAGTTTTATGGATGCCATTGACGCCCGTCACCGGTTTTTTCACGAAAACGGTTGCCGGTTGTCCGACCATGGACTGGAAACCGCTATTGCCGAGGATTACACAGAAAAGGAAATCAGGGATATTTTTGAGAAAATAAAAGGAGGAAATGATTTAACCAAACTGGAAATATTAAAGTTTAAATCGTGCATGTTGTACGAATTTGGTATTATGGATCATGCACGCGGCTGGACACAGCAATTTCACCTGGGAGCAGTCCGCAACAACAGCACCCGGCTGTTCACAAAACTTGGGCCTGATACCGGCCTGGATTCCATTGGCGATTTTGAAATGGCCCGCCCGCTTTCAAAGTTTCTGGACAAACTCGATATGGAAAACAAATTGGCAAAAACTATTATATACAACCTGAATCCGCGTGATAATGAACTTATTGCAACCATGATGGGTAATTTCCAGGATGGTTCGGTTCCGGGAAAAATGCAGTTCGGCTCGGGTTGGTGGTTCCTCGATCAAAAAGACGGGATGGAAAAACAGATGAATGCTTTGTCGAATCTTGGTTTACTTAGCCGTTTTGTGGGAATGCTTACCGATTCCAGAAGCTTTTTGTCTTATCCCCGACACGAATATTTCCGCAGAACACTGTGCAATTTAATTGGAAATGACGTGGAAAACGGAGAAATACCCAATGACTTGGAGTTGCTGGGACAAATGGTAGAGAATATCTGTTTTAACAATGCAAAAGACTATTTTAATTTCGAATAACATACCGGATATCTTTTTTATTTCCGGCAGAATTGTATATTTGCAATCGATTGCAATTTTAACTTAAATTGAACCCGATGAAGAAAAAAGTAGTTACGTTTGGAGAAATCATGCTACGATTAGCTACCCCCGGATATTTACGTTTTTCGCAAAGTAATGAATTAACTGCAACTTTTGGAGGAGGGGAAGCCAATGTGGCGGTTTCTCTGGCCAACTATGGTATTCCGGTTGACTTTGTTACCCGGCTGCCAAAAAACGATATTGGCCGCGCCTGTATGATGGATTTGCGCAAGCATGGTGTTGGAACCGACAAAATTGTTTGGGGTGGCGAACGAATAGGTATTTATTTTCTGGAAACCGGCGCTGTAAGCCGAGGCAGTAAAGTAGTTTATGATCGTGCCCATTCAGCCGTTTCAGAAATAAAAGCGGGAATGATTGACTGGAATGTTGTTTTTGACGGCGCTGCCTGGTTTCACTGGACAGGCATCACACCGGCCATTTCGCAAAATGCTGCGGATGTTTGTCTGGAAGCAATCAAAAAAGCCAATGAACTGGGAGTTACCGTTTCGTGCGATTTGAACTACCGGAAAAACCTCTGGAAATACGGTAAAACTGCAGGCGAAGTGATGCCTGAACTGGTTACTGGAACCGACATTGTATTGGGAAATGAAGAAGATGCTGAAAAAGTGCTGGGCATTAAACCCGTAGGTGTTGACGTAACCGGCGGACATGTGGAAGGAGCCGCTTATGAGTCTGTTTCTCAACAAATTATGGAACGTTTTCCGAGGTGTAAAAAAGTGATTACCACTTTACGCGGCTCAGTAAATGCCAACCACAATAGATGGTCGGGGGTGCTTTGGGACGGAAAAAAACTTTATGAAGCTCCAACTTACCAAATCACACACATTGTTGACCGCGTGGGAGGCGGCGACTCATTTATGGGCGGACTCATTTACGGCTTGCTGACCTACGAAGGCGACGATCAGAAAGCGCTGAACTTTGCAGTAGCTGCATCTTGCCTGAAACATACTATTTATGGCGACTTCAACCAGGTTGCCGTTGACGAAGTGGAAAAACTGATGGACGGCGATGCCTCCGGAAGGGTAGCGCGATAAATCCGGGTGGCGTGGTTTCCGAACCGCGCATTTTTGTAATCGGCGAATCGGAATTCGCCGCACCCAACTTTAAACTTTAAACTCGAAACTTTAAACTGATATGTCACGATTTACAAGAATAGAAGTAGCATTGAAAATGAAGGAAACCGGAATGATTCCGGTGTTTTACAATGCTGATGCAGAAGTGTGTAAAAGGGTGGTAAAAGCCTGTTACGACGGGGGAGTCCGGTTGTTTGAATTTACCAACCGCGGCGATTTTGCAACACTCCTTTTTGCGGAATTGAACAAATGGGCGCTGCAGGAATGCCCTGAATTGATTATGGGCGTGGGTTCGGTGGTTGACGAAGGTACAGCCGCCATGTACATAGCCCTGGGTGCAAATTTTATCGTTTCTCCAATCATTGACGAGGCAACAGCCCGGGTGTGTAACAAGCGAAAAATTGCATGGAGTCCGGGCTGCGGAACAGTTACCGAAATTGGCCGCGCGCATGAACTGGGCGCCGAAGTGGTGAAAATTTTCCCCGGCTCGGAAGTTGGCGGCCCTGGTTTTGTGAAAGCAGTAAAAGGCCCCATGCCATGGACAAGTATTATGCCAACCGGCGGTGTTTCGCCCAACGAAGAAAATCTTAAAGCATGGTTCGAAGCTGGAGTTACCTGCGTGGGAATGGGCTCAAAATTATTCCCAAAAGAAGTTTTGGCCAATAAAAATTATTCCTACATTACGCAAAAATGTGAAGAGGCGTTGAGAATTATAAGCATGTATAAAAAATAATCAACTGTATTAGAATGAAATACAATAAATTGAAACGATTTTTCGGAGGTGTTTTGCTTTTGGTAACCGTTTCGTGCATCGGACCTTCAGAAAAAACGGAGTTAAAGCTGGCACACGGTCTTCCTACCGATCACCCGGTGCATGAGGCTATGATGTTCATGGCGCAAAGAGCCAGTGAATTATCTGACGGAAAACTGTTAATCGATATTTATCCGGCTGAGCAACTCGGTTCGGAACAACAATGTGTTGAACTTTTACAAATAGGCAGCCTGGCCATTACAAAAGTTTCCGCTGCTGTAATGGAAAGCTTTGTAGAAGATTACAAAGTTTTCGGCCTTCCATACATTTTCCGGTCGAAAAAACATGCCTACAAGGTTTTTGATGGAGAAATAGGTAATGATTTATTGCTTAGTACCGCCGATAAAAGACTTCGCGGGCTTTGTTATTATGATGCCGGTTCGCGAAGTTTTTATACCATAGCCAAACCCATTAACCATCCTGATGATCTGGCTGGAATGAAAATCAGGGTTATGAATAGTGTTACGGCCGTTGGTATGGTCAGGGCTTTGGGTGGATCTGCCACGCCCATTTCGTGGGGGGAGCTTTACACTGCATTGCAAAGCGGAGTGGTTGACGGTGCAGAGAATAATCCTCCAAGTTTGTACACTTCAAGGCATTATGAGGTCTGTAAATATTATTCGCTCGATGAACACACCACAATTCCCGATGTACTGGTAATCAGTCAGGTAATATGGGATAAACTTTCTAAACAGGAACAAGAGTGGATTCAGCAGGCTGCCGATGAGTCGGCTGTTTTGCAGCGTAAATTATGGGCCGAATCAGAGGAAAAGTCGATGGAAGAAGTTAAAAAAGCCGGTGTTGAAATCAACCGGCCAGACAAAGAACCTTTCATTCAAAAAGTACAACCCTTTTTGGAAACTTACAGAGATAATGCGATCATCTATTCATATATTAAAAGAATACAGGCAGTTGAATAAAATTTATAACCATGACTATACGAAAGATTATTGACAAAACTTTAGAATGGTTCCTCGTTTTTTTAATGAGTGTGCTGGTAATTGATGTATTGTGGCAGGTATTCAGCCGTTACGTTTTAAATAATCCCAGCAGCTACACCGATGAATTGGCCGGGTATCTGCTGATTTGGGTGGGAATGTTCGGTGCGGCTTATGTGGCAGGCAAACGCGAACACCTCGCAATCGATTTGCTCATACAGCGAAGTTCCCCTGAACGAAAATTCAAACTTGAAATGTTTATCAGCGTTATAATTGTCATTTTTGCCATTACTGTATTGATAATAGGTGGAACCTCTCTGGTTTACACGCGGTTTCTTCTTTCGGTAAAATCTTCAGCCCTTGGAATACCACTTGGTTTTGTTTACCTCGTAATGCCAGTGAGCGGCGTTCTTATCGCTTATTTCGATATTGACAATATGTTTAACATGGTTAAAGCCAACCGGAAAAAACTATAGCTATGGAATTTCTTGAAGTATTTGTACTCGTTTTTAGTTTTATTATTTTACTGATAATTGGTGTTCCCATAGCGTTTAGCATTGGCATTTCAGGTATATTAACCATGCTGGTTAGTATAGATATGATACCTGCGTTAACAACATTTTCTCAGCGTATGGGAACCGGACTCAACAGTTTTGCGTTGCTGGCTATCCCTTTCTTTATTTTGGCGGGGAACATTATGAACAGCGGAGGTATTGCCATTCGGCTCATTGACTTTGCCCGCGTTTTGGTGGGCGGAATTCCTGGCGGAGTGGCCATGGTAAATGTTTTGGCCAACATGCTGTTTGGCGCCATTTCAGGTTCAGCAGCCGCTTCGGCGTCGGCCATCGGAAGCATCATGCAGCCTGAAATGAAAAAGGAAGGATATCCTGAAAATTTCAGTGCAGCAGTGAACATCACTTCAGCAACAACCGGGTTGTCGATTCCACCCAGCAATATTCTCATTGTGTATTCGCTGGCAAGTGGCGGAGTTTCAATTACGGCGCTGTTTCTTGCAGGGTATCTGCCTGGCATTCTCACAGGTTTAGGTATTATCATTACCGCTGTTACCATGCTCATTTACAAGAAGAAAGGAACAAAGGCAGCGGTTAAAGCGCTTGGTGTGGTTTCAATGATTGCAATTGGCCTTGTGATCTTCTACCAGGGTGTTTCGTTTTCACAGGCCAACATTTCACCACTTGTAAACCGGGTTTTCCTATACGTTATTCTTGCAGGAATTGCTGTCTGGGGATTTATCAGAACCAAAAACAACAGGAAAAAAGCGCTTGAAGGAACGAAAAAATTTTTGGATGCCATTCCCAGTTTAATGATGCTGGTGATTGTAATTGGCGGGATTGTTGCCGGATATTTTACCGCCACCGAAGCTTCTGCCATTGCAGTGCTTTACTCTTTGATTTTGGCTTTTATATATGGCGAAGTTAGCTTCAGGCATCTTCCGGATATTATTCTTCGCTCAGTAAAAACCACCGGAATTGTGATGCTTCTGGTTGCAACCTGTTTGGGTCTGTCGTGGATTATGGCCTACGAAAACATTCCGCAGAATGTGAGTGCCGGTTTATTAGCGCTTACCAGCAATCCGTTTATGATTTTACTGATTATCAACATGCTGTTGCTTTTTGTAGGAATATTTATGGATATGACACCAGCCGTTTTGATTTTCACCCCCATTTTCCTTCCAATTGTAACCGCTATGGGTGTTGATCCGATTCACTTTGGAATTATTATGGTATTAAACCTAAGTGTTGGACTTTGTACTCCGCCTGTTGGTTCAGTATTGTTCATCGGGTGCAGTGTGGCAGGGCTAAGTATCGATAAGGTAGTAAAACCGCTGTTGCCCATGTTCATTGCAATGGTTGTTGTGCTGTTGTTGGTTACCTATTTCCCGCAAATTAGTTTGTGGTTACCGGCAAGATTCGGATTCTGATTTATTTCGAACTAAATAAATAGAAAACCGGAAGCACTTATTTAAATGCTTTCGGTTTTTTTATGAAACATAAGTTCTTGGTTTTGATTGAAAATAAACTTTAATTTGTATTGGATCGAGGGGAGACAGTTATGAAAATCAATTTATTACAAATTATTAAAAACGTAATGAGGAATAGGGTAATCCTCTTGCTTATAAGTATTACTTTCATTTTTAACGATGCCCACGCTTCCTTTTCAGAACTTACTTTTGATATATTTACTCAGGAAGACGGACTGCCAAACAACCATATTCAATGCATTTATCAGGATAGTAAGGGGTGGATATGGATTGGTACCAGCCAGGGAATGAGCAGATTTGATGGTTATTCTTTTGTAAATTTTTTACCAAATTCTGATGACAGTGCCAGTTTAAACGGAAATTTGGTGAGGGTTATTAAAGAGGACAGAAACGGAAACCTTCTGGTGGGAACAGAAAACGGAGGACTGAATGTTTTTAACCGCGAAACAGGAAAGTTTTCTCATCCGTTAAAAGAGATTTCAAATTTCAGATATAGAGATATTTCTGTTAACGATCTTGAACCAGGTAAGCATGGAGAATTTTACCTCGGAACCGATTTTAATATTCTTGTAATGGACTCTCTGGGCAGAATTGAACCGTTTGAGTTTAATTTTCAAAACGAAAAGGAAAAATTCGAAGGAAATTTTGTCAGAAACCTGCAGTTTGATCATAACGGAATATTGTGGATGGGCACCAATAGCGGGTTATACACACTTGATCCGGAAACCCGGGTAATAGAAAGTTTTGTTCTTCCATTTGAGGAAAATCAGAATCATGAAATATGGGAAATTTATCTTGACGATGAAAACATGCTTTGGGTTGGAACCTATGCAGCCGGTCTTTTCTTGATTTCGCCTGAAGATTTTACCGTACAAAAAATAAAACTCGATCTCAAGGTGGAACGCACAGAAACTGTTCGTTCGGTATCGAAAGGTATTTTTGGCGAATTTTGGATTGGTACCCGGGGCGGACTTTATACCTATTCGAAAATAAGAGGAGTTACCGGTTTTTACAGGCACGACGAACGTGATCCGCGCAGCATTTCCAACAATTCAATCCTTTCTGTTTTTAACGATGCCCGCGGCGAAACATGGATTGGTACGCGCGGCGGTCTTAACCTGCTGGCCAAAAGCAAACAGGTATTTCATCATTTCGGAGCGTTGCCAGGAGATGATAATTACCTGAATAGCAGCATTATTTATGCTTTTTGGATTGATGACGACGGTAAAATATGGATTGGCACCGAAGATGGCGGGGTGAATATTTTTAATCCGGAAACCGGAAAATATGAATACCTCACTGCGCATCAAAATAATCCCAATTCCATTTCCCAGAATTGTATAAAAGCTTTTCTTAACGACCAGAGAGGCAACTTGTGGATTGGCACTTATTTGGGAGGGATTGATGTTATTAACCTTGAAACCTCTGATATTACCCACTTTTACCATGAACCCGGAAAGCCTGGTTCACTTTCGGATAACCGGGTGTGGGATTTTTGCCTCGGCAGAAACAACGAAATTTGGGTGGCAACCTCAAAAGGTGTAGATAAATACAACAGGAATACCAATTCATTTGAACACTTTCCGCAGCTTAATGGCGAAAATCAGGTTTCGTGGATTGAACCCGATTCCAAAGGAAATTTGTGGATGGGTGGACTTGATGAAGTCATTGTTTTCAATCCGGAAGAAAATATAGTCACCCGCTTTCCTGAGCAATCGCATACCCTGTTTGAAGATTCAGGGAAACGCATTTGGATTGCAACTTTCGATAAGGGTATTGCACTTTATTCACTCGAAAACGGACCATTAAAATATTATGGGGAAAAGGATGGTTTGGCTAATAATCATACGTTATCAATTTTGGAAGACCAGAATAATAACCTGTGGATTAGCACTAACAATGGCCTTTCCATGTTTAATACCGAAAAGGAATTTTTCCGGAACTTTACCCGGCAGGACGGTTTAAGCAACAACCAGTTTTGTTACCGGGCCGGATATAAAACCCGATCTGGAGAAATGCTGTTTGGTTCAATTTCTGGTTTTAACCTGTTTAATCCTGAAGAGGTTATTCTGGAAGAAAATAATGTTTCAATGGTTTTTACTGATTTTAAGATTTTCAATAAATCGGTTCCCATTGGCGAAGGGAAAAAACCGGTGTTGAAGAAAAGTATCGCTGAAACCGGGCATCTGGTGCTGAATTACGATCAGAACATGTTTACCGTGGAATTTGCCGCCCTCAATTTTGTCAACAGCGACAAAAATCTGTATTCTTATATATTGGAAGGATTTAACCGAAACTGGAACGAACCCGGAACAAATCGCACAGCTACTTTCACCAACCTGAATCCCGGGGACTATACGCTCCGAATAAAAAGGGTAGTTCCGGGAATTGAAAATCCGGGAGAAGAACTTCAATTGAAAATTTCGGTATTGCCTCCTTTTTGGAAAACCACCTGGTTTCTTTCGCTGCTGCTTGTTTTTATCCTGTTTATGATTTACTCGCTTCTTAAATTTATTGTAAATCGTGAAAAAATTAAAAACCAACTGGTTATGGAACGGGTAAATGCACGAAAACTGCACGAACTCGACATGATGAAACTGAAGTTTTTTACCAATATTTCACATGAAATTCGAACTCCGTTAACTCTTATTGTAGGTCCATTGGAAAAAATATTGTCGAATGATCTCCCTAAGGAAGAAATTCGGGAAAACCTGAAACTGGTAAATCGTAATGCGAAAAATCTGAACAAACTTATCAGCCAGTTGCTCGATTTCAGAAAACTGGAAGCGGGAAACCTGAAACTCGATTTGGTGGAAGGCGACATCGTAGAATTTACCCGAAACATTGTGGATTCTTTTAACGACTTAGCTTTGGAAAAACAGGTGAAGTTGCGTTTCATTACATTAAAAAAACAGCTTTTCACTTCCTTCGACCCCGATAAAATTGAAAAGATATTGAACAATCTGCTTTCCAACGCATTTAAATTTACTGACGCCGGGGGTAGTGTTTCTGTTAATCTTTCTTTGATTTTCGATACCGAAGATGATGATTTTTTGGCTTCTGAAAAAGAAAAACAGTTTGTGGAAATTGTGGTAAAAGATACCGGACGGGGAATTCCATCTGGAAATCTGAATAAAATATTCCATCGGTTTTTTCAGTCTGATGATGAAGCCAAAGATTCTGGTACCGGCATTGGGCTGGCACTGGTAAAAGAGTTAGTTTCAATTCATAAGGGAAATATTTTTGTGGCAAGCAAACCCGGAAAAGGCACAAAATTTACAGTTCGTATTCCCTATTTGCAGGCATTTGCAAAAATAGCTGAGAATGAAACCAGTGAGCCCGTTCATTTGGAAAAAACCACCATGAAAATAAATGGTGAATTCCTTCAACCTGATGAAAACCTGCACACAAAAATAATGCTTGTGGTTGAAGACAATGCCGATGTAAGACAATTCATTGCAGGGCATTTTAATTCTGTGTTTCAGATTATTGAAGCCCGGAATGGTGAAGAAGGCTGGGAAAAAGCGCTGGAGCATATTCCCGATATCATCATCAGCGATGTAATTATGCCGAATAAAAATGGTTATGAATTGTGCGAACTCGTGAAAAATGACGAGCGAACCTCACATATCCCCGTGCTTCTACTCACCGCTCTTCATTCAAAAGAACAAGAGATAAGAGGCATTACAACCGGTGCCGACGATTACATTACCAAACCATTCGATTTGTCAATCCTTCAGGCCAAAGTGGAGAATATGCTTTCGATCAGGGAATCGCTGAAACAGAAATTCAGCCGAAGTGTTATGCTCGAACCAACACATGTGGAAATTACCTCGCCCGATGAACGGTTTCTGCAAAAAGCCATAAAAGTAGTGGAAGAAAACATTTCAGACTGCGATCTGGATATTGAAACCTTTTCCGAAAAAGTGGGTGTTAGCCGGATGCAGCTTTACCGGAAGCTTCATGCTTTAACCAACATGACGGTAAAAGAGTTTATAAGGCACATCAGATTAAAACGAGCAGCCCAATTACTGGTACAAAATAAATTGAACATTTCAGAAGTAGCTTATGAGGTTGGATTCAAAGATCTTTCGCATTTCAGAAAATGTTTTAAACGCGAATATGGAATGAGTGGAACAGAATTTATTGCCAGCGAACAAAACAAAAAAAATAATGTAAACTCCTGATATTCTTTATTGTAAACTCTAACTCAAATATTTTTCAAGAAAAATTTCCCGCTTTTTGGGAAATATTTCCCCCTGTTGGGAAAAAGAACAGCAGGTTATGGGAATATAAATGTATATGGCATTTAATAATCCGGCTAACTTGCAAGAGTGTTAAATTTATTATTGCCAATGAAAGAAATTCAAAAAAATTTAAAAAGAACGAACAGACTTATTATTGTTTTGGCCCTGATACTGGTGGTGGCAATTATAATTATGATGAATCTGTTGCTGTAACAGACAATAATCAGACCGACAGAATTAACTAAAGAGAATTATTTATAGATAAATTTTATCGAACCTAATTTTTAAGAGTATGGTAATTATAAATTGTAAAAACAGAAAAAAACTTTGGAAAAAATTCCAATGGATTGCTTTTCTGGTAGTTGTTCAGTTATTTTTTACATTTTCAGCCTTTTCACAACAGCAAACGGTAACAGGAAAAGTAACTGAGGCAGATACAAGAGAAGCTTTGCCGGGCGTAAATATTGTGATTAAAGGTACTACAACAGGTACCGTAACCGATGTGAACGGCAACTTTCGATTAAATGTAAATAACCCGCAAACCGATGTTCTCATTTTTAGGTTTATTGGTTTTTCAGAACAGGAAATTCCGGTAGCCGGACAAACAACCATTAATGTGGAAATGCAAATGACTTCATTTGGTATTGACGAAGTGGTGGCAATTGGATATGGTACCATGAGAAAACGGGATGTAACCGGGTCAGTTGCTTCCGTTTCCGGAGAACAACTTTCCGACGTTCCTGTTGCCAACGTGGCACAAGCACTTCAAGGACGGCTTCCCGGTGTGAATATAACTTCTCAGGACGGCCGTCCCGATGCGACTATTTCTATTCGCGTACGTGGTGGAGGTTCTATTTCTCAAACCAATGAACCGCTGGTTTTGATTGATGGAATACCTGGCAACATTAGCGATATTCCGGCTGAAATGATAGAAAGCATTGACGTGCTGAAGGATGCCTCTTCTACGGCTATTTTTGGTGCGCGCGGTGCCAATGGCGTTATCCTTGTGACGACCAAAAGAGGCAAAGAAGGCGAGGCTACCGTAAGCTATAGCAGTTATGCAAAATTTAATACTCCCACGGGGTATATGGACGCTTTAAACCCCTATGATTACCTGGTAAGCAGATGGGGACTTCTCGATGTCTATTTCGGAGAAACTTATACAGAACCTTTTCAGCAATTGTTTGGCATTGGAGCTTACACCGGAAATAACCCCGGCGGTATTGATGCTTACAAAAATGTCTCTCCTTACAACCTGCAAAAGGACGTGTATAACAGTTCTTTCTCCCACAACCATGACTTTACCATTACAGGCGGAACAGACAAAACAAAAATCATTTTTACCTTTAATTACATGGACGAAGATGGCATTAAGCTGAACTCCTATGCCAAAAGAGCTACGGCATCGTTCAAGTTAGATCAGGAATTAAGCAAAAAGCTGGACTTCAATTTAGATGTACGTTATACGGACAGAGAAAACATGGGTAACGAAGGTACAACCAGCGGTTACGGTTCTGCTCTCTCCGGATCATATCGTTTCCGTCCTATCGCTACGGAAGATATAAAAGGCGATCTGGCTATTTTAAATCATTCTTCTTTGGGCGAGGAGAATTTTGTAATGGAAGACATATATAGTCCTGTAAATGTTATAAAAGACCGTGAGAACCTGAGTTTGAGACAATCTCTGCGTGCTACATCCGGTTTGGACTGGAACGTGCTTGAAGGCTTGAATTATCGCACTGAATTGACCCTGGCGCGGAATTATTCGCAAACGAAAAACTGGAGAGGGCCCACACCTGCCAGCGGTAACGAGGAAAGCTATCTGAGTAGTGATGGAACGAATTTATATGCCGGCGATGCTGATTACAGAAAAGCGAACAACTGGAGCATGCGTTGGACAAACACCCTGGGTTATGAAATAACGCTTCAAGAGATTCACCGGATCAATGCTTTGGTCGGTCAGGAAATTACGGACTCAGGAGGCGAAAACATACGAATAGCCGGCAGAAAGTTTCCTAACAACTTTTCCAAAGAGAATGCTTTTGCCAGTATGTCGCAATACGGATCAGACCTCGTAATTTCTTCGGGTGTTAGTACTCCAAACCGTATTCAATCTTATTTCGGTAGAGCAAACTACTCGCTGCGCGATAAGTACATGGTTGCCGCGACCTTCCGTGCCGACGGTTCTTCGAACTTTTCTCCCGAGCATCGTTGGGGATATTTTCCGGCTGGCTCTGTTGCATGGCGCGTCTCGGAAGAATCGTTTATGGAAAACACTAAAGCCTGGCTCGATGATCTGAAACTTCGCGTGTCTTACGGTGAGGTTGGTAATGACGCCATTGGTCCTAACCAGTGGTCGCAATTGTGGGCAGCAGAAACTGACCCACGCTGGCAATATGGCTTAAATAATGTGCATCAGCCATCTTATAACCTGGCTTCCGACCAATTGGCAAACCGGGATTTAAAATGGGAAACTACTATTACACGCAACATTGGTCTTGACTTTACACTTTATAACAATCGTTTGTGGGGTGCCATCGACGTTTATAAAAATACCACTAGAGATTTGCTGATGCTGACCGATATCCCGTCTATCACCGGATTTACAACCAGCTTCGCCAACATTGGGCAAACCAGCAATAAGGGTGTTGAAATCTCTCTTACGGGCGTGCTATTTAAAAACCAGGACTGGAACATTTCGGGAGGCGCTAACATCAACTTTAATAAAGGCAATATCGACCAACTTGCGGAAGGAATTCAAAGTGCTTACGGAACTCAATTCCTGCAGCAAGGAATTCCAAATTCCGACTACATTTTGCTGGAAGGCAAACCCGTTGGTATTGTAATGGGCTACAAAATGGATGGTAAAGGATTTTATACACCGGACGATTTCAATTACGACGCTGCAACAGGGATGTACACATTAAAAGAAGGTGTTTCCGATCTTTCAAGTGCATTTGTTGCCTATCAGGGAGGTCTGGTTCCCGCCGGTCAACAGGCCTATCCGGGTTTACCGAAATTTGCAGATGCGTACGTTGATGGAGTGATTGATGTTAAAGACTATGTCGAAATCGGCAACATGAACCCGAAACATACGGGTGGTTTCAACATCAACGTAAATTATAAGAGCTTCGATCTCGGCACGTATTTTAGCTGGAGCTATGGCAACGACATTTACAATGCCAATAAATTGGCAACGCTTTATAACATCAATAAAGGGGGTGGATTGTATGGCAATAAGTTGTCAATCGTGAATGACTCCTATACCCTTTTCGAAATTCAGAATGGAGATTTGGTACAGCTTACGACCCCCGAACAGTTGAACGCGGCCAATGCAAATGCAAGTTTGCCATCAACCTATTTGCAACAAGGCTATGTATCCGATATCGGTATCGAAGATGGTTCATACCTTCGTCTCAATACGCTGACTTTAGGTTACTCGTTGCCGAAAATGTTGTTAAACCGGGTTAATGCAAACAACCTCCGCATATATGGAGCCGTGTACAATGTATTTACCTTATCCGGTTATTCAGGACTTGACCCTGAAGTGAATGCGAATGCCAACATGAACAACGCCCGTTATCCAACTCCGGGGCTTGACTGGGGAACCTATCCCCGTGCCCGTCAGTTTGTGTTGGGATTAAATGTTACTTTCTAAATCATGTAAAGGGATACTAATTTTTAAAGAATAATAACGATGAAAAAAATAATAAAATATATATACCTGGCACTGTTGCCGATTATATTTGGCGGGTGCAATGACTATTTGGATGTATCGAATGCAGGCGAATCCGACGACAACTTTGTGATGTCGAGTCCCGATGAAGCCTTTAAAACGTTATCATGGGCTTATGCCGAATATCGCCAAAATGCCGCACACGGCGGAAACTACAACTGGCAAGATCCCCTGGGATCGGATGCTGAATATATGAGCGAATTTCCTACGGCAAACAATGTAATTGCCCGATTACAGCCTGCTGCAACAACTATAAATTCTGCAATGGGTCTGTATAACGGTTTAAATACTGCTCTGGCACGCGCTTCTCGTGTTGCCGGTTTAATAGAAGAGAAGGCAGAATATCAGGCTGACGCTGAAGGTAACACACCTACAGCCTGGACACAAGTTTACGGAGAAGCCAGAACCCTGTCGGCATATTGCGCCTGGGAACTGGTACGTCACTTTGGTGATGTTCCTTTTGGTTATGATAACCAGGTTGTGGATGAGTACGAATTGACTTCGCGTTTTGAGATTATGGATATCATTATTGAAGAACTCAAAGCCGTTGAAAGTAAAATGTATGTTTTAGGGCAAGGTGGCATTACGGCTGAACGTCTTAGCCGTACTTTTGCCAACGCACTCATCGGTGAGATTGCGCTTCACGCCGGTGGATGGCAAACCATTCGCACAGATGTTCCAGGATTGTATGGCGATGTGCAGTTTGAGACGAAAGGTTCTGATGACGGTTTGTGCGTTTACGCGCGTCGCACAGATTATCTGACTTATATCACAACGGCCGAACAATACCTGAACGCAGCTGTAAACACCCATAGCGGAACAGCAATGTTGGTTACAGCAGACAACAGAGAAGCCGACAATCCTTTCCAAAAGGTTTGGCAAGAGATTAACTCCAGACGCATAAGTCCCGAATCGCTTTTTGAAATTGGTACTGTTCCCGGTACTGGAAATGCTGAAATGGGATACAGTCAGGGACGACCTGGCGCCAGACATAATAATTTGGCTTACCTGAATACCTTTGCTGCGATCCGAATTATTCCTTCGTTCTTATATAACGCTTACGAACCCGGCGACAAGCGTCGGGACGTGAGTATGGTTGTAACCGGAAGCGACGCGGCAACCGGAAGGGAAGCGTTGGTACCGCTCGGCGTAGGTACCCGTATCGGCGGTGGCGGACCGAGTATTAACAAATGGGACAAAAACAGAGGAGATGAGCCGGACTACCCAAATGTATCATTCCGTGCGACAGGTATAAACTATGTAATAATGAGAATGGCCGATGCCATGCTTATGCTTGCCGAAGCAAAAGCCATATCAGGAAGCGATAATGGAGGTGCGGCTGCGTTGGTAAACCAAATCCGCGAAAGAGCTTTTGGTGATGCAGGCAACAACATTCCCGGATTGTCGGGCGAAGCGTTGTTAGATGCCATTTATCATGAGCGCAAATTAGAATTATTGGGAGAAGGGGATGTTCGCTGGGATATGATTCGTTCCGGTAAGTTTAATGAAAGAGCCATTGCCGTACGTCAGGAAATGGACGATATGATTGCAGGCCTTGAAGCTAACGGATTTTTCACATTCCCGAGCGGCAGGACCATTTCCAATTATGTTTGGACTAAATATGTTCAGGTTGGTGGAAGCAGTACCGCTATAGTTACACAAACTCCCGACCCAAATGATCCGGCACTTTACCCGGGCTGGCGCGGTATCTACAATTGGGGTGCAGAAGCTCATGAGGCATATCCTGCCAAAAATCTGGCCATTAAAGGTTTGTATGAGTATATTGATCCTGACGGAGCCGAAGCTGCAGCCCTGGAAGCGGATGGATATACAAGAGTTGACTGGGGCATCAGGGTTTGGAATGACCCAAATGCCAAAGCGATGTTAAATGCCGCTATCCTGGATGGCGTAGTAGGCCGTGAAAACAGCGCGCCCCGTTACTTTCACCCGATGCCACTTACATTAATTGATCAATCAAAAGGCAATGTAACGAATGGCTACGGATTGCCAAATAATTAATAAGGAGTATTACAATTGAAATAAAGGAAAACCACGAAATGCCTGCAGAGTTTTTTCTCATGCAATCAATTCTGAAAAATACCCTCAAAAAATGAATGGGTTATGAAAATTAAACTCCGGGAAAAGTAATTTTTTTACTTTGCTGGAGTTTTTTCCCTTTTTTTATTTGAATATTCGAGGTGGAGCTTTTATGTTAAAATTTAAATCGAAATAAATTTCTGCAAATGAAAAATTTAAATAAGAAGAAAATTTTAATTACAATTTGCAATTTTTACATTGTTCCGATGATTGCTTTGTGCCAGTTACCGGTTTCCAATGTATGGGTTGGCGATAACAGCGACGGAACCTTTAAAAACCCGATCATTCATGCCGATTATTCCGACCCCGACGTGGTGCGTGTTGGTGATGATTTTTACATGACATCATCCTCATTCAATTGTATTCCCGGCCTGCCCATACTTCATTCAAAAGATTTGGTCAACTGGGAACTGATTGGTCATGCCTTAAAAAGACAAATTCCTGAAGATGTATTTAATACTACACAACATGGAAACGGAGTTTGGGCCCCCTGCATCCGGTTTCATAAAAATCAATTCCATATTTACTGGGGCGATCCTGATTTTGGCATCTATGTTATTAAAGCGACTGACCCTGCAGGCCCCTGGTCTGATCCTAAATTGGTAAAGGCGGGTAAAGGGCTCATTGATCCTTCTCCCTTATGGGATGACGACGGCAAAGCTTACCTTGTACATGCTTTTGCCGGAAGCCGGGCAGGAATAAAAAGTATTTTAGTTGTGAACGAAATGAATCAGGAAGGAACTGCGATAACCGGTGACGAAGTGATGATTTTTGATGGGCATGACGAACACCCTACCGTTGAAGGGTCGAAGTTTTACAAAAAAGATGGATACTATTACATTTTTGCCCCGGCCGGTGGAGTTACTCACGGCTGGCAACTGGTGCTTCGCTCCGAAAATATTTACGGACCTTATGAAGAAAAAGTGGTTATGGCCCAGGGAAATACCGATATCAACGGTCCGCATCAAGGTGCCTGGATTGCCACCCAAAGCGGCGAAGACTGGTTTATTCATTTTCAGGATAGGGAAGCTTACGGCCGAATTGTACACCTGAATCCAATGGTTTGGAATAACGGCTGGCCGGTAATTGGAACCGATAAAAACGGCGACGGAACCGGAGAACCTGTACGCACATTTAAAAAGCCTGATGTTGGAAAAACACACCCGGTTGTCACTCCACCCGAAAGCGATGAATTTAATGGAAGCACTTTGGGATTGCAATGGCAGTGGCATGCTAATCCGCATATTTCTTTTGGATTTCCGCCAGGTAACCTTGGCTTTTACAGGTTAAACTGCATTGTAAGGCCTGAAAATACTGAAGGATTATGGAACGTTCCAAATCTTTTACTTCAAAAATTTCCGGCCGAAGAGTTTACCGCTACAACCAAACTTACTTTTAATGCACGTAACAACGACGAGGAAGCTGGTTTTGTTGTTATGGGCGAAGATTATCAGTTTATTTCACTGGTTCGCAAAAACAATAAACTTTTTGTAAGGACAGTTCAGTGTAAAAATGCGCGCACCGGTGGAAATGAAATCGAATTGTTCTCAGAAGAATTTGAAGGAAATGATATTTATCTCAGAGTTGAAGTGGAAAAAGGAGCTGTTTGCAGCTTCAGTTTCAGTAACGACGGAAAAAAATTTACAAATACCGGTCCGTCATTCGAGGCAAAACCCGGCCGGTGGATTGGTGCTAAAATTGGCTACTTTGCTTTACGCGAAGGAATAACCAATGATGCAGGTACTGTAGATATTGATTGGTTCAGAATAGAAAAATAGTATTAAGGAATGAAACAATTAGGGATTTCAGGTATTATATTCATTATTCTGATTAGTGGCAGAATTTACGCCATGGCATACGATTTTGTAATAGCCAAAGACGGAAGCGGCGATTTTACCACAGTGCAGGAGGCCATTAATGCAGTTCCCGATTTCAGAAAAAACAAGACAACCATTTTCATAAAAAACGGAATTTACAAGGAAAAACTGGTGCTTCCGGCAAGCAAAACAAATGTGTCTTTTATCGGAGAAGATGTGGAAAAAACCATTCTGACCCACGATGATTTTGCATCGAAAAAGAACCGGTTTGGTGAAGAAATGGGCACCACAGGTTCCTCGTCTTTTTTTATTTTTGGGGAAGGCTTTTCTGCTGAAAACATAACCTTTGAAAACTCTTCCGGACAGGTTGGGCAGGCAGTGGCTGTAAGAATTAATGGCGATAAAGTTGCCTTTAAAAACTGCCGCTTCCTGGGATTTCAAGATACTTTGTACCCACATGGTGAAAACAGCCGGCAGTACTATAAAAACTGTTACATTGAAGGAACTGTTGATTTTATTTTTGGCTGGTCAACGGCTGTTTTCGACAATTGTACCATTTTTTGTAAAGACCGCGGTTATATTACTGCACCATCTACTCTGGAAAAAACAGAATTCGGATTCGTATTTCTTGAATGTAAAATTACAGGAAATGCACCTGAAGCATCATTCTATCTCGGCAGACCATGGCGTCCTTATGGAAAATCGGTTTTTATAAAATGCGAAATGGGAGACCACATTAAACCCGGGGGCTGGCATAACTGGGGCGATCCGGAAAAGGAAAAAACAGCCTTTTTTGCCGAATACGAAAGTTTTGGACCGGGTGCAAATCCACAAAAAAGGGTTCGCTGGTCGCATCAGCTATCTGAAGAACAAGTTCAAAAATATCATCCGGTAAAAATACTGGGAGACTGGCTGGAAGACCATCCGTTTTACAAATAATAACAACAGGGCGGTTTTCACATAAGTGCATATTCCGTTGCTGTTGAAACTATTATATCGAATAAGGAATAAGGAAATTTAATTTATTCAAAATGATTCGCTGGACAATTTATATTTTATTGAGTTTTTGCCTGCTTTGGGCAGGTAAACCAAAGGAAAAAGGATTCCGGATTTTTACCATTGGTGATTCAACCATGGCCAATAAAAAAGAGGAAGTTTACCCTGAAACCGGCTGGGGCCAGGTACTTCAAAATTATTTCGATAAAACGGTTACCATAAAAAATCATGCTGTAAATGGCCGAAGTACCAAAAGTTTTATCGATGAAGGGAGATGGAAAGCTGTACTGGATAGTTTGCAACCGGGCGATTTCGTATTTATCCAGTTTGGGCACAACGACCAAAAATATCAGGATTCAACAAGATACACAGCCCCATTTGGTACTTATTCCGAAAACCTTGAAAAGTTTGTTTCTGAATCGCGCGAAAAAGGGGCAACACCGGTTTTGTTTACTTCCATTGTAAGAAGAAAATTTGGCGCAGACGGAAAGCTGACCGACACCCACGGCGATTATCCGGTGGCTGTGCGGCAAGTGGCGGAAAAAATGAATGTTCCACTGATTGATTTGCAAAAGCTGACGGAAAATTGGGTAAACTCTCTGGGCGATGAACCTTCAAAAAAAATGTTCCTGTGGACTGAACCCGATGACAGATTTCCGGAAGGAAGAAAAGACGATACACATCTTTCGGAAAAGGGAGCACGCGAGGTTGCCCGGCTGGCAGTTGAAGAGTGCAAAAAAAAGAATTTAGCATTTGCAAAATATATCCGGTAAAAAGAATAATTATTCAACTAAAAATGAAACGGTTAATTTGTCTTTTTTCAGCAGTTGTGATTTTTTGTACATATATATTTGCCCAATCGGGTGTTTTGTACGAGATGGTAGTATCCACCGACGGAACTGGAGATTTCATCAAAATTCAGGATGCCATTGATGCAACAAAAGCTTTCCCCGATAAAAGAATTACCATCTTCATAAAAAACGGAGTTTATCGCGAAAAAGTCAGGGTTCCCTCGTGGAATAACATGCTTTCGATCATTGGAGAGGATGCCGAAAAGACCATCATTGTCTGGGACGATTATTTCGACAAAATAGACCGTGGAAGAAACAGCACTTTTTTTACCTACACATTTAAAGTTGAAGCCGACAATTTTTATGCCGAAAACCTGACCATCGAAAATTCGGCAGGCAGAGTTGGCCAGGCCGTTGCATTGCATGTGGAAGGAAACCGGTGTGCGTTTAAAAACTGCCGGCTTTTGGGGAACCAGGACACAGCTTACCTTGATGGAGAAAACAGCAATCAGTTATTTATTGACTGTATAATTGAGGGCACCACCGATTTTATTTTTGGCTCCGCAACCGCTGTATTCAGCAATTGCAAAATTATCAGCAGAAGCGATTCGTACATAACAGCGGCAAGCACAAATGAAGGAAAACCTTTCGGCTTTGTATTCATGAACTGTAAATTATCGGCTCTTGAAGAAGTGCAGAGTGTTTTTCTGGGAAGACCATGGAGACCTTATGCAAAAACTGTGTTTATGCAATGTGAACTGGGAAAACATATTCATCCCGAAGGTTGGAAAGTATGGAGCAATGTTGGAAACGAATCTACAACATTTTACGCCGAATATAAAAATACAGGAGAAGGTTCAAAAACAGAAAATCGTGTAAAATGGTCGCACCAGTTAAGCGATGCCGAAGCTGCAAATTACACTCCTTTTAATATCTTGGGAACCTGGGTCTTGCATTATATTGAACTCTGATTTACAGGTCCGGAATTTGCCCGGAATTCAGAAAAATATTTCAGTTTATATTTCAAATGACATTACATAAATGAAGAATGCCGTTTTCAAAGGCAATTTCAATGGTTTTTTATTTTTCGAAAACCCTGGTTAGAAATTGAGTGATTAAAGGCCATGTTTCGTCAAACCAGGGATGAAACAGCCAAAACGGATGAGGCGTGTTTTCAATCGTATGTATTTCAAAGTAAATTCCGTTTTGTTGTAAGATCCCGGTAAATTCATCGCGTCCGGCATGAAACCGCGGTATTGAACTGTTTATAAAAAGGGTGGGAGGGGTTTCGTTATTTACATAAGTTAAAGGAGATGCTTCGACCCAAACTTCAGGATTTTGCTTAAAAGTATAACCAAACCAACGCGCACCGGCTGAAGGTTTATTCGGGTCATCATCTTTTCCACTTTCGGCCGGGTCGGTAAAATCGACAATTCCGTCGATATTGATAATGGCGTGAACCTTATCCGAAATGTTTTCTTCTAATTTATGCGAATTAAATTTTGGATTTTGACCAATGGTCCCTAGCAAAGTAGCCAAAGTTGCCCCTGACGAGCAGCCTAAAACTGCAATTTTAGTAGTGTCTGTGTAATATTTTTCTGCATTCGTTTTTACCCACTTTACAAATGTTTTTAAATCGGTTATTGCAGCCGGATATTTTGCTTCGGGCGAAAGGCGGTGCTCCACAGTTGCCGTAAAAAAGCTATGAGCAGCAAGCATTTGCGCCATTGGCACCAGGTGCGATTTATTTCCTGAAGCCCAGCCTCCGCCATGAATTAAAATAATTGCCGGGATTTTTTTGTCCAGTGTTTTATCTGGATAAAACAGGTCGGCATGTAATTCCCGGTTTTTAAACGCCCGGTAAACCACATCTTTTTCCGACTTAATTTTCAATCCTTGAAATTCTTTAACAGCCATTGCATTGGGGAATTCCTTTTTGATATTTTCGCCGGCGCTCCGCACACTAAACGATGTATCACGCGGGAAATCGTTTTTCGGGGTTTGTCCATACACAATTACCGGTAGTAAAAACAACAAAATCAGAAAGCTATTAAGATTCATTTATTTATAGTGTTAAAATTTTTGCCATTGTAAAACTGTAAAACAGCCATTTTATTCTTTGATAAAGTTAGCCTGTTCTTTTAGTAACTTCTTAAAATCATTCATCGATTTTACCCCCGAAGCATCCTGTTCCCATGCAGCGCCAAAGTAGTAGGTAAGCTTGTTATTTACAGGTTTTAATACAATCACATGGCTGTTTTTATCATTGGTTTGCTTAATCAACTCACTTGTTTTGAAAAAGATACACATTCCCAGCATATCATTTTCAAGGCTTTGTTTACCAAATGTGGCAAAGCAACTCCAACCGGGTTTAATGTCAGTAAAAACGGCAGTTTCGGTTTCAGGTAATTTTACAATTCCGGTAGCGAGGTTTGGCAAATCTTTGGAAAGTTCTGCTGAATATTTGGTCAGATAACTCCCTGCATTAATTTCAAGTGATGTAGTTAAATCTGTTTTTGTGTTGTTGATCTCCCAACCTGAATAGGTAAGGTCAACTTTCGATGAATTTTTTCCATTTTCAACCGAACAGAAAATGTCATCGGTTTTTTCAACTCTTATTGCTTTTTCTCCATCCCAAAAGGCAAGTGAACCAATTCCCAGCGCCGAACCCACCTTCAGGATATCAACGCCCCAATCCTGCATTTCGTGGTACGAATCAAAACCATCCAATCCAACCTGGTGTAAAATCATTTTGTCGGTTTTCTTCCCAAAAATATCGATGGCATTTCGCCAGTCGAGGTAAATGCGGTAACCAATTTTATCCGATTCCCAGCCCGGACCTTCAAACTGTAAGTCGAATGAATGGTCGGTATGTTTTTTGTCCAGTTCCAGGCTTTGAACCGGTTTGAACTCACCTCCCTGATATTCATATTGTTCATTGCCATTGGCTTTGGTTACCCACTTCCATTCGCCGCCTTCCTTCTGCCCAAGGTAAGCCTGCGTTTTTTGTTGTGACATTACTGTTAAATTGTAAAAAATGATAATCGGGATAAGAATAATCAACTTTTTCATAGCTATTGTTTTGATGGTAAAAATACGAACAGCAGAAGAATTAAAAGGGTTTAAAAATCTCATTTAGCGAGTCGTTTATACCATTTTGCAATTTACCAGGCTTCCTTAAAAAAAAAGCTGCTAATATTCTGCGAATAAATTCACTTAATTTTGATTTTCAGTACAAATTTTATGAGGGCGCGGCATTTCAAATATTAAAATCCCGTATTTTGGGAAATATAACCCCTGTTGGGAAATTTTTCATTTTATTAGGGAATCCTGAACCCCATGGATTTGATTTATCAGTGATAAATTGCACAAAATTAGTTTATGGCTATGAAAGAATTTCACCGGAACCTAAAAAATACTAACCTTAAAATAGTTTTTACTATTATCTTTTTGGTTGTTGCAATGCTATTTCTTCTCAATCTGATATCTTAACAATTATAAATTATTTATATAAATATTTTATTACATATTATCAAATCTAAATAGATACAGTATGGCAAATTGTAAAATTAAGTTTCAAAAACAGCGATTAAATTATTTTTTCAAATTCGCTGTTATTTTGGCAGTTCAGCTAATTTTTGCTTCAACCATTTTTGCACAAACGCGGATGGTAACGGGTAAAATTACTGATTCTCAAACCGGAGAAACACTGCCTGGTGTAAACGTGGTTCTGAAAGGGACAACTCAGGGCACAGTAACAATGGTTGACGGAACATACAGCATTGAAGTGCCTTCGGCAGAAGCTGTATTGATATTTTCATTTATTGGTTATACTACACAGGAAATACCTGTTGGTCAAAGAAATGAAATAAACGTTGAACTTGAAATTTCAACTACACAATTGGATGAAATTGTGGCTGTTGGTTATGGTACTGCCCGCCGCAGAGATTTAACTGGATCGGTTGCATCCATCTCGGGTGAAGAGTTGAAAAAAATACCCATTGCCAATGCAGCGGAAGCAATAAAAGGCCGGTTGCCTGGTGTAAACATCATTACCACCGATGGTTCGCCTGACGCTGAAATAGTAATCCGGGTACGTGGTGGCGGCTCTGTAACCCAGGACAATTCTCCGTTGTATGTGGTGGATGGTTTTATCGTAGGAAGCATTCGGGATGTACCACCTACCGATATTGCCAGCATTAATGTGTTAAAAGATGCGGCTGCAACAGCAATTTACGGTGCTCAGGCATCAAACGGTGTAATTTTGATTACCACAAGGAGTCCCGTGGCCGGAAGAACTTTGGTAAGTTACAACGGGTATGCACAGGTTAAAACGTTACCACAGGAACGGGTTTATGATGTGCTCGATCCGTATGAGTTTGTAATGGTACATTATGAACATGCAAAACTTCGATCGGAGTCTGATTTGCGTAATTTTGAACGTTATTACGGTAAATACGACGATTTGGAGCTTTACAGGTACAAAAAACCAAACGACTGGCAGAACGAATTATTTGGAACACCACAGGTTTCTCAATCGCATAACTTAAGTATAAGCGGAGGCACAGAAAAAACGAAAGTCAGCCTCAGTTTAACCAATAATATTGATGATGGAATAATGATTGGAAACGGTTATCGCCGAAATGTTATCAATTTCAAATTAAATCATGAGATTGCAAAATCATTAACTTTTGACGCCTCGGCCAGGATAACGGATACACAGGTTGACGGTGCCGGAACAGCCGGGAGTGCGCAGTTACGCATTAAAAATGTTATTACTGCCCGTCCGGTAAACGGAATTGCCGATGAACTGGATATTGACCTTGCCCAAATCGATTCTTCCGATGATTTTCAATCATTTTTGCTCAGCCTCATTAACCCGATTGAACTGGCAAAACAAGACTGGAGACAAAGAAATACCATGAACTATGTGTTACAGGCCGGACTTACTTGGAACCCATATGAAAACCTGAGATTGAATTCGGCCATTACAAGCAGCAGAACTTTTGATGAAAGGTTGCGCTACTACGGACCTTTAACCAGCCAATCGCAGCAGGAAGGAAACAGCCTGCCTTTGGGGACATCTGAATACCGTGATAACTATTCCTTCCGTTTACTCAATACCGCTAATTATACATTTCAAAATCTGGGTGAACATCAACTTGATTTGTTGTTAGGTAATGAGATTTATTCAAACGGAGGAAAAGGAAATTTTGTACGTGTAGAAAACTTCAGAGAAACAATGCAGCCCGGGGAAATGTTTGCCAACATGGCATTGGGAACATTGGATAGTTATTCAAGTTATCAATCGACTGAGCAGAACCGGCTGTCTTTTTTCGCGCGCGCTAATTACCAGTATAGCGGAAAATACCTGTTTACTGCCACTTTGCGTTCCGATGCTTCGAGTAAGTTTTCACAAGAAAACCGGGTAGGTGTTTTCCCCGCAATTGCATTGGGATGGAAAATTAATGAAGAAAGTTTCCTTCAGGGAGCTGATGCTATAAATGAATTGAAACTTCGCCTCAGTTATGGTGCAACAGGTAACGACCGTATTCCGGCAAATGCAACAAAGTTCCTTTTTAGGGCGAATACCAACAGAGGCCCCGGCATGGGAACAAATTCATTCAATCCTTATTATTCACCCGACGGGTCAACCTTATACAATCCGCATATAATTTGGGAAACTACAATAAACAGAAACATGGGTCTGGATTTTATGTTCTATAATGGAAGAATAAGAGGAAATATCGACCTTTACCAAAATACAACCAAAGACCTGTTGCTTGCTTCGGCAATTTCACCTATTTCAGGTTTCAACACCCAGTGGAATAATATTGGAAGTACGTCCAATAAAGGTATTGAAATGTTATTGAGTGCGATTATTGTTGACAAAGACGATTTTACACTCTCTGCAAGCCTCAACTTTGGTATCAATAAAGCAAAAATTGATGCACTGGATGGTACCGACGAACGCTTTTTTCAGTCGAACTGGTCGAGTACCGACCTGAAAGACCGCGATGACTATTACCTGGCAGTAGGACAAACAATAGGCCTGATATATGGCTATGTAAATGATGGCATGTTCACAGCAGATGATTTTACGGGTTATAACGCGGTTACCAATACCTACACGTTAAAAGAAAATGTTCCGGATAACAGGAATACTTTAGGCGTAAACAGTGTTCGGCCAGGATATATGAAACTGAAAGACCTGAACGGTGACGGCTTGATTAACAGTCAGGACAGAAAAATAATAGGTAGTGCACTACCCGATGCAACAGGTGGTTTTGGTTTCGATGCCACTTTTAAAGGATTCGATGCTTCGGTGTTATTTAACTGGTCGTTGGGTAACGATGTGTATAATACAGGAAAAATTGATTATAACCAGTTATACCGCACACGTTTTGGCAATATGTTAACTTCAATGAGTTCTGATAAACGCTATACCTACATTGATGTTGACGGAACATATACGGGCACTCCGGGAGAACTTGTTACCGAACTGGATCAACTGAGGCAAATGAATGCCGATAAAACTATATGGAGCGGCAGCAACTCATTTGGTCAGGCCACTACGGTAATTTCCGACTGGGCAGTCGAAGATGGTTCCTTCCTTCGCCTGAATACTCTGACTATTGGTTATACCTTTCCATCGCGTTTAAGTAACACAATTGGAATGTCTTCTTTACGCATTTATGCCACAGGATACAATTTGTGGCTGTGGACAAAATATTCCGGATATGATCCGGAAGTGAGTACATCGAGAAGCAGCAGCTATGCAGCGCTTACACCGGGTATCGACTATTCGTCCTTCCCGCGGAGCCGTTCATTTACCTTTGGTGTAAATCTTTCGTTTTAATAAACAATGAATATTAATTTTATGGTTATGAAATATAAATATTTAACAGGAATAATTGCAGTATTTTTCTCTTTTACTGCATGTCAAGATTTTTTAGAACCCGAATCGCTTTCAACATTCGATTCTGAATACATTTTTTCCAATGCAGAGGACGCCAGAAAAGCTGTAAATGCCATGTATGTCCATTTCAGCCACGATGGGTTTCAATCACGACTATCGAACAATATGACAGGTAACACTGATATTGAACACAATGGCGGTTCGAGCGACGGTGCACGATACCAAATCTGGCGGCTCGATGCACAGGAAAACAATGGTGACTTAAGGTATGTTTGGGATATTGGTTACCAGGCTATTCGCGATGCGAATATTGCCATCGAAGGTATTCTTGCAAGCGATGCCCTTGAATCTGAGAATGTTGTTCTTTCCAGAAATATGTACCACTTACTTGGCGAAGCTTATACCATGCGCGCATACTGGTACAGCATGCTAATTTTTTATTTTGGAGATGTGCCGTTTTCCGAAAATGCACCCTCCGTTGATGTGGAATTTAACCTCCCTAAAGAAGACAGAAATGTCATTCTATCGACCGTTATTCAAGACCTTATTGATATTGAAAATAAAATGTTGTGGGCAGATGAACTGCAGTTCGGGATTGAACAAATTAACCGGGAATATACCCTGGGTATGATTGCACGCCTTGCACTCCAGCGTGGAGGTTGGTATCTTAAACCCGATTTAACCATGACCCGCGAAGCCGATTACCAGGACTATTATAAAATTGCAAGGGATTACACCAAAAAGCTCATAACACTTAAAGACCGTACACTTGGAGCCAATTTCAGGCAGGTTTTTATGAACCAGTGCAAATTCATTTCACCTGTCAACAGCGATATGCTTTTCGAAGTACCCTTTGCAATTGGTCGGGGCGATGTTGGCTGGAACATTGGTATCCGCGTCGATCCCGGAAATCATCCATACGGTCAGGGTAGCAATTACATGGCAATGCCGCCAACCTATTTCTATTCGTTCGATCGTGAAGATAAAAGATTACCGGTTACCTGCGGATTATATACAATTAACGGTGATTTTATTCAGGAACTTGTAAGCAGAGGAAATATGAACATTTCGCAGGGAAAATGGAGCCGCCATTTTTTGGATAATCCTCCCGGTCCATCCACTTCCAAAGGCACAGGAATTAACTGGCCCATGATGCGTTATTCTGATGTGCTGCTCATGTTTGCCGAAGCCGAAAATGAACTGAACGGACCAACGGGAGAGGCTCAGGATGCTTTCAAACGTGTTCGTCATAGAGCATTCGAACCGGCATTATGGTCCACAAAAGTTGATCAGTACACAGCTACTGTTTCGGGCAGCAAGGATGATTTTTTTAATGCCATCGTGGATGAACGTGCATGGGAATTTGGCGGTGAAATGATTCGCAAATATGAATTGATTCGCTGGAACCTCTATTATGAAAAAGTTAAAGAAACAGTGGACGGCTGTAAGCAGATGGCTTTGGATGCTTTTAACGGAACCGGGGATTTGCCCGACTATGTTTATACAAAACTTGATGAAAACGGTGACCTGATAATTTATAATACGCATGAAAAAGTTTTGGCTGCACCAGACGAAACCTGGGAACGACAAACATGGCTGATTGCTATGTACAGCGAAACAAGACCCGACGGATTTGCCGAATGGATTACCCGCGACTGGGATAATTACATAAACGGTTCGAATATTGGTGTTCCAAATGGAATCGTCAGGTATATTTTCCCGATTCCTACTATTGGGATCGATAACAGTAAAGGATTATTGAAGAATGATGGATATGGTTTTGGATTTTAATCTGAATTTCAATTCCAATATGAGTAAAAACTATTAAAAGTATCGAAATGAAAATAGAAAAATTAAATATCAGATTTATTATCCTTCTTTTTGTGGCAGGACTGCTTATTTTTCATGCCTGCAAAGAAGAAGAGGATTATCCAAGAACCCGCCTTTTTCAGCCGGTTCTGAACGAATCTCTTCAAGCGGTTGACAATACCATATTGGTAAACCTAGGTAAAATGAAGGCTGCTGAAAGATACATTATTGAAGTCAGCAGAGATACATTTTTAACCATGGATTATACTTTTGAAACCGATACAAATTACGTGGTTATTAACAGCGAAACAGTGGGAGAGGAATTGCTCTGGTTTACGGTTTACCAGGTCAGGGTAACTGCCATTGCAGACGATCCGCAGTATAACAGTCTTCCCTCATTCCTTGGAAGTGTAAGAACACAAAAATTTCCTTCGAACATGGGTACTCCAACTTTTTTCGATGTGCTCGATAATCAGGCAAAAGTATTCTGGACTCCTGCAGGTGAGCCAATCACAGGTATCAAAGTATATGCTGGTACCGATGAACGCCTGACAACACCATTGGAGGAATTTTCAGTTACTCCGGAAGAGCGGGAGGAAGGTCTGAAAATTATTGCAGGACTTGAACCTTCAACTACTTATCAGGTAGCTATTTTCAGTAACGATGTGATACGTGGCTGGGAGGTTTATACCACCAGAGAACCTTTGGTATCGGGTGATAATGTGGTTAACCTTACCGGCATAGACAGCACGGTAAACCTGGCCGATATTTTGCCGGATGTGGAAGACGGAAGTGTTTTGTTACTGGAAGGTGGAAAAACCTATCTTGCGGGTGGATACAAATTGGATAAATCCGTGTCATTTATGAGCGGCTACAGTTTTGTACCTGCATTGCCGGTCATCGACTGCAGCTCCAATTTCAATATTGCCGATGGCAGCAACATTGAATTTGTTCATTTTAAGGATATCCACCTTACAGCATCTGCCGACGGTTTCAATGCCAGATATGTGTTTAATATCGATGCAAGTGGAACAATTGGTGAAATTAAGTTTGAATCCTGCGTTTTAAGGCTATTCCGCGGAATTGGAAGAATTAAAGGTGGGGAAGGAACTCTTGATAAATTTACGATTACAGGTTGCGCCATTGACAGCATCAGGGATTATGCCATTTTCACCCAGGACAGGGATCAATGGATTTGCAACGATATTTTAATTGAAAATTCTACCATCTCAAAAGCCAGGTCTTTCCTGGTTAGCAGGAACAACTCAAATTCGATTGTTATAGATGGTTGCACCATTCATGAAACTCCTTCGTTCGGACGTCAGATTTTCCGCTGGAGAACCGGTGGACAAGACAATGTGCTGGACGGTATTACCATAAGAAATACCATTTGGGGACATGGATGGGATGAGGATGATTCCGGAAATGTGGCAATTGATGGCTTTGACGGGCTTGGCGATACAAACTGGTTAATTACTAATACCTATGCCACCAGTGAATTCAGCTACGGCGAAGGGAAGGATGAAATACCTGGTTTCCCTTCAGTTACATATCCCGGATTGGTTACCGACCTATGGACAGATCCTTACAACAGCATTTTTGAATTTAAAGATGCGGCTTTCCCTGGCAAGGGAGATTCAGGGGATCCACGCTGGAGAGTTGGTTTGTAGTTTAAAAAAATTGAAAAGGGTAGATTTTTTGATTCATAGTTTAGTTAGTTTGTTTATCACAGGAAATTCTGCATAGTCCGCCATGGAAATTTGCAGAATTTCCTTGAAAACAAAAACCTTTATAATGAAACAGTTTTTTTTATTGTTGATATTTTTTGTTTTTGTACTGAATTTAGCAAATTCACAGGTTCCTGCTTTTCCCGCAGCCGGGGGAGGAGGTATGTTTACTACAGGTGGACGCGAAGGGAAGGTACTTTTTGTAGATAACCTAAATGATAAAGGAGAAGGCAGTTTTAGGTCAGCAATTGAAGAAAAAGGTTCTCGAACTATTGTTTTCAGGGTGTCAGGTACTATTGAATTGCAAAAGCCTATCCACATAATAAATGGCGATTTAACCATTGCCGGACAGACGGCTCCCGGAGACGGAATTTGTTTGAAAAACTTCGGAATCAGAATTGATGCTGATAACATTATCATTCGCTACATCAGGGTCCGCCCTGGCGATAAATCAGGAAAGGAACTGGATGCCATTTCAGGCATTCGAATCAAAGATATTATTATCGACCACTGCAGTTTTAGCTGGGGAACCGATGAAGCAGCCTCCTTTTATGAAACCGAAAATTTCACCCTCCAGTGGTGTATTGTCAGCGAAAGTTTGGACCAGTCTGTGCACAGCAAGGGAAATCATGGCTACGGAGGAATCTGGGGCGGAAAAAATGCAACGTTCCATCATAACCTGATTTGCGATCATACCAGCCGGAATCCAAGATTTCACGGTTCGCGCTATAACAATAATCCGGATTCGGAACAGGTTGATTTCCGAAACAATGTGATTTACAACTGGGGCCACAACAGCATTTACGGTGGAGAAGAGGGAAATTACAATATCGTTAACAATTACTTCAAGCCCGGCCCGGCAACCAATAAAAATGTCAGATACCGGATTCTCGATCTTACCCAGTCTTTTTTCAATCCGCAGCATAATACGGACACGTTGGGACCAGGCAAATTTTTTATTGAAGGTAACTTTATGGAAGGCTATCCTGAAGTTACAAAAGATAACTGGGGAAAAGGAATTCAGGGAAAGGGAGTGAATGAAAAAACGAAATCTTTTTCAAAACTGAACCAACCGATTCCGTTTGCACAAATAAAAACAGAAACCGCAGAAGATGCGTTTAAAAGTGTTCTTCGTTCGGTAGGTGCTTCACTCCAAAGAGATATAGTTGATAAACGGATTATAGATGAAACTCTTACCGGAAAGGAACAATTCGGCGCTACATTTTCCGGCGGCAAAAAAGGAATCATTGATTCCCCCGAAGATGTTGGGGGCTGGCCTGTTCTCAAAAGCACCCAACCCCCAAAAGATATTGACAATGACGGCATGCCCGATGATTGGGAAAAGCAGAACGGTCTTAACCCAAACGATGCATCTGATAGAAATAAGGTTGCAGAAGATGGATACACGATGTTGGAAAAATATATCAACGGCATAAATTAATATACGTATGAAAAATTATTTCATTTTAATGAGTCTCTTTTTTCTGATGTTTGCAGGTGAAATGTTTGCTCAAAATAGCATATTAAAACCACGTGTAATTGTTACGAGTGATGGGGAAATAGATGATGAATGTTCTTTGGTAAGGTTTTTATTATACACCAACGAATGGGATGTTGAAGGCATTATTACTTCGAGTTCGCAGTACCACTGGCAGGGGCACCGTTGGGCCGGTGATGGTTGGGCAGATCCATATCTGGAGGCTTATGCACAGGTTTATCCAAATTTAAGCAAACACGATCCGAATTATCCCAAACCGGAATACCTGCGTGAGCGTACGGTTCTTGGAAATGTAAAAGCAGAAGGGGAGATGGAGGAAGTTACGGCCGGTTCTCTGCTTATTGTTGATGTCCTGCTGGACGATACGGATAAACGTCCGGTTTGGCTACAGGCCTGGGGCGGAACCAATACGATCGCCCGGGCGCTGAAAACGATTGAGGAGGAGCATCCGGAGAAGATGGAAGAAGTAGCAAAGAAGATACGGTTTTTCTTTATTTGGGAACAGGATTCTACCTATCAGGCTTATATCAGGCCAAGCTGGGGCAAATATAATATTCAGACGATTATATCTGACCAATTCTGGGCCATTGCCTATCAATGGAATAAGATTTTACCCGAGGGCAAAAAAGACTATTTTAGGGCAGATTGGATGAAAAAAAATATCTTGGAAGGACATGGTGCGTTGTGTTCGCTATACAAGGCACATGTTCCCGGAAGCCACGGACTGGCGGGCGATACAAACTTTAATGATGGAGATTTCAGGTCAGAGGGTGATTCTCCAGCATTTTTACATACTATTCTTACGGGATTGCGTAATATGGAACACCCGGACTGGGGTGGATGGGGCGGCCGTTATGTGAAGGTTCGCGACAATACATGGCTCGATCCTGTGCCTGTTTCAGATTACGAGTATCCGGAAGGCAGATGGTACACCGGGTCTGCCTGGGGTAGATTGTATATGCGAAAGGAATATCCTGAGAACCAGGCCCTGATGAGGGAATATTTCAAACCTCTGGCGCGATGGACCGATGCTATTCAAAAGGATTTTGCAGCCAGAGCCGACTGGTGCGTACAATCTTACAAAGACGCCAACCATGCTCCTGTTGTTAAACTGTCTAATGCACCAGAACAAAAGGCAAAACCTGGTAGCACAATTCAACTAAGTGCCAAAGGAACCTCTGATCCTGATGGAGATGAACTGAGCTACAAATGGTGGCAATACTTAGAAGCTGGAACATACAAAGGAAATATCGATTTACAAAATGCCGATCAACAAGACGCTTTATTTACAGTGCCGGAAGATACTTCTATTGGAGAAATAATTCACATTATCTGTGAAGTAAAAGATAATGGAAGTCCTCAGTTGACTCGTTATCAGCGCACAATTGTAACTGTTATAAAATGATATAGTTACTTAACTTTTAAAAGGTAAAATGTTATGAAAAAAATTCTCATTTCAATTTTTTCCATTGTTTTTTTTGGAACTGGAATCAATGCCCAACAATTGGCTTTCCCAACTGCCGAAGGTTACGGAAAATATACGGTGGGAGGCCGTGGCGGAAAAGTTTACGAAGTCACAAACCTGAACGATGACGGTCAGGGAAGTCTCCGTGCTGCAGTCAATGCATCCGGGCCGAGAACAGTGGTTTTCAGGGTGTCAGGAAACATAGAGCTTGAAAGTCCGATTACCATTAGGAATCCTTACATTACCATTGCAGGTCAGACAGCTCCCGGCGATGGCATCTGTCTCAAGGGCTATCCCCTGAATATCGGCGCCGACCAGGTAATTGTAAGATATATCAGGGTAAGACCGGGGGATGTATCGGGGAAGGATTATGATGCGGTTTCCAGCCGGTACACAAAGCATATCATAGTGGATCACGTATCAGCCAGTTGGAGCATTGATGAATGTATGTCCATTTACCATTGCGACAGTATTACCGTTCAATGGTGTTTAGTTGCTGAAAGTTTGTATGACTCACATCATGAAAAAGGTCATCATGGTTTTGGCGGTATCTGGGGCTCAAATAAAAGCACTTATCACCACAACTTATTGGCCCATCACAGCAGCCGTAATCCGCGAATGGCCTCAGGCGCCGGTTTTACCGATTACAGAAATAACGTCATTTATAATTGGGGATATAACAGTTGTTATGGTGGTGAAAAACAACAAGTTGGAAACGAAAAGTATAATTTTTCGGAATTTAATATTGTAGCCAACTATTACAAACCCGGTCCGGCTACAAGACCAGGTGAGGTATCTTACCGCATCGCTAATCCTTCCTATAGAAGTGAAACAGATTATGGGAAATGGTACATAGCCGATAATGTTGTCGAAGGTAATGCACGGGTCTCAGCGGATAACTGGGACGGAGGCGTACAAACCAAGATCGCCTTCAAAAAAATTAAACTTGAGAAACCCTGGCCATCGATGCCCATCCATCAACAAACGGCAGAAGAAGCTTATCAATTAGTACTCGAAAATGCCGGAGCCACTTTGCCACGGAGAGATACTGTCGATTCCAGGATAATTAAAGAGACCCGTAGCGGTTATGCAACTTATGCCGGCGGGACATACAAACAAGATCATCCCGAGGCTGATCCATTCAGGAAAAGCGGCATTATCGATTCACAGAATGATGTAGGCGGATGGCCAAATCTAAATAGCGCATCTGCTCCAAAAGATACTGACAATGACGGCATTCCTGATGAATGGGAAACATCCAATGGACTCAATCCCAATGATTCATCCGATGGCAATGCATTTACACTGGATAAAAATTACACCAACCTCGAAGTTTATCTGAATTCGCTGGTTGAGCATATAATACAGTAAACGAAAACACTGTGACAAAGGAGAAAACATGAAAAAAATTTATGGATGGGTTAGTGGGGTTTTAATCACCTTGTTTTTGGTTGTTGGCGTTGCACAGGCTGAAGTATTGATATTCAGCCGCACCAGCAACGGCAATTGGGATAACGTGGCCAATTATACCCCTTCGAGGCTGCCTGTAGTTGGCGACACAGTTATTTGCGAAGTGGAAATGGAAACCACCTCAACAATATTCGAGGCGGAAATCATAATAAGGGGTGCAGGAAGTCTCCGGCTTCGGGGAAATCATAAATCAACCGGAACAATATATTTGGAAGAAGGAACTTTTATGCGCTACAACACCGGAGGAACTGGTATGGCCCTTGATGCACCGATTTCTGCTGATGGCAATATTCTCCTGTTGATGGAAAGTGATAATGCCGGTGGAAGTATATTAACGCTTTCGGGGCCGGTTTCAGGGAACGATACAATTATGGTAATTAACAACGGAAAAGGAGTTCCCAATACAGGCAAATTGCTGCTCACAGGAGATAATACGGGTTTTTCAGGAGTCTGGAACCTTGCAGCACTCAGCATCAAGTACCCGGATGAACCCGGATATATTTCGCTGGCCGAAGGAAACAGCAAAAATGCTTTTGGCCATGGGAAAATTACTGTCGCCCATAATAACAAAGTCATTTTTAATCATCAGGCAGCCGTTTCAGAAACACTGACTTTGGATATTTCCGGTGATGCAAAAGCTGTTCTGCAAACGAATTTAATAGTAAAGGAGTTTATACTGAATGGTACTCCTGTTCCCGACGGACAATACTCTGTTTCCACCGATGTTGCCATTTTTGAAGGTGCCGGGGTTTTAATTGTGGGTGAAGACACGCCTGAACCTGAGCAGCTTCCTGCTTTTCCCGGAGCTGAAGGACACGGAAAATATGTTACCGGCGGACGCGGAGGAAGGGTAATTTACGTTACAAACCTGAATGACGACAATAATGAAGGTTCTTTACGATATGCCATCAACCAGGCCGGACCGCGCATAATCCTGTTTAAGGTTTCGGGCAACATTCAATTGAAAAGTAACCTGAATATCAATCAGGGCGATGTTACCATTGCCGGACAAACAGCCCCGGGCGATGGAATTACGCTTCGCGATTATACGGTTTATGTAAATTCTGATAATGTTATTTTACGCTATCTCCGCTTCCGAATGGGAGATGAAACCAACCAGATAAACGACGCCATTTGGGGTAGAAACCAGAAAGATATTATAATTGACCATTGTTCCATGAGCTGGGCCACCGATGAAGTTGCATCTTTTTACGATAATGAAAATTTCACCCTGCAGTGGTGTATTTTGTCTGAAAGCCTCCGAAATTCCATTCATGAAAAGGGAAGGCACGGCTATGCGGGAATATGGGGTGGAAGAAAAGCATCTTTTCACCATAATCTTCTTGCACATCACGACAGCAGGAATCCGCGGTTTAACGGTAGCCGTTATTCAAACCAGGCAGATAACGAACTGGTGGATTTCAGGAACAACACTATTTACAACTGGGGCAGCAACAGCGCCTATGCGGCAGAGGGGGGGCGATACAACATTGTGAATAACTATTATAAAGCCGGGCCTGCAACGTCATCAAACAGAAGCCGGATTTTGCAACCCTATGCCGACGATGGCTCTAACAACCAGCCTGCCGGTACATACGGAACATTTTATATCACCGGGAACTATGTAACAGCAAGTGCTGCAAATACTAACAACAACTGGCTGGGTGTGAATATGCACTCTTCATTCCCAAATGGTATCACCCTTAACGATATCCGTTCCGATTCAGAATTTGACAAGGGAGATGTAACCACCCATTCTGCTGAATTTGGTTATGAAAAAGTGCTTGAACTGGCCGGTGCAAGTCTGTTTCGGGATGAGGTTGATTTCCGTATTATTAAAGATGTTAGCACAGGAACTGCAACTTTTACCGACGGAGGAAACGGAAGTACCAACGGATTGATTGATACACAGGCAGCAGTGGATGGTTGGCCCGAACTTTATTCTTCCGAAGCACCGCTTGATTCGGATAACGATGGAATGCCCGACTTTTGGGAAGATGCCAACGGATTGAATAAGTATAATCCCGATGATGCACAATTAACCACCGTTGACGGAAAATACCCCAACATTGAAGTTTATATCAACAGCCTGGTGGCGGAAATTACGGCAAGCCAACAGGAAGAAGGACCGGTTTCAAATACCCTCAGGCTTTTTGCATCTGAACCGGAACCTGAAATTTTATTCAACTCATTTACCGGGAAACTGGAAATCAAACATCAAAGCAGGATTCACCTGGTGCAGGCATTTACTGTAACCGGCTCCCTGATTTTATCTGAACCTGTTCGGGAACATCAGGCAGAATTATACATAAAAGAAAAAGGAATTATTCTGATTCGAATCATCGATGAAAACCAGCATGGATTCAGTAAAAAAATTGCTATCCATTAAATTTCGACAGAATGTTTAATAGTCAAAACTTGAATAAATGAAGAATATAAAATCAGTTGCAGTATTTTTATTTGTAATCTTTTTAATGGCAGAAGGTTGTGCCCAGTCTCAGATGCCGAAAAGCCAATTAAACTTTGATATTTACGAAGGGCTGGAATTTGATATGCCCCGTGTTCAGGAGCCGGTTATTCCCGATTATTCTGTAAATATTAAAGATTTTGGTGCAGTTAGCGGGGGCCAGGTTTTAAACAGTAAGGCCTTTGCAGATGCCATTGAAGCTGTTTCACAAAAAGGTGGGGGAAAAGTGGTCATTCCTGCCGGAATATGGCTTACGGGCCCTATTATTCTGAAAAGCAACCTGGAACTTTATACAGAACCTGGTGCTCTGGTTATTTTTTCCACCGACAAAGATCTTTATCCGGTTATTGAAACCAGTTTCGAAGGACTGGATACCTGGCGGTGCATTTCGCCCATTTACGGAAAAGGTTTGGAAAATATTGCCTTTACCGGACATGGAGTTTGGGATGGCTCGGGCGATGCCTGGCGTTTTGTAAAAAGAGGTAAACTTACTGCCAATCAATGGAAAGAGTTGGTGGCTTCGGGAGGTGTTGTAAATGAGCGGGAGAATGAATGGTATCCTTCGGAACAATTCAAAATTGCCCATGAAACAGCCAACATGAACGTTCCCACCGGGCTAACCACCAAAGAAGAATACGAAGCCATCCGTGATTTTTTACGCCCGGTGATGGTGAGCATCCAAAACAGCAAAAAAGTACTGCTCGACGGCCCGACCTTTCAAAATTCACCGGCATGGTGCATTCATCCGCTTATGGTTGAAGACCTTACCGTAAGGAATATTACCGTTCGCAATCCCTGGTACTCACAAAACGGTGATGGAATTGACATTGAATCCTGCAAAAATGTGATGGTTTACAATTCCAATTTCGATGTAGGCGACGATGCAATTTGCATTAAATCCGGAAAAGACGAGGATGGGCGACGGCGCGGTGTTCCGTGCGAAAATCTGGTCATTCGCAACAATATTGTTTACCATGGGCATGGCGGAGTTACCGTAGGCAGCGAAATGTCTGGCGGGGTGCGCAACATGCATGTTTCCGGCTGTACCTTTATGGGAACCGATGTGGGCCTCCGTTTTAAAAGTGTGAGGGGACGGGGTGGCGTAGTTGAAAATATTTATATTTCCGACATCCGGATGACAAATATACCCACCCAGGCCATTTCGTTCGACCTGTATTATGGTGGAAAATCTGTTTCCGAAATGCTTGCGGAAGGTGGACAGGATGCTTTGGCACAGGAAGCGCCGGTTACCTTTGAAACGCCTCAGTTTAAAAATATTTTTATCAGCGATGTGGTGCTGAAAGGCGCTCAGCACGCAGTATTTCTTCAGGGACTGCCGGAAATGAACCTCGAAAATATTAAAATAAGCAACATGCTGCTTGAAGCCGAAAACGGTTTTTCAATTGTTGATGCTGATAATATAATAATTGAAAATGTGGAACTTATTACCAAAAACAAAACAGGAATCGAGTTTTACAATTCAAAAAATGTAGAAATAAAGAATTTGATTTACAACTTCGAGACAAAAAATGCAATTACGGTTAACGGGCCCGGTTCAAACAACATCAAAATTATGCCCGCTGGCGGAGTAAATCTGAAGAATTATTCAACAATAGGTGACGAGGTTCCGGAGGGAACAGTTTCATTTAAGATAAAATAACTCAAATAAAACAGGTAAACATGAAATTGATTTATACCTCAATAATTCTTGCATGGTTCACAATGCTAAGTATTTCCGGTTCGTCACAGGAAAATCCTGTAAATGCCGATATGGTGGTGGCTGCCGATGGAAGCGGTGATTTTACAAGCATTCAGGCGGCAATCGACGCAGCCCCGGCAAACAGCGAAAGAAGAACTGTAATTTATATCAAAAGAGGATTATACAATACAGAAAAGCTGATTATTCCCGGAGATAAAATTAATCTGACACTGATTGGTGAAAGTCGCGAAGAAACAATAATCAGCTACCACATTTACGACTGTGCCAATGGCAAGTGCCCGGTGGACGATGCTGCTTTGTGGACAGGAGATAACATCCGGACTTCGGCAACATTGACCATTTTGTCCGATGGTTTTCGCGCTGAAAACATGACCATTCAAAACACGGCGGGGCCGGTTGGTCAGGCGCAGGCAATTACGATCCGTTCTGATAAATGCATATTTATCAACGTCGATTTTTACGGATATCAGGACACCATGTATTTTTGGAGCAACGGAAAACGCAGCTATTTTAAAGGATGTTTGGTAGTTGGCCGCACCGACTACATTTACGGTGGTGGAACAGTTTTTTTTCAGGATTGTGAAATCAGAAGCTGGGGAGGGGGATGGATTACAGCTCCTTCAACAGGAAAAACCCAGCCGTACGGATATGTTTTTAATGAATGTCAACTAACTTATGCAGTAAACAGTCCACGTGGCGGAGACGATGGTGCCCTGGTACGTTTGGGCCGGCCGTGGCACAATTATCCCAAAGTAACGTGGCTTAATTGTGAAATGACTGATATGATCCACCCGCAAGGTTGGGGCGACAAATGGAACATGGACTATGCCGATACCAGCGAGGATTTGCATTTATACGAATACAAAAATACCGGCCCCGGCGCCGACATGAGCCAACGTGCCAACTGGGCAGGGTTAAAGGAATTAACCGATGAGGAGGCACTCGATTACACCGTACAAAAAGTGTTGACCGGCAACGATGGCTGGGACCCAACTGCCGAAATATCAGTGGTACAAACCTATCAATGGACTGGCAACGGAAATACCGGTAGTTGGAAGGATGCACAAAACTGGAATCCAGAAGGAATTCCATCGTTGGGAGAGCTTGCTGAGGTGGACGGCGCTTTCGTAGTTATTGCTGATGGAGATACATTTCCGGCAGACCTTATACTTAAAAATAAAGCAGTTCTCGATGTTTCGCAAAATAGTGTTGCAACATATATTTCAGTCAGAAATGCCATAATTTCTTCATCCGCTGAAGTTAGTCTGAATGGTAAAATTGCAACCAAAGATTCCATCTTCTTTACTGTTGAAGGAATATTAAACCTCGATGCAGAATTAACCGGAATACATCCGTTAACAAAAACGAGTGGCGGGAAATTGACATTAAATACCGATAACAGTAATTTTTCCGGGAATATTAACATTGCGGAAGGAGCAATTGAAGCCGGTAGTTCTGGTTCTCTTGGAAAAAGCTCTGTATTTTTACCAAACGGTTCAACTTTAATTGCAGGCCACGATAATGCATTTCATGCCAAATCAAAGTTGAAAGTGGAAACCGGCGCTTTGCTGGTTCTTAATGCCGATATTATTACCAGCGAGTTTTACATTGACGAACAGATACAAAACGTTGGAGAATATGATGCTGAATCAAATTCAGGCTTAATTAGTGGTGAAGGGAAAATCATAGTTGGACGTCCTGAAATATTTACTTTTCACCGGGGAGCAAACGGGAATTGGGACAATCCTGCTCATTTTTCTCCTTCATTGGTTCCCCAGGCTGGTGAAACCGTAATTGTAGAAGAAGAAATGGAAACGACGTCCACTGTATTCGGGGCTGATATTATAATTCGGGGCGCCGGGAACCTCAGGTTAAGAGGAAACCACACCTGCACAGGAACAATTACGATGGAAAACGGTACATCAATCAAATACAATACCGGAGGAATAGGAATGGCTTTGGATGCCCCTGTTGCGGTTGCCGGCAATGTAATTCTGATGATGGAAAGTGACAATAATGCCGGAAGCACGATGACGCTGAGTGGCCCAATATCAGGTTCTGTAAAAGTTACGGCACTAAACAACGGAAAAGGAACCGTGAATGAAGGCAAACTTTTATTGACAGGAGATAATTCCGGATTTTCAGGAACATGGGATTTATCGGTGTATAGTCAGAAATACCCATCGGTATCTGGATATGTTACAACTATAGAAGGCAACAGTGAAAATGCTTTTGGGAAAGGAAAAATTGTCGCCGAACTCGAAAACAAAGTTATTTTCAGTCACTCCAAGGCAGCCGGAGATTCTTTGGTTTTAACTTTAAATGACGACGCCAAAGCTGTACTAAATGCAACTGTTCATGTAAAAAAAATGATTTTAAATGGAATTTCGCTTGAAGCAGGCGAATATTCTGAGGCAACTCATCTTGAATTTTTTGAAGGAGTTGGAAAAATTATGGTGGGTGAATCGGGCGGAGATGTAGAACCGGATGAGGATTTACCGGCTTTTCCGGGTGCAGAGGGACATGGCCGCTACGTTACCGGAGGTCGCGGCGGTCAGGTAATTTATGTAACCAATTTGGAAGACAATAGCAATCCGGGTTCATTGCGCTGGGCAGTTAATCAATCCGGCCCAAGAATAATTCTTTTTAAAGTTTCAGGTACCATTCAGTTGAAATCGAGGTTAAACATTTCCAAAGGCGATATAACCATTGCAGGACAAACTGCCCCCGGAGACGGTATTACACTGCGCGATTACCCGGTGGTAGTTAAAGCCGATAACGTAATCATTCGCTATTTGCGGTTCAGAATGGGCGATGCCGCTCAGCAGGAAGCCGATGCTCTGGAAGGAAGGGAGGTTAAAAATGTGATAATCGACCACTGCTCCATGAGTTGGTCAACCGATGAATGTGTTTCCTTTTATCACAATGAAAACACAACAGTTCAATGGTGCATTATATCCGAAAGTTTACGGAATTCGGTTCATGGCAAAGGGTCTCACGGATATGGCGGAATTTGGGGAGGTGAAAACGCTTCTTTTCACCACAACCTGTTAGCCCACCATGACAGCCGAAATCCAAGACTTGGTGAAAAGAAAGGAGAAGCTTTTGCTTTAACCGACCTGGTTGACCTGAGAAATAATGTGATATACAACTGGATGGGAAACAGCGCTTATGGCGCCGAAGCAATGAATGTGAATATTGTGAATTGTTACTATAAGCCAGGACCGGCAACCACCAAAAAAGAAAGGATTATTTCAATTGATAAACTTACCGATCCAGGTTATGCCATTACAAATATCTGGGGAAAATTTTATATTGACGGGAACGTGCTCACAGCTTCAGAAAGGGCAACGAATGATAACTGGACATACGGCGTATATAACCAGTTTCATTCAAAATATACGGTTACGGCAACGGAAAAAGAAGCCATGCGTTTATCAGAGCCATTAAATCCTGGAAAAGTTACAACGCACACTGCCGAAACGGCGTATGAAAAAGTACTTGATTTTGCTGGCGCCAGCCTGGTAACCGATTCGGTTGATAAGCGGATTATCCATGATGTTTCAACAGGTACTGCCACTTTTATGGATGGTGGTAATGGAAGTAAAAATGGAATTATCGATACCCAGGATGCCGTTAACGGTTGGCCTGCTTTGCAAACACTTGGAGCCCCGGTTGATTCGGATGAAGACGGAATGCCCGATGATTGGGAAATTGCGAACGGTTTAAATCCGTATGACGCTGCGGATGCACAACTAACAACAGTTGACGGGAAATATCCCAACGTGGAAGTTTACATCAACAGCCTGGTGGCTCACATTACCGGGGCTCAAAACCAGGATGCCATCTCAACTTCAGCCAACAGTATTTTCCTGAATAAAAAGGAGAAAGAAAATATAAATGTTTATTTCAGCAACACGGAAAACAGACTGGTTATTTCGCATAAAAAACCTTTATTAAATGTTGTGGTATATGGAATTACAGGGCAACAGTTGTTAAGTCGGAATGAAAACAGGGAACAGGTAAGACTGGATATCTCAGGCCTGAAAAGCGGCATTTACATTGTTTCGGTTCGCGATGCTGAAAACCGAAAATATTCAGAGAAATTCATCAAGCGTTAAAAAAATGAATATTACCCCTTTTATTATCCTGAAATAAATATCATTTCAGCCAAAGAAAATTGTCGGTTCTTATTTGTACCCTGGCTCCAAGTTTTTGACTTTCACGGTCAAGTGTTTTTTGCAGCCACCTGACATCTTTTATTTTCGGATAGTTCAAACGGAAATTTTTCATTTTCATGGGTACCATTTTCAGGGATTTCAATTGCCCTGAGTTTATATCGATTTCCAGGAAATACATTAAAGTGAGTTCTCCGCGGTACTCTTCATGTCCTGAAATTCCTTCGTAATCATTGATAAAATCTCCGGCGCCGTATATTATCAGTTTGTTATTGTAAACTTCCAAACTCAAAGGATGGTGAGATGAGTGGCCGAAAATCAAATCTACGCCGGCTTCATCCAAAAGATTGTGTGCAAACTCACGGTGTTCAGCCGGAATGGAGTAACCCCAGTTTCCACCCCAGTGAATGGAAAAAACAACCACATCGCCGGCCTTCCTTGTTTTTTCTATTGTTTGTTTAATGTGTGAAATTTCTGTTTCTCCCAAACCGGGTAAAAAGTTTACACCCGGCAGGCCGGATTTTGCCTGCCACATTTCGGGCACACCGCTGCCCGAAGCCACATAAGAAAACACAAGCACACGCCCCGTATTTAAATGAAAAACAGAAGGTTTGGCAGCCTCCTCAGAATTCATTCCTGCCCCCGAATACCGGATATTTGCAGTTTCCAGCGTTTTTAGGGTTTCTTTAAGTCCCGGGCGACCCCAGTCCAGGGTATGGTTGTTCGCCAGGCTGCAGTGATCAATTCCGGCAACCTTAAGCACCTGTATATTTTTGGGATTCATACGGTAATTGATTCCTTTTCCGGGCCAGGGTTCCGGGAAGGTTGTAATGCTTGTTTCAAGATTTATCAATTTCAGGTTAGGCTGATTTTCATCCCAGATTTTCATTGCATCTCCCCAAATGTAATCCCATGAAACCGGAATTTCAATTTTTCCGTTTTTCTGTTCTGCAAGCTTGAGATAAACCTGAGCATTTTTTACCCACGATTCGTATAAAACCGGATGCACAGGATGGGGCAGAGCCTGATCAATTCCCCGTCCGGTCATCACATCGCCACACAGAAAAAGCTGTACAGAAGCAGTTTTTGAATTTATCGAATTTGTTGACATACGCTTATCGTATTGTGTATTCCCTGATACTGTATCAGTTGCCATGATTATAATAAAAGCCATGGTTGTATAAAAAAAGTTCATTTTCTGTTCATTTAAAAAACAACTTATTATACGAAATTCAGTATTGCAGGATTCTTAAATAATGCAGTTTTCATATAAATAAGCTTTTGTGGCGAAAATGAAAAAGGGCTGATTGACAATGCAACCAGCCCTTTTATTAACCTAAAAAACTATTTATTTTACGATTAATTTTTTAACAAAAAGATTACTGTCGAGTGAGCGAATAATATACATGCCTTGTTTTAAATGGCTTACATCAACATAGTCGGTATTGGAATTTATCATTCGTTGTTTCACCAAACTTCCGGAGATGTTGTAAATTCCAACCTGAGTTGGTTGCTGTACATCGATATAAACTTTATCTGTTGCCGGGTTGGGGTAAATTTTTATATCAGAACGATCACCGGCAATTTCTCTTACCGATGTAGGTATGGATGCGGCTTTAATGTAATAAACATTAACTCCACTGCTCGGCGAGTAGAAATAAATTTTTGTGGGTCCGCCAATGTATGAGTAAACTCCTTTGGTAAGTGAAGCTCCCAATGCAGGAAATTCGCCGAATACATTGTCTTTGTTTCCTGCAGCAATATTCAAAACACGGTCTTCTCCGCTTGAAGATGACATCGCTGCAACAGTAATGTGCGTGTTTCCTTCCACATCAATGGAAAGTACTCTTCCCAGCGGTTGCCCATTGTTGTCAAAATCACCGCTTCCACCAAATTTTAATCGATGGGTAAAATTCATATCATCAAGTGTCTTTTCATTTCCATCGATTGAAACCTTTTTACCACTGTGTGCATAAACAGATAACCCAGCCACAGTTTTTGTCATATCCATTTCACCCAGAGCGCTGAATGCTTCGGTGCTGATATTCCATTCACGGCCATCGTCTTCGGTTGCAACTGCCCAGCGCGGATCACCTGCATTTCCAATTCCTGTAAAGTCTGCATCTTTGAAATTAAAGTTACCCTCGGCAGGGTTTGCCCACAAATCGGCGGCAGTTCTGTCATATACAAAATTGAATCCGGTGATGGTGTCTTTTCCTTCAGCAAAAACCAAATCGCTGGTGGCATACACATTTTCAAAAGTCCAGGTTGTTTCTCCCAATCCGTCGAAACCATCAAACCCGGTGCTTCCCGATTCACTTTCATCCCAGCCAGGTCCCCAAATGGTATTCTTAATGACAATTCCGTCGGTTACATTGTTTTGTCCTCCTTCCCGCCAGCGGAACATTCTTTGGCCGGCAGCGGTAACTTCATTGAGGGTAGTACCATCTATTACCACCGTTTCGGTATTGTTTTTACTGGTAATAAAAGTTCGGGTTTTAGAGATGGTTGAATTTTCAATCAGGATGTTGTTGCATGCCCAGTTTGCCATATCAACTGTTAGTAAACCATAATCCCTGATTCTGGTAACATAGCTATTCACAACAGTGAATTTGTCAAGTGTTCCCGGCCCGGCATCTTTCATTCGGAGTACTCCACGTAAATCATGGATATAACAACCGTCGAACCGAAGTTCTCCAATAGTAGCGCCAACATCGGAGTTTAGAACATAACGGGCGTCATATTCACCCCACAACTCGATGTTTTTAAACACAATTGAATCAATTTCTGCCCCATCGGCAAAATTAAAGTTAGAGGTACAATCAATCTGCGGGAGATTCAGGTTAAATGGTTCACTGCTTTGCAGGGTTACAGACTTGTCAAAAGCATATCCGCCAGTTTCGTAAACCATACCTGGTTCCAGCAAAATAATGGCCCCATTTACTACATCCGGTAAAGTATCAGCCAAAATAGTTGGATTGTCAATACCGGTAAGATCCACAACTTCCTGTCCTTTTATACTTCCATAAGAAAAAGCGAAAAGGATAAACACGTAAAAAGTAAATGTAAAATTCTTCATAAGCTAAAAAATTTGATAATAATTATTAATAAAAAAATTCGTATTAAATATTGAATTAAAGTTACAAATAATTGATTTAATATCGGTTAGGAGTATGACTGCCTATCGTATCAAAAAGCGGGTAGTATTTTCCCAATGTATTATTTTATTTGAAAAAAGGATTTTTTTTTTTTGAATAGCCTGGAATTTTGATCAAGAAGTAAAATATGAAAATATTAATAGGAGACTTGCCTTTTTCAGATTAGATTATTTACTTAGTTCAACAGCAGCCAATATAACCGGCGCCACACCTTTCTGGTCGTTGTCTATTTGTTTTTCAGAAATGTAATATTCGTAATCGCCCATGCGGTATGGATTTCCACCCAGGCCGCAGGCTCCGCATGTATTGATGAGCGTTGGGTAACCGTCTTCATCCTGAATGATCAGGTTTTCGATTAAACTGTCAAATGCATCTTCAGCAATGTTCAGGTATTTTTCAGGCAGGTACCCGTTTTTGGCGCCTTTGGCAAAGGCATAAATAAACATGGCCGAACCAGACGCTTCCAAATAGTTTCCTTCGCGTCCGCCCATATCGAGCACCTGATACCACAACCCGGTTTCTTCGTCCCGGACTTTTAACAGGGCCTCACTTAAGTCGTTTAGAATTTCTATTATTGAATTTCTGTCAGAATGGTTCTCGGGCAGGTAATCCAGCACATCTACCAGGGCCATCATATACCAACCGGTTGCGCGGCTCCAAAAGTGTTTCGATTGCCCGGTTTCGGGATTGCACCATTCTTGTTCACGGCTTTCATCCCAGGCGTGGTAAAGCAGTCCTGTTTTTTCATCCAGCGTTTTTTCATAGACATGTTGCAGTTGAAACGTAACTTCATCGTAACATTCAGGTTTATCAAACATTTGGGCATACTTTGCCAGAAACGGGGAAGCCATGTACAGGCCGTCGAGCCACATTTGCCAGGGGTAAGCTTTTTTGTGCCAAAATCCGTTCGATTTGGTACGCGGATGTTCTTCCATTTGGCGAACCAAGGTTTCAGCGGCTATTTTATATTTTTCTTCACCTGTACTTTCATAAAGGACCAGCATATTCAGACCCGGCCTTACACGGTCGATGTTAAAATTCGATATTTGGTAGGTGGAAATGGAGCCGTCATCCTGCACAAAATAGTCGATGTATGCCTGTGCATAATCCGAGTATTTTTTATCGTGTACACCTATTTTGCCGATGGCTGATGCCAGAAAAGCATAATCGTACTCGTATTTGGGTATTTCCCTGTCGTAATAAATTAAACTGTCGCTGCGATGCATAACTGCATTGGAAAATTTTAAAGCCCACGAAAAGTACTTTTCCTTTTCTTCATTTTTATTTGGCTGTAAACAACCCGAAATTAATGCAATGGACAGGATTGTTGTATATAGTTTCATTTTTAAGAATATTAATTTCGTGATAAAAATATAAACAGTATCGCAATTTTAGGGGTTTGGAATTCTCATTTTGCGGGCTATATTTCCATTCAACAGCATTGGTTGATTCCGTCAGTAAATTTAAGACTTCAATGACCAGTTTTTGATAAAACTATATAAGGTTGATCAATGTTCAGGTGCATTAGAAAACTGGGACTATAATCAGGGATACCGGAAGATATTTCCCGAGGTTGTTACTTTAAATTCAATTTTTTGGGAACAGCAATAAAAAAAGTAGTACCGTTTTCCGGAGAACTTTGAAACCACACTTTTCCTTTCAGGTATTTTTCTCCAAACAGTTTCATGCTGTATGAACCGATTCCCCGTCCAGTTCCTTTGGTTGAAAATGAACGTTTAAAAAGTTGTAATTGAACCTTCCGTTCAATCCAGGTACTGTTGTGTACCGAAAATTGTATGGAATCTTTGTTTTCGTGAAACGAAAGCGAAACAGTAGCTTTTGAGGGTGATGCCTCCAAAGCATTTTTAACCATGTTACCTAAAATTCTTCTTAAAATTACCGGATCAGTGTAAATTGAGATATCAGCGAGATATTCACTGATATAAAGTTCTTTATCCTTAATAATTTCATGTTTTGAAAAAAGATCTGCCACATCATTTAGCAAAGTCATTGAAGTTGTAAACGATAAAACCGGTTCAAGGTTGCCTCTTTCTGCTGCAATTATCTGTCGCTGAGCTTGGATTTCATCAACCATGTTGTTGGCAGCCCTGTTTATTGTTTTTGCAATTTTTTTCATATCTCCGGAGTCATTTACATCCTGAAGGATTGAAGAAAGTCCCGAAATACCTCCGGCACTATTCAATACATCATGAAAGAAAACCCTTTCGAGGATTTCCCGTCGTTTTTCGTGGCTGATGTCATGTAGGGCATAAATGGTATATTCTCCATTTTCATCGGTATATGGCGTTGCAGTAACACGTAAATCGAGCGCATCTTGTGAGCAAGTAACAATCCGGCATTCCTTTTCCGATTTTTTTCCCATTTGCGATTCAAGAATGGCACCAATTGCCCCGCATGTACGGCAAAATTCGCTTGTGCCGCACCCACCTTCTTCTGCAAATGCATGAATACAATTTACTGCCTCCCCAGGCCTTTTTCCTAAAACCGCGTGACTGTTTGTAACATCTAAAAAATCAAGGAATAATTTGTTGGCATAAATAATTTGCCTTTGCTGGTTTAAAATAACCAACATGGAGGAAACGGCATTTGCGATTATATTCAGTATGATATTATTTTCAAATAATTGGGCATCTCCTTTTATTTGAGCATAATCAGCTCGCTCGGCCGGTGCAAAGCGGGTTTTAATTTTTTCTGGCATTGAATATACAATGTTTATAATAAACCACGCAATATAGTTGGGTTTTGGTTTTTGACAAAATTAAATTTATTTACAGGCGAAAAAAAAGCCCTGCAAATGCAGAGCTTCTATATTAAATTTTTTTCCGCCTACATGGTTTTTATTTCGGTAACCAGTTTTTGAATGGAATTTTTAGCATCGCCGAACAACATTCGGGTTTTGTCGTTAAAGAACAGTTCATTTTCAATGCCTGCATAGCCTTTCCCCATGCCTCGTTTCATAATAATGATGTTTTTGGCCAGGTGGGCATCAATAATCGGCATACCGTAAATCGGGCTTCCCGGGTCGTTGTAAGCTGCCGGGTTTACCACATCGTTGGCGCCAACCACAATGGCCACATCCACGTTGGGCATATCCGGGTTGATATCGTCCATTTCAACCAGTTTTTCATAAGGAACATCGGCTTCGGCCAGCAATACGTTCATGTGACCGGGCATACGACCTGCCACCGGATGGATGGCATATTTAACATCTACATCCTTGCCTTCGAGCAATTCCTCCAATTCCTGAGTAATATGTTGTGCCTGTGCAACTGCAAGTCCGTAACCCGGAATGATTACTATCCGTTGGGAATAACTCAGCAACACGGCAGCATCGCTCAGAGTAATTTCCTTAATGGTTCCCTGTTCGCCTCCGGCAGCCGAAACACCTCCGCCAAAAGAACCAATAATTACGTTGATGAGTGAGCGGTTCATGGCTTTGCACATAAGTAATGTAAGAATCATACCGGCTGCGCCAACCAGAATACCGCCCAAAATCATTGCCTGGTTATTGTATATAAAACCGGCCATGGCGGCTGCAATCCCGGTAAAAGAGTTCAGCAGGGAAATAACAACCGGCATATCGGCGCCGCCAATGGGCATAACAAACATAACACCGTAAACCAGTGAAAGTCCAAACAAAGCGTAAATGGCCCAACCCATTTCAGTTGGTGGGTTGGGGGAGGCTACAATATATGCTCCCAAACCGAACGTTAAAACCATTAATACCAGATTGATGTAGGTCATAAATGGTTTCATAATATCCCCAACACGTCCGTCGAGTTTTCCGAAGGCAATTAAACTACCGCTGAATGCAATTGAACCTATAATTAATCCCAAAACCGTCACAATAATGGATCCGACATCGCCTGCTGCTGCGGCCGGATATTCCAGCAATGCAACCAGCATAGAAGCGCCGCCACCCGTGGCATTGAACAATGATACCAATTGCGGCATGGCTGTCATTTTTACTCTTCGGGCCACCATCCATCCAATGGCTGCACCAACACCAATTGCTGCCAGAATAATCCATATATTGGTTAATGAAATGCCTTTCCCTTCACCGTCTTTATGCAGCAAGATGGTTGTCAGCATGGCCAGGGCCATGCCGCCAAATGCCCAAAGGTTTCCACGGCGGGCAGTTTCGGGGTGTGAAAGCATTTTTAATCCAACAACAAACAGCAACGCTGAAACCAGGTAGCTTAATTCAAGTAATGTATCGCCAACTGTAAAACCGGCTACATTCAGTAATGTTATTCCTTTATCCATGATTTCCTACTTTTTTTTCTTTTTAAACATTTCGAGCATCCTGTCGGTAACGGCAAAACCGCCCACCACGTTAAGCGTTCCAAAAATGAGTGCCAGAATTCCAAGCACCAGTTCCAGTGAAAATCCGGAAAGATCGGCGTGGCCAACCAGGATGATTCCTCCAATAATAATTACACCGCTAATGGCATTGGCACCCGACATGAGCGGGGTATGCAGCACTGCGGGGACGTTGGAAATCACTTCAATACCCAAAAAAATGGATAGTGCGATAATAAAAATGGCTTCTTTGTATTCGAAAAAATACTGTAAAATTTGTTCCATACCAGGTATTTTTAGTTGTTTTCTATAACTGATTTTACACGTTCATTATAAAGTTCGCCTTTATGTGTGATACAGGTTCCTTTTACAATTTCATCTTCAAAATTGAGATTCAATGCACCTTCTTCGCCGATAATAAGCTTTAAGAAGTTAAATACATTCTTGCCAAACATACGGCTGGCATCAAGCGGAGTTTGTGCCGGGTAATTCGATTGCCCGATAATGGTTTTTCCCTGGAATTGAACAACTTCATCGTTTTTGGTCACTTCGCAGTTTCCTCCTGACGATGCTGCCAGGTCAACGATAACGGCACCCTTTTTCATTTTTTCAACCGTATCTTTTGAAACCAGCAACGGGGCTTTTCGCCCGGGAATTTGTGCTGTGCATATAATCACATCAGATTTTACAGCCTGCGCATCAATGGCTTCCTGCTGTTTCTTTTTATACTCTTCGGTTTGCTCAACAGCATATCCACCGGCATCTTTATCCTCAGTGGCACCTTCCACTTCAACAAATTTACCTCCCAAACTTTTTACTTCTTCCTTAACAGCAGAGCGAACATCGAATACATAAACCTGGGCGCCCAGTTTCCGGGCGGTAGCCACAGCTTGCAATCCTGCAACTCCAGCGCCCAAAATCAATACGTTTGCGGGCCGTATGGTTCCGGCAGCCGTCATAAACATAGGGAAGAAGGTAGGTAATCTTAATGCAGCTTCAAGTGTGGCTTTGTAGCCTGCAACGGTTGCCATCGACGAAAGAATGTCCATAGCCTGTGCCCTTGAGGTGCGCGGGATGGAATCGAGACTGAACGTTGTAATTCCATTTTTTCTGAATGTTTTTACCAGGTCAGTTTCCCATAGCGGATTAAATGCACTAATCCAAACCTGGGAATTTTTCAGGTTTTTCACATCTTCTACGGCAGGTGGTTGAATTTGTAACAACACCTCTGCCTTTTCGAAAATTTCTTTTCGGGAAACCACTGCAGCACCTGCTTCCTTATAATCTGAATCAGATGCGAATGCTTTTTCACCGGCTGATTGTTCCACCAAAACCTCCACTTTAAGTTCAGTAAGGTTTTGTGCAATGTCTGGTAATAAAGCAACACGGGTTTCGTTGCCATGCTCTTTTAATAAACCAAGAATCATAAATATTTTGATTTAGATGAATTTTAAGTGCAAAGCTAATAAATTTTATTTACCGTTAACGTTAACGGGGTATATTTTTAAAAATATTTTTTGGGAAAATTTAACTTTTATCCTAAATATTTTAAGACCAATTCATATAAATGCTTTCTATACTTCGCATGGGATAAAATGTGCCAACCAAATTTAGTTGGTCCCGAGCATTCGGGAGCAAAAGTGCAGTTGGCAAAAGGACTTGCTCCCGATTACTCGGGACCAATTGCTTTTTGCCAACTTACATAAATGTATAAATTTATCCCGTTTTTAGTATAATATTAAATTCTGGCTGAAAAAAACTCCTGATATTGTAAAATATATTTACCCTTGTTCTACACCTTTTAACGAAAGCTGAATGCGTTTTCTGGAAACGTCCACCTCTTTTACCCGCACTTTAATGTGCTGGTGCAGTTTAACAATTTCGTTGGGATCAGAAATAAACCGGTCGGCCAGTTCCGAAATGTGAATGAGTCCCGATTGTTTTACGCCAACATCCACAAAAGCGCCAAATTTGGTAATGTTATTTACAATTCCCGGCAAAACCATGCCTTCTTTCAGGTCTTCAATGGAAAAAATTCCTTCGGCAAACTCAAAAACCTTGATGGGTTTTCGCGGATCGCGTCCGGGTTTTAGCAGTTCGTTTTTGATGTCGTTTAAAGTGGGCAATCCAATTTCTGCGGTTACATATTTTGTGAGATCGATTTTTGAAACCCGTTCTTCATTCCGCACCAAATCAGTTAGTTCTCCATTTAAATCGGCAGCCATTTGTTGCACAATGTGGTACGATTCAGGGTGCACAGCCGAGTTGTCCAACGGATTTTCCGCTTCGGGAATACGTAAGAATCCGGCCGCCTGTTCGAAGGCTTTGGGTCCCATCCGTGCTACTTTTTTCAGCTCTTCGCGCGATTTAAACAAGCCGTTTTTTTTGCGGTAATCCACAATGTTTTGCGCCAATTGCGGGCCAAGCCCCGAAATGTAGGTGAGTAAATGCTGGCTGGCCGTATTCAGGTTTACGCCCACCGCGTTCACGCTCAGTTCCACTACTGAATCGAGGCTGTTTTTCAGTTTTTTCTGATCCACATCGTGCTGGTACTGACCCACACCAATACTTTTCGGGTCGATTTTTACCAGCTCGGCCAGCGGATCCATCAATCGCCGGCCAATGGAAATTGCTCCGCGCACCGTAACATCGTATTGCGGAAATTCCTGTCTTGCAACAGATGATGCCGAATAAACAGAAGCGCCGTCTTCGCTTACAACATACACTCTGATTTCCCGGTTGTAACGCAGCTTTTTTACAAAAGCCTCCGTTTCACGACTGGCCGTTCCGTTTCCAATGGCCAGGGCTTCAATTTTATAAACTTCAACCATGGAGCTTAGTTTTTTAGCGGCCATTTTTCTGTCTTCCTGTGGTTTGTGCGGATAAATAGTGTCATTGTGCAACAGGTTTCCCTGTTCGTCGAGACACACCACTTTGCAACCGGTGCGGTAACCTGGGTCGATGGCCAGAATCCGTTTTTGCCCCAGCGGCGGGGCCAGCAGCAATTGCCGCAGGTTTTCAGCAAAAACTTTGATGGCTTCCTCGTCGGCTTTTTCTTTTGAAAGGGCTGCAAATTCAGTTTCAATGGAAGGTTCAATCAGCCGCTTGAAACTGTCTTTTACGGCCAGTTCAACCTGCTGCGCACTGGCATTGTTCCCTTTTACAAAAAATCGTGTGAGGTTTTCCAGCGGCTTGGTTTCGTCCGGTTTTACCGAAACCCTTAAAAAACCTTCGTTTTCACCACGGCGCATGGCCAGCAGCCTGTGCGACGGACATTTTTTCAGCGGCTCATTCCAGTCGAAATAATCGCGGTATTTTTCGGCTTCGTCCTCTTTTCCTTTAACCACTTTCGAAGCAATTGCTGCATTTCTTTCAAACTCACGCCGCACAATATTCCGGGCTTTTTCATTTTCGCTTATCCACTCGGCCATAATATCGCGGGCGCCGGAAAGGGCATCTTCAACTGTTTCCACGTCTTCATTCAGGAAAACGGCAGCACGCGATTCAGGATCGCGTTCAAACTGTTTTATTATGATTTTGGCCAGCGGTTCAAGTCCACGTTCGCGTGCAATGGTAGCTTTGGTTCGCCGTTTAGGTTTGTATGGCAGGTAAATGTCTTCCAATTCCACCGGATCGTAGCAGTTTTCAATCCGATCCTTCAATTCAGGAGTAAGATTTTCCTGTTCTTTTATGGTTTTCAGAACCGTTTCCCTGCGTTTTTCCAGTTCATTAAATTTTTCTCCCAACTCTTTAATCTGAAGCACCTGCACTTCATCGAGACTTCCGGTTCGCTCTTTCCGGTACCGCGAAATGAATGGAACGGTAGCGCCTTCGTTCAACAGTTCCAGTGTATTTTTTACCTGGTTATTTTTTACCCTTAGCTGTTGGGCTATGATTTCAAGAATATGTGGATTCATTCCATTTTTGTTTTGTTGAACAAAGGTAAAAAGATATTTTGTGGAAAGCCTGCTAAACTGTTCTATTGTCTCTTTCGCTTCAACCAGGGCCAGGCTGCTGCAACAGCCGCCCCAAAATAGATAACTCCGGCAAGTATAAATGCCATTTTCAAGCTGATATGGTCAGTCATCCAGCCCAGCAGCGGTCCGATTACTGCAAAACTAATACGGATAATAAAATTCCGGACAGATAAAATGGTGGCCCTTATTTCGTTTGGCGTATAAAGATTTATATAATTTTTAAAAACCACTGTGGCCAAACCGCGAACGAGATAAAATACAAAAAGAAAAATTAGTCCTTCGTATAAGATTGTCATGCCCGATAACAAATATCCCAATGTTAAAAGCAGAATAATAAAAAACACTTCTTTTCGCCTGTTTAACCTGCCTTCGAACCGAAATGCAAAGGCCGACGAAACACCCACACTCAGGTTCAGTGCCGTCCATAAAATGCCAAACCATTCCACCGGCAAACCGATGGCTTTAAAAAAAGGTTGCACCAGCCACGCAAAAGTGAGGGTTGCCGTGCCGGTTGCAGCCGATAGCAAAATGGCCACTCTCAAATCTGTTTCTTTCCACAGGGTGTTTTTGATGGTAAGCGCCATTTGCTTTATCGAGTGCATTTGTGCAGTGGCCTGAACCAGAGGCTCTTTTAAAGTTAGTGCAGCCGGGATAGCCAAAGTAGCCACCACAAACTGAAAATAAAACGGGGTGCGCAAACTAATGGCAGCCAAAAATCCGGCGGCAATTCCGGCAAAAGCTTCGGCAAAATTTCCGGTTGATGTAATGCGTCCTTCGTGCTTTACATACTGGTCTGATTTTTTGTCGGCTTTCAGGCTTTCGTAAAGCATGGCCGAATCTGCACCTGAAACAAAGGAATGGCCGGCGCCCAAAACTATTTCAGCCGTCACAAAAGCCCAAAACCCATAAGAAAAGCTGTACATCAAAAATCCGGCGCTTCCCAAAACTGCTCCAAGGAGTAATGTTTTTTTGCGTCCCCACACATCGGCCATCCAACCAGAGGGAAGTTCGAGTGCAACTATGGCCAGTGAATAAATTGATTTCAGAATAAAAATTTCATGCATGCCCATGCCGTTGTCCTGGTAAAACAGCACAACAACTGGCATCACCAGGTTAAACCATTTCGAGATTTTAATTCCGTATAAACGTGCAATATTTTTACTGAACTGAGCCATATTAAAATTGAGCTGTAAAAATAGAAATCAAAAAGAAATGAAAACTTAGTGAAGTTTTACAATATTTTATGAATTTTAAATAAAATGAAATATTTTGAGCAAATTTTATCAGTTTTTCTTTCAAATTGCAATCACAATTGTATTTTTGCAAGCAATTGAAAAGAAAATTACAGAAATTCAAAAAAATAGAAGAAAATGAAATTATTTATTCCAAAAAACTACAGGTCGGTTTTAGATGTAAATAAAACCGAGCAGGCCATTAAACTGATAAAAGATTTTTTCCAGCTGAGCCTGGCAGCCGAGCTGAGATTGCGCAGGGTTACTGCGCCGTTATTTGTAAAACAAGGAACAGGAATTAACGACGATTTGAACGGTATCGAACGACCGGTTTCGTTCCCCATGAAAGAAATGGACGACCAGGTGGCTGAAATTGTGCAGTCGCTGGCCAAATGGAAGCGCATGGCGCTGGCCGACCTGAAAATGGGAAAAGGATACGGCCTTTACACCGACATGAATGCCATACGCCCGGATGAAGAGCTAACCAACATTCACTCGCTTTATGTTGACCAGTGGGATTGGGAACGGGTGGTCTCAAAAGAAGAACGCAACCTTGATTTTCTGAAGAAAATAGTTCGTAAAATCTATTCCGTCTTGGACAAACCTGAGTTCTATATTTCGGATA